>CAJKWP010000029.1 GCA_905203645.1 uncultured Christensenella sp.
AATAAAGTTAAAAAAATCCCAAAAGTGTTTTTTCACTTTTGGGATATGGATTTTTTGTGTTTTTAGTTGTTGATTTGCATCTTTTTGAAGCGTTTGATTGTTTTTTCAATTTTTGTCAATGTTTTTTGCAAATCTATGTTGCGGATGACCATGTCGTAATTTTTTTTGTAAGATTCTTCAAATTCCATACGTGATATACGCAAATCAATATCTGCTTCCCCGCGACCTTTGAGTCTTTCAATCAAAACTTTTTTTGGTGCGGTCAAAAATATCGAAAGTACGACTGCTTTGTTTTCAAGCAATCTTTTCAAATTTACTTGTCCCAAAACACCGATATCTTTTATAAAATCGTACTCACCCTTTTGTATTTCGTCAAGTGAAGATTTGAGCATTCCGCGAAAGGTTTCGTGCACTTCTTCAACTTCGGCAAACTTGTCTTCTTTTACGCCTTGGTCAAATTCTTCTTTGCTCAAAAAATAATATGGGCAATTTGGGCTTTCAAGTTCGCCCAGTCTTGGTTTGCGGGTTGTGCAAGTTTTCAAAAGTTTCAAGTTTGAATTGTTTTTCAACAGTTCATTGATAACTGTATTTTTTCCTACACCACTGCTTCCAGAAATAATTACTAACATTTTTTCATCCTTCGTTTGTTAAATTTTGTGTTTGTACTATATTTTCATCAATCGCGATTGCTTGATTGAAATCTTTATTTTTCAAAAGTGACAATGTCATTTTTGCAAAAGTTTTTGCATATTTTTTTTCTTGTGGCAAAGGTGCTGTTCCACGTTGCAAATATCCAACAACGCAGCCCCTTACCTCGCAATTCAACTGCTTTCCAATGTGTGCGCAATATGGATAAAGGTCAACAAGTTTTTCTTGCAAAATGATAATCTTTGACTTTTTTTGTGGATTTGTATCTTCAAACACAAAATCGTTTATGTTTTCTGCGCAAATCACATAATCAGCATCAACAATTTGTCCCACCATTTGAGCGATTGACGGATTATCCCTGCCCATAACTTCAAAAACGCCTGTACGGTCAAATGCTTTGAGAGTGTTTACTGTATCAAAAATATATTCGGTGCAAGCGTAAACTGCGGTCAAAAAGCCAATCGAGTATGTTTTGTATGGCAAGTCTTTGTCGACAGTTGCTGGAATAAAAATTGTATTTATGCCATGAAGAGCAAGTTCGACGGCGCCTTTGTAACTGCCGTCACCACCGAGCACAATCACGCAATCAAATTTTTCGCCCGCAATGTTTTTGCAAGCCATGCGCAAGCCCTTTTCGGTTTTGAACTCTGGGCATCTTGAACTTTTTATAAATGTGCCAGCCAAATCTTTGAAGCACGTTGTTTCTTTTTGGTCGATTTTGACAAAATTGCCTTCAATCAAACCGCGAAAGCCGTACATAGATGCGTAAAATTGGTGTTTTCTTCCATATTTTACAAGGCTGTGTATGCAAAAGTTCATTCCCGGTGAATCACCACCACTGCACAAAATCAAAACTTTCAATTTTCTTCTCCGCCTTTTACTATAACATTTTCTTGACCCAAAAGTCCAATCAAATCATTACAAAGCATTGTATCGGCATTTGTTGTAATCGAAACCTTGAAACTTTTGCCGCTGTTTGTACATCTGATTGCAATTTCGTCGTCACCAATGTATTCTTTCAAAAGTGACAAAACGTTTTGATAAAGTTGGTCATTGGTTGTATCAAAACGAAGATAAAGTTTGCGGTTGGATTTTTGATGCACCTCTTCGGTTTGTTGCTTTTTCCATTCTCTGAACCCGTCAGCCACCAATGAAAATTTGTCATTATTGTAAGAAATCTTGCCTATACAACCAACTATGTTGTCGGCTTGCAAAATGTTTTTGAATTTTGCATATACTCCTGGGAAAACGATAACTTCCATTTCGCCATACATATCTTCCAATCGCAAAAATGCCATTTCTTTGTTGCTCTTGGTGATTTTTTTGTTTACTTCGGTTATAAGTCCGCCACATTTGAATTGTTGCCCATCTTCAAATTGGCGTTTTTCTTCTTGAACTTCATCTTGACTTTCGCTTGTTTCGTCTTCGTCTTTTACAAGCATATCCGACGTCAAAGTTATATCATTATAAAACTCCAAATAATCGTCAAGTGGATGTCCCGAAAGGTAAATTCCCGCTATTTCCTTTTCATTTTTGAGTTTTGCATCTTTTGAAAACTCTTTGACGTCAGGATACGTCAAACTTGAAAATTTTGTATTGCAAGTTGTTGACATAAAGTCAAAAAGCGAAGTTTGACCGGTTTCTTTTGTCTTTTTGTCCTTGCTGACAATTTCGACTGCCCTTTCAAAGACCATCATAAGTTGACTGCGTTTTACCTTGAAACAATCAAATGCCCCTGCCATAATCATCGCTTCCAAGCAACGTTTGTTAAGTGCCATACTGTTTACTCTTTCGCAGTAGTCCATAAAATCTTTGTATGGACCATTCTTTTCACGTTCGGCAATGATTGATTCAACAACACCGACGCCGACGTTTTTGAGTGCCGCCAAGCCGAAACGCATTTTTCCGTTTTCAACCGTGAAATACGTTCCGCTTTTGTTTATGTCCGGAAGCAAAACTTCTATGCCTTCTTTTTTTGCGTACATAACGTACTTTTTGATTTCGTCCAGATTGTTGATGCGGTTGTTGATAACCGCGGTCAAAAATTCGACTTCGTGATAGCATTTCAGATACGCGGTTTGATACGACAAATAAGCATACGCTGCCGCGTGCGATTTGTTGAAAGCATAGGAAGCAAAACTTTCCATTTCGGCAAAGACTTTGAGTGCGACTTCTTCGGGGATGCCAAGTTTCAAGGCACCTGGAATTGGATGTTCCCCTTCTTGTCCATAAATAAATTTTTGTTTCTCGGCGGGCATCTTGTCTTTTTTCTTTTTGCCCATAATACGACGAACATTGTCGGCTTGGGCAAAACTGTATCCGCCCATTGCTTGGAATATCTGCATAACCTGTTCTTGATAAACTATACAACCGTAAGTCTTGTTCAAAATTGGTTCCAAGCATGGATCTGCATAAACTATGCTTTTGGGGTTCTTTTTGCCTTCGATGTATCTTGGGATACTGTCCATAGGGCCTGGACGATAAAGTGACACACCCGCAATAATATCTTCCAAGCAGTCTGGTTGAAGTTCACGCATAAAGTTTTTGAAGCCACCGCTTTCAAGTTGGAATATCGAGTCGGTGTTTCCCGAACTTATAAGTCCATAAACGTTTTGGTCGTCATATTCCATGTGATAAAAGTCGATGTCAATGCCCTTGGTTTGTTTTACAAGTTTGATTGCTCTGTCGATATCGGTCAAAGTTTTCAAACCCAAAAAGTCCATTTTCAAAAGTCCCAAACTTTCAAGTTCAATCATGTTGTATTGTGTTGCAACGTCGTCGCCATTTTTTGAAAGTGGAACATAATTGTCAACTGGTTCGGGTGCAATAAGAACACCCGCTGCGTGTGTTGAGGTGTTACGTGGTGCACCTTCCAATTTTATTGCCAAATCGGCAACACGTTTCACAAATGGGTCTTCATCGTATTCTTTACGCAAGTCTGGAATAATAAATTTGTCGTTTGCAGGGTCACCCGTTGTTCCAAAATAATATTTCAAAACAGGTGGTTTTTTTATGCCGTCTGGCAATTTGCCAGGGATAAGTTTTGTCATTTTGTCAACTTGGGAAAGTGGCATACGCAAAACACGTGCAACGTCCCTTATGGCGTTTTTTGCCGCCATTGTTCCAAACGTAACAATAAGTGCAACGTTGCTTTTGCCGTAACGTCTGCGAGTGTATTCCACCACTTCCAATCTTCGATCGAAACAAAAGTCAATATCAAAGTCGGGCATAGAAACCCTTTCTTTGTTTATAAAACGTTCAAAAATCAAATCATATTTGATTGGATCAACCATGGTTATGCCGATAGCATACGCAACGATACTACCCGCACCTGAACCCCTTCCTGGGCCAACGGGAATCCCTTGACTTTTTGCATAGTTGACATAGTCCCACACAACCAAAAAATATTCGACAAAGCCTTGGCTTTCGATTGTGTCAAGTTCCATATTTGTACGGTCTTCGATTACTTTGCCATAATTTTCGCCATATATACGTCTTATTCCTTCCCAAGTCATGCGACGCAAAAATTGTACTGCTGTTTCGCCTGTATTTGGGATGTATTTTGGGATATAGTTTTGGTTGCTTGCCAAAACGTATTTTGGGTCAATACCTGGAATATCTCCGTGTGCTTTGCTTTTTATGACCAAATTTTGGCATTTTTGTGCAATTTCCAAAGTTGTGTCAAGGGCATCTTCATAGCCTTCCAATGCTTTTTCCATTTCTTCACGAGTTTTCAAATAAAATTCGTTTGTTGAAAAGCGCATTCTGTCTGGGTCATCGATTGTTTTGCCCATTTGCACACACATCAAAACGTCTTGAATTTCGGCGTCTTCTTTGTTTATATAATGCACGTCGTTTGTTGCGACAAGTTTTATGCCAAGTCGTTCGGACATAGACTTCAAATATGGCAAAATTTCAATTTGTTCGTCAAGTCCGTGATTTTGTATTTCCAAATAAAAATCTTCGCCAAAAATCTTTTTGAGCCTGAGTGCCAAAGCGTCGGCTTCATCAAATCTGTGTTGCAACAAAAGTGATGGAATATGTCCTGCAAGGCAAGCACTGAGGCAAACAAGACCCTTGCTGTATTTTTCCAATGTATCATAATCAATACGTGGTTTGTAATAAAATCCGTCAACAAATGCAATAGAATTGAGTTTCAAAAGATTTTGATAACCTTCGTTGTCTTTTGCCAAAATGACCAAGTGACCCATGTCAGCCTTGCCAACTTTTTTTGTAAGGTCATGGCAAATATAAAATTCGGTACCAATGATAGGGTTTATGTGGTTTGCCAGACATTCGCCGTAAAATTGCAATGCGCCGTACATGTTTCCGTGGTCAGTCATAGCGATACTTGTCCAACCGCGTTCTTTTACAGTTTTGATAAGTGGTTTGATTCTGGCAATTCCATCAAGCAAACTGTACTCGGTATGCACGTGCAAGTGTGCAAAATCTTTCATTTTATCTCCTGTTTTTTAATCTTTCAATTCTTTTGCAAGTTTCATAATTTTGTTAAAGCGGTGATTAAGTCCGCTTTTTGAAAGTGTGTTGCCGCTTAGTGATACAAGTTCAGACAAACTTTCTTCGGTGTTGGCAAGTCTTAAAAGGCATGCTTCTTCCAGTTGTGGTGGCAGATTTTCAAGTCCGATAGTGCTTGATATAATTTCGATTGCTTCAAGTTGTTTCATATTTGCACTTACTGTTTTTGAAATGTTCGCATTCATGCAATTTGTTTGACGATTGACGCTGTTGCGTACTTCCCTGGTTGCCATTTCATTTTGCAAACTCAGAACTGCCTGATAAGCACCGACCAAAGCAAACACATCGCTGATTGCTTGTGCTTCTTTCAAGTATAGCACAAAAGTATTTTTTCGTTCAATAAGTTTTGGGAAAATTGCGTAATGATTTAACAAAGTTGACAAGGTCACCAAAAGGTCATAATTTTTGTTTGTCCATTCCAAATGATAGCCACTGTAAGTTTTTTCGTTTGGGGCGCTGGAAAGTTTGATTGCCGACGTGCTGCAAGCGATAGTGATCGCTTTTACAAAACTGCAAAGACCTTCTTCGGTGTTAACCAAATGTCTGTCAAGGTCGATATCAAGGCACACATTGTGATTTTCGTCATACAAATTCAAATCGTTTACAATTTTTTGAGTAAGTGCTTGGTCAAAGTCAATGTTGTAATATTCGGTTTTGTTTATTGTTGAACTTTCAAAAATGGTTATTTCGGCATTTTGTCCGTATAATCTTTTCAAAATTTTGTTTGTGTAGTCAAAAAGTTCGTAAATATCGGTTACAAGTTGAATTTTTCCATCAATCAATTTTCCAATCGACATAACAAGTCCGCACAAAAAAGAAAGACATCCATCGTCTTCGATTGGCTGTGACATTATTTCATCTTTTATCTCTCTTGAAAAACTCATTATTTTGTCCTTTTATTTTGTTTTGAAAGTTGGAATTTTGTCAATATTAACAACCAAATCAGGGTTTATTTCAAGCCTTGTTATCATGTTTATTCCTTGGTTGCATTCGCCTACTCTTTCTGCCCTGTGAGCATCTGAGTTGACAATAAGTTTGACGTTGTCACTTTGCATTTGCAAAAGTTCTTCATCGCCAAAGTTTATACGTTTGCCATTGAGTTCGACGTACGTTCCGCAGTCACGGCAATGTCTTGCCAAACGACAAAAATCAACTGGGCAAGCATAGCCCATGTGTGAAATGACGTCAATGGGGTACTTGTCCAACGAACGCATTATCGCTTCGGTGTTGCGCTGGATATGCCTTTTTGTTGGTTTGAATGGTGAATAGTTTGGCAAAAAGTATCCAAAAGCATCGCCAAATGATTTTGGTTTTGCCGCATAATGAAAACCGCAAACGATGACATCGAACCACGAAAGTTGTTCGCTTGTCAAATCGATTGTCCCGTCAAGGGAAATAAAATTTGCTTCGATTCCAAGCAAAATTTTGACACCTGTTTTTTCCTGTGCAATTTCGATTTCCTTTCGCATAGGTTCGATATCCCTTGGTTTCATTCCATATTTTATGTGTCCGAATCCATGGTCAGTTATGGCAATTTGTTTCAAACCTTTTTCTTTTGCAACAAAAGCATTGTCAAGGATTGTACCCTTGCCATGGCTGTATGGAGTATGAGTGTGATAATCGCCCAAAAGAACCATTTTAATCTCCTATTATTTTTATTTCGGTCTGCAAATCCACGTTGCATTCCTTTTTGACTTTTTGTTTTACAAGCTCAATAAGGTCTTCCACGTCTTGGCTTGTAGCATTGCCTTTGTTGACAATAAAACCTGCGTGTTTTGTGCTTATTTCTGCTCCATTCTTTTTTACACCTTTAAGTCCCAAGTTGTCAATAATTTTGGCTGGAATAATTTTGTCATCTCGTTTGAAAACACTTCCCGCACTTGGCAAATTTGGATGTGCTTCTATGCGTTTTTTCATAAAGGATTGCATATTTTCAAAAACTTTTTCGCTTGGGCAATTTTGCAACTTTAAGTACACGCAAAGCACCAAAAAATTATTTTTTGAAATAGCAGAATTGCGATATTCAAACTGGCACGAATCTTTGTCCAAAATTCGCACTTTTTTGCCGTCGAATATTTTTATTTTTTGCACAAAGTCACCGATTTGACCGCCGTAAGCGCCTGCATTCATGCAACACGCCCCACCGACAGTTCCAGGAATTCCAAAAGAAAATTCCATGCCACCAAGGTTGTTTTTTGCCAAAATGCCGTTAAGTTTCAAAAGTGGCATTCCACACTGACAAATTACGATGTCTTTTTTTATCTTGTACTTGTCAAGTCCCTTTGTACAAATTACAAAACCATTGAAGTTTTTGAAAAGAGTGTTGCTACCTGCGCCCAACACATAATATTTTGCATCAATTTTTTCAAGTACTTTCAAAATCTTTACAAGTTTTGAAATTTTGTTTGTTTCGACATAAAACCTTGCCGTTCCGCCACAACGAAACGTTGTGTGATTGCCCATGTTTTCGTTTTGCAAAAACGTGGTGCTGAGTTTTTTTATTTTATTTAAAAATTTGTCCATATAACATTATATGAACAAATCTTAAAACAGGACAAAATCAGATTTGATTGCTGTCCATAACAATATTTATTGGCCCGTCATTTTCGCATACTATTTTCATGTCTGCGCCAA
This sequence comes from uncultured Christensenella sp., assembly GCA_905203645.1. GTDB lineage: Bacteria > Bacillota > Clostridia > Christensenellales > UBA1242 > CAJKWP01. The sequence goes on from CAJKWP010000029.1 coordinate 7,819, forward strand.
AAACGCCCAGTTTGCATTCGACACCGTTTTGACTTAAAAGTAAAGCAAAATATTCATACAATTCCTTTGCCCTTTCGCCTTTTTGTGCATTTGAAAAACTTGGTCTGAATCCATGTGTACAATCTGCGCAAAGGGTGAAATTGCTGACCAAAAGTATTTTTCCGCCAACTTGTGAAAGTGACAAATTCATCTTTTGATTTTCGTCTTCAAAAATTCGAAGACCAGCCAGTTTTCGTGCCAATTTTTCACAAGAGTTTTCAGTGTCTGCGATGTCAACACCAACAAACACCAAAAAGCCCTTTTGTATTTCGCTTACAAGTTTTTCTTCGACGTAAAGTTTTGCAAAATTGACTCGTTGACAAACAAGTTTCATGGATTACTCCTCGTCTTCAAGCAATTCCAAAAATTTGTATGCTTCATCTTTTTCCATAAATCTTGCCACAGGGTAACGATACGCCGTTTCCCTGAAAGCGTTTTCAATAATTTTTTCAAAATCGCCACGTTTTACTTGTTTGCAATATTGTGGCAATCCAATTTCGCGTATAAGAGTTGCAACTTTTTCAATGAACAATTTTGACAAAATATCTTCGCCCAAACTTTCGTCAAGACCAATTGCCAAGCCAAGTTCGGCAAGTTTTTTGCTGCATTTTTCTTGTTGGAATCTGAGTGTGCGAACAAGCACCATAGCGATTGCTTCGCCATGTGGGATGTGATAAAAAGCACCAAGTTGATGAGCAAATGCGTGTGCATAACCCACCATTTCATTGTTCATCGAAATACCCGCCAAATAACTTGCTTTGAGCATCTTTCCCCTTGCGTCAAGATTTTCAGGTTCTTCGACACAAGTTTTCAAGTTTTCAAAAATCATTTTTACAGCGGTTGGCGCATAAAAATCATGACCATCTTTTGTGTTTGTAGAAATGTACGACTCAATTGCGTGTGAAAGAGCATCGATTCCAGTTGATGCAACAAGTTTTGCAGGTGCACCCAACATCAATACTGGGTCCAACACCGCAAGGTCTGGAACAATCTTTGGACTTACTATTGTGCGTTTTTGACCCGTGCTGTCAGAAATAACTGCAATAAAGGTTGTTTCAGAGCCAGTGCCTGCCGTTGTTGGAACAGCAAAAAGTGGCAAAGGCTTTTTGTAAATTTTCAAAACGCCAGCAAGTTTGCTGAGTGGTTTGTCGTTTGTTACACCTGCACAAACTATTTTTGACAAATCCATAACTGAACCGCCGCCGATTGCAACAATCACGTCTGCACCGTCTTCGATTGCAACACGTTTAACTTCTTCACAAAGATTGAAAGTAGGCTCACCTTCCACCTTGTCAAAAACGAAAAACTTTATATTTGACGCTTTAAACTTGTCATAAAGTGGTTGCAGTTTTTGACTTCCCGACAAAAATGGTGCGGTTACAATCAACACGTTGTTATAATTTTTCATTTTGCAATAATTTACAATTCTTACAAGGCTGCCTTCACCTTCAACCAATGGCGCTTTTGGAACATTTAAGCACTTTGAAAAAACTTTCAAACACCATGTGGTTATTTTTGGATACAATGTTCTTATACTCATACAAACTCCTTCTTTGAAAAGCTATATTGTGATTATATTTTAACACATATAAAAATTATTTCCAAATAATACAAAAAGTATTTGTCAAAAAACGTACTCGAACGCACGGTATTCAAAAAAAAATTATGAAATATTCCATAATTTTTTCAAACGTCGATTTTCATGTCTTTGTAAAGCCCAAAGTGATCTTTTGCATATTCCAAAATTTTGGACTTGGTTTCAACGTTATAATTGTAAATTTGTGTAGTGTACGTTTTGCATTCTGCCCAAAGTCCAAGTGCGCCAAGTGCGTATTCTTCTTCGGAAACTATTTTGAGTATGTATCCCGTTTTGCGGTCAATAGTAAGTGTCAAATTGATTTTGTGCATATCAACTTGGTCACATTCTTTTTTGAACATTTCCGCATATTCCGAATCGTTGAGCATACTTTGATTGAAAATAAGTTTTACTTCATAAGTATTTTTGTCTTTTTTGAAATATGCAGCACGAGCATTGGTTGAATCAAATTTGATGAAAAAGTCGTTTGTGTGAGCGTGTTTGTCAGTGTATAGAAAATCTTCAAATTTTGTTTTGTCGCCAGAAATATCTTCATTTGTAAATTTGTAAGTCTTGTTTGCGAAATTGTAATTTGTTGTTTGTCTTAACAAAGTCGTTTCAGAATTTGAATAGTTGCTTTGAAAAAATTTGCCGGTGCTGAACAATTTTGTTGAGTTTGTTGACCAAGAAAGCAATACATCATGATTTTTGTGTCTGTATCTTTCCATAAAAATATTTACACTTCCCAAACCAGCAGCGTCGGTCGTGTTTGTTTGCGTGCAATAAAAATCCAAATTGTCAAGTTGTTTTATGCTGTACATAGCTGCTTCCATACCAGTACGGAATACAGGTGGCGTATCGATTGCAGTGTTGTCATCATCTGGTTTTATGATTGGTTCTTCGATTGGTGCATCGTCGCTTGGTTTTGATGGATCAGCATTTATTATTCCACTTTTTACAGAAGAAAAATAAAAATTGACACCAAAAATTGATGCTATGACCAAAATCAGCAATATTAACACCAAATTATACTTTTTGCTTGAGTATTCTTTCATTTTTATCCTTGCAACGTCAAGCCAAATTCTTGGTTGACAAAATTTAACACTTCACTTTTTGCATCTTGCATATATGTGTACAAACATTTACATTGGCACGTACAATTTACGTAACCAATTACTGGAAGTTTTACTGAAAATACTTCGTCAGTCACCGCTTTCAAAAGGTATCCCGTTTTTTTGTCAATAGTAAACGTGATATTAAGTTTTGACATATTGACATCACTTACTCCGCGTCCCATCATATTTTTTGTATACTGCAAATCATTAAGATACTTTTGATTTAGTATAATTTTTATTTCATATGTATCTTTGTTTGATTTGTTAAAATATCCAACTCTCCCCATGTTGCGTTCAAAATTTATGTGAAAGTTATTGTAATCAGACCTGAGATCATTGTATTCAAAAGTAGTTGGCAGTTCACCTTCAATTTTGTCATTCTTTGTAAAATTGTGAGTCTTGTTTTGATAACTGTAATTTGTTGTTTGTCTTACTAATGTTTGTTTGCCATTTGTATAAGTTGCCTCATAAAATTTGCCGATATCAATAACATTGAGTGTAGAGGTCGAATAACCGCTTAAAATATCGTGATTTTGGTGACGATATTTTGTGATTATCATGTCAACTTGTCCAACACCACCACTTACAAATGAACTTGAATACAAACACTTGAAGTCCATTCCAGTCTTCAATTTGTCAAGTGCGTACATAACAGCATCCATTCCGTTTGAAAATACTGGTTTTGAAGGAGTGTTACCCTTGTCATCGCTTGGGATATCTGGTGGAGTAACTGGGTCTTCCTGAGCAGGCTCATTTGGGTCAACTTCGGCATTGCTGTTTCCACCGACTGCACCAAAGTACATATTCAAACCGAAAATAAGCGCAATGACAAGCACCATTCCAATAATAAAAATATTAAATTTTCTTCCAGAATAAGTCATTTTATCACCTTTAAAAATTTTGATACAAACAAAAAAACATAAAGAATTTGTCAAAATGTCAACCTTTGAGCGTTGTAGAAAAGTATTAAATTGAAAATATGTAAAAACAAGTTAGCCTTGAATTTTATGTTTGTTTCAAATCTTAAAATTATATATTTCAAGATCAAGACATATTTTAATATATTTTAGTTTAAATTTCAATACTTTTATGTATTTTTTTTAAGTTTTCTTAAAAAAACGGAAATTTTGCAACATCTACACTTTATACCATGTTATTACAAAAGTTCGTTGACCTGTTGTCAATAATGTATTTGCAAATTTGCTTTCAATATTCCCTCTTTGCACCCGCAATCATATCTTTGACTTTTTGTTGGACAGCAGATAACATTTTCGCTTTGAGCAAGTGTTCCTATTGCAGTTGTAAGGTAAATTTCACCATTGACTTTTGGCGTGTTTTTAAGGACTTCAAATATTTTGTCATTCAAAATATATCTTCCGATGATGGCTTGATTGAGTACGTTGTTGTTTTTGGGTTTTTCAATTATGTTTGTTATTTTCAAAAAGTCGTCATTTTCCTGTACCTGTATCATTCCAAACTTATGGTTTTCTTTTACATCAATCGGCATGCTTGAAACAACGCACGCATTGTGTTTTTTGCTTTCTTCAATTATTTGTTTTATTACAGGTTCACCAAAAAAAATATCGTCACCATTAGCAACGACAAAATACTTGCCCTTCAAATATCTTTGACATTCCAATATTGCGCCGCCGCTTCCGTTTGGAAACTTTGAATAGACCGCTTTTATCTTTGGAAATTTTCTTTGTTTTATTTCTTGATAATACGGACTGTTTTTTTGTTTCAAAATTTCAAGCAATCTTTTTTGATTTTCGAAATGTTTCAATACCACTTTTGTGTCCATAAACTTTGGCAAGACAAAATATATATTTTCTATTCCCGAAACTTTTGCTTCATCAACTATGTACTCAATCACTGGCTTTGTACCAACGGGTATCATGCACTTTGGCACAGAGTATGCAAAAGGATAGCATCTTGTTCCAAGTCCTGCAAGTAACACAATACAATCTTTGATTTCCATTTTATCCTCCAAAACAAAAAAACTTGTGCACAAAATATTTTATGCACAAGTATTTTATTTTGCCAAACAAACATCAAAATTCAAAATTAAATCTTTTTCGTTTGAACAATGCGTTTTCTTTTATGGTGCCATCAAGCACTTTTTTTGCAATCTTTATTGTATCCCCAGTTATTTTGTATCCAGGGTTTTCTTTGGTTATTTGATTGTACAATTCATCCAAATTTAATTTTTTGAAGTTTTCCGTGACCATTTTCAAATATGGGTTGAACATGACCTGCTTGGAAATTATTTTTGCTACACTTTCAAAATCTGTGCAATCTTCGGTTCCAAACAAAAGTTTTGTATTTTTCAAAACTTTTTGTGGCAATGGAGCGTCATTGTCAATACTGTTTATGATGCTTATACGTTTGTCAAACGACTCACTGCCAAAAATTTGGCTGTTGTCATAAATTGGAGCAAGGCTGACTTCCCAAACGTTTTGATCAACTTTTTTCAAAAGATATTCGATATTTCTTGGTGCGCGATCGGTGTTGAGTGTAAACGTATCAAAAATCAACATTTTAAACAAAGAATTTTGAATTTTTCGTTTGTTATAAATTATTTTACCTTTGTATTTTGCTTGTGCGTCAATCAAAAAATTTTCAAGACCTTCAATCTGATTTTCGATTGTGTTTCCTTGTGCTTGGCAATAACTGACAAGTGCTTGTCCATTGAGTTTCAAATTTTGACCACCTTTGGTGTAATCTTCACAAGCAACACCACGAATTTTGTTTCCGCCTTTGTCCACAAAGACTGCGGGAAAATATTTGACAGCATCGATTCCAACGGCATCAGCAATATATCCAGCCAAAATTTCATAATCAGCATTTGTGACAAAGTTTTCACCTTTGAAAAAATAGCGTTTGCCATCATTTTCAAAAAACAACCAAACTCTTTTGTCACTTTGAACAAATTTAGGTTCAATCGTTTTTTCGTCGATAACAAGATATCCGTCTTGATTACGTTTCAAATTCATCTTTTTACCTCGTCTTTTTCAAACGTTTTCAAATAAAAATCGTTTTTGTCAAAATCAAGGTGTGAAAGCGCGACAAGTTTTTGAAAGTCGTCGAAATCATCACCTATGTTTGCGCGACTTTTGTAAAATTCACTTTGCGCACAATCCAAAAAACCACGCAAAAACAATGGCAACGTATCAAGTTTTTTGTGATCACTTTCAAACATATCATAAACCGCACCAAGTGGGTATTTTTGTTTGAATTGATTTTCACCCACCAAATTGGAAGTATAATAAAATTCACCGTTTTTGAAGTCCAATCTTCCAAGCACCAAGTTTTTGAAACACAATGCCAACATAATGTTCTCCTTATTTTTCAAATTCATCAATTTCTTTTATCAAATTTTCGACATCAAAGTCAACTTTCAAAGTCCTTTTCGTCACGTCCCAGCAATTTTTTGCAGCCTGTTTGTAAAGCGGATCAAACACGTAACCGGGATAATCGTTTTCAATTTCGGCTATACACTGCTCGATATCGATATTGTAAGCACGAACCGCCAACGTTTTCAATCTTTGATTGTGATGAAATACTTTCAAAATATCGTTTTTCATTCCGCGATAATCTTGATATTGACTGTAACCTAATATAAAGGCATGATTTTTTACGTAATCGGAAACGTAATTTTTCGTCGGGTTGTACTTGCCATAACCGCGCTCTTGAAAAGCAAAAATCCAACTGTTGTCAAAAATAGGTGCAAGACAAAACATCCAACCGTCTTTGCTTTTCTTCAAAAAAAATTCAACGTTTCTTAAATACCTGTCGCTTTGAAAGGTAAGAAAATCAAAAAATATCATGTCGCGCAACTTGTTGTAAAAATCTCTTTCAAGCTTTACGTTCATTTCGGGTTGCAAAATACTTGTTCTGTTCAGGTATTCTTTTACACCGCTTACTATTCCGTCATACGTGGTTTTTCCAAGCAAAGCGGAAGACTTGATATCAAAATGCACCGTCAAATTGTCAGCAAAGAAATTTTTTGACATGACACCCAAATATTCTTTGTTTTTTTGATCGACAAATACGGCGGGTTCAACGTGCAGCACGTCTATTCCCAGTTTTTCACCGATTTTGGTCGCCAAAAGTTCGGCTTCGAAAATAGTGCCCTGTTCGTCGTTAAATTTGAAAAAATACCTGTCGTCATCAAAATAAAAACAAGATATCAAATTTTTGTATCTGATTTGAAAATCTTCGCTGAATTTGAAAAAACTGCTTGTGTTTACTTTTTTCATATCTTTATTATAACATCAAACGAAAATTTTTCAAGGTTTATTTTTTGAAACTGAAAATCACACTTTGGAAAATAAAAAAAATGCAAAAAAAAAGAACACCTAAGTGTTCTTTTTTTTTCCATATCGAATAAAGATTGGGTTTTTGTAAGATTAAAACAAAAATCAATTTGTTTTGGCAATTTTTATAGATGTTATTGCCACATCTGAGTAGACACACTTATCTACCCTCGACTTTAAAGATAACTCTTTAAAAGGAGGTGATCCAGCCGCACCTTCCGATACCGCTACCTTGTTATGACTTCACCCCAGTCAT
>CAJKWP010000030.1 GCA_905203645.1 uncultured Christensenella sp.
ATTTTATATTTTTTAATTTATTTTTGTTGTTTAATATTTTAAATTTATTTTTTAAAAATTTAATTGTCAATAACTGAACAAATCGGGCAAATCATTTTCGAAAAGAATTACGGAATTTTCAAGTTTGAGTTCGGTTATTTTTTCTTTTGCTTTTTCAAGGTTTTCAACACAAAAGACTTTTTCCATGTCAAAATTGTTTTGCTCCAAACCCTGGCTTATGCTTTGTTTGTTTACATCGTTGACAATGATAACATAATCGCAAACAGATGCGATTTGTTTGCCAAAGTTGAAATTTGTTTCGGTTTCATACTTGCCCATTTCGACTATGCCTGGGGTGATTATAACTTTTGAATAGCCGTCAAAAAGTTTGACCGTTTCAAGTGCTGCTTGGCACCCTTCTGCACTGGCATTGAAGCTGTCATCAATCACAACATTTTTGCCTGATGGGACAAGTTGCATACGATGTTCGGCTGGCGACAAAGATTTGATTGCACTTTTTATTTGATTTGGCAAAACGCCAAGTTTGAATGCAAGGCTTGCACACATACAAATATTTTGCAAATTGTATTCACCCAAAAGTTTTGTTTGACATTGCAGACTTTTGCCGTCCAAAATCAAATTGAATTGGATGCCTTTGCTTGTTGCAACAACGTCAGTTGCAAAACAGAAACTTTGATTGGTACCTGCAAGAATTTTGTTTTGATTTGAAGATTGTTCAAAAAGAGTTTTGCACTTTTGATTTTGACCGTTGTATACAACATAACCACCTTTTGCATCAACCCAATCTGCAAGTTCTTTTTTTGTTTGTACAATGTTTTCTTCAGATTTGAAACTTTCCAAATGTTGGCTTCCTATGCCAGTAAGCAAGGCATGGTCTGGATCAACCAGTTTGCAAAGTTCGTTTATTTCACCTTTCTTTTTTGCACCCATTTCGGCAACAAAAACTTGGATTGTTTCGTCCAAATCTTGCAAAATTGTTCTTGTAAGTCCAAGTGGTGTGTTGTAACTGTGTGGACTGCAAAGCGTTTTGTATTTTTTTGAAAGCATTGTTGTAAGAATAAATTTGTTTGTTGTCTTTGCATAACTTCCTGTTATGCCAATCCTTACAAGGTCTTTTGATTTTTTCAATTTGCGTTTTGCTTTTGAAATGTAATAGATATTTATCAACTTTTCAACTGGATAAAGAATCCAAAATACAAGTACGACAACGAATGGCACAAGCACAGGCGTCAAAGTTATTATTCCAAAACGTAAAAGTTTAAAATATTCGGTTGAAAGCGCAATAAGCGAAAACGTGGTGAGCGTGTACACGATAAACAACGCCGTAAGGGTCCTTGTTATCCTTTTTGTTTTTACAAGTGGCGTTTTGTTTGGTTCTTTGACAAGATTGAGTATAAACGAACCGGAAAAATAAAAGTAAAAGATAAGTCCCAAGTATGAATAAATCGCTTGGCTGTGATAAACATCAAAAAGCGAGTTTGTAACCAGTGAACAAGCAACCGACAAAAGTGACAAGACAAACAGCCTTGACAGATATTTGTACTTTGTACCACGAAGCCAAGACATATATCCACTTACGTGATATCCAGATTGCTGAATTATTTGCAAAAATTTGCTTGAAGAAAAGCAAAGTACACCGCCGTTTAATACGGACAAAAAGATTGCTATATACAAATGAATATTTTGTGGATTGAAAAATTCCATATATCTTCCCTTAATCCTTCAAAAATTGATTTACTATATCAAAAAAACGTTCGTGTTGATTTAAAAAACAAAAATGTCCGCACCCCAAAAATATAACAAGATTGGAGTTTTTTATCAAACGTTTGAAGCGTTTTGCCATATAAAGTGGTGTTTCCTTGTCGTTTTGTCCAAAAATCAAAAGAGTTGGACAGGATATTTTTTTTGCCAATTTGTCTTGATGAAAATTTACAACTTTGACAAGCGTTTGGCGCATAAGTGGTGAAAGCAATTTGTAATCATCCGAACCAAAATTTTCAAGTGTTTGATTTTCGCTCTTGGCTTTACGCTTGTGTTGTTTGTATTTGAAAATTTTGTAATAATACGTCAAACTTCGCCGTGGTTTCAACCCTGCACTTCCGCAAAGCACCAATTTTTTGACAATACAATTATAACAAGTACAAAGATTTATTGCAACTCTACCGCCAAAAGAATGTGCCAAAATACAAAAATTGTTGATTTGAAGGGTTTTCAAAAGTTCAAAAACCATGTCAGAATAATCATTTACTGACCACGCACAAGACAATTCACCGCTTTTGCCAAATGGTGGAAAATCAATCAAAATGATTTTGTATTGATATTTCAGTTCTTCGGCAACGACCAAAAAGGCATCCATGCTTGATTGCCAACCATGCAAAAAAACCAATGGTTCGCCTTGACCCATTACTTTGTAAAAAACTTTTGTATTTTTGTATGTAAATTTCACTATATAAGTATATGAGCGCTCAAAATTTTTGTTTAAAAAAAGTGAACCTTGATTTGTCAGCAAAGACTTTTCAAAGTTCTATAACAATGGTTGTGGGAAAATCGCCAACTGACCAATATATTTTACACTGTCAGGAATTACAACAGTGGACAAACCTGTAGAACCGCGCCCAAAAGCATAACTGCCGATGCCTTCGACGCAATTTGGAATTATCAAAGTATCTCTTTGGTGAGAGTATGAAGTGTGTGAGTGAAACTTTTGCAAATTGAATAAAAAAACAAGTCGAAAACTCGACTTGCAATTTTGGGTTGTGACTGATTTTACTTTACACGTTCCATGTAACTTCCGCCATCACGGGTGTCAACACGGATTTTTTCGCCAACGTTTACAAAAAGTGGCACTTGGATAACAAGACCTGTTTCCAAAGTTGCAGGTTTGTTTCCTGCCTTTGAAGTGTCGCCTTGAAGACCTGGTTCGCAAGCAACAACTTCCAATTCAACAAAGTTTGGTGGCAAAACTGCGAATGCTTGACCTTTGTAGAATTGAATTTGAACGGTCATGTTTTCCATAATAAAGTTGAGTGCATCTTCAACTTGCGATTTGTTGAGTGGAATTTGGTCATAAGATTCCATATCCATAAAGTAGTACAAGCCACCTTCGTTGTAAAGATATTGCATATCTTTTCTTTCAATAACTGCGACTTGAAATTTGTCGGATGGGTTGAAAGTTCTTTCTTGAACTTGACCTGTTACAATGTTTTTTATTTTTGCCCTTACAAATGGAGAGCCTTTGCCTGGCTTAACGTGCAAAAAGTCAACAACCAAATAAATGTTGCCTTCCATTTCAAATGTAGTACCTTTTCTGAATTCACCTGCTGTTACCATAAAAATTTTCCTTTTAAAATTTGTTTTCGCTTTAGTTTAGCATACTTGAGATATTGTTGTAAAGTTTTTTGAAAAAAAACATAGACAAACGATATCTTTTCCTGTTTTTGAAAAATGGTGGCTAAATTTGGATGCTGTCATATATTTTTTTCATTGTCAAAGCATCTTCCATCATTTTTTGACTGGATTCGCAAATTATGCTCGGCGTAAAACCGTTACGTTTTATACATTTTGCAAGTGGCAAAAATTCAGGACCGTAAATTGTGTCAGAAAAATCCAAGTGGCGTATTTCACCTTTGGTGCCATATTCGATTTTTGAAAAGTGTATATGACAATTTTTTGTGCGAAACAAGCCAAGTTTTTGTTTGCAAAGGTCAAAAATGTTTTGATAATCATTTTCAAGCAAAAGTTTGCCTTGCATGATGCAGTTTATGTGTCCAAAATCAAAAGTTGGCATCAGGATGTCGTCCATTGTGCAGAGGTCGATAATTTCGGCATAAGTGCCGATTTGCTGAGTCTTGCCCATTGTTTCAAGGCAAATATACTTGCCAGTCATATCAAAATTGTCTTTTACAACGCAAAGGCAACGCTTGAGTGTTTCTTTTGTGCGCAAGATTGCTTCTTCGCGCGTTTGTTTGCCGACTGAACCTGTATGTACAACAATTTTTTCACCGCCCATCCACTGCAAATATTCAAGGCTTTTTGTGACATAGGCGATTGATTTTTGTACCATTTCGTCACTTGGGTTGGCAAAATTTATAAAGTACGGTGCGTGAACAGATACTGTTACTCCACATTCTTTTGCTTGATTGCCAAGTTCAAGTGCAGTTTGCTTGCCCATTGTAAAACCACGACCAAAACTGTATTCATAGCCATCAAGTCCAACACTTTGAAGCCAAATAGGGGCTTGGATACTTTTTTTGTAGCCCGCATCGTAAAAAATTTGGCTGTTGCCTGATGGTCCAATGGTAAGTTTTTCCATAAATCTCCCTTTTCCCTTATGTTAATATTTGTAATTTAAGTACCATTTATCTAATCAATTTTTTGCACGTCTTGCAAGCAAAGATTGTCAAGCGTGACGCTTTGCGAAATATCAAATTCGCCCACTTTTGTACGGACAATGGCGGACATTGTACCAAAAGTGCCAAGTGCGTATGCGACGTCACGGCAAAGGCTTCGAATATATGTGCCACTTGAACAAGAAACCTGGAACAAAAAAGTGTTTGTGTCAAGTTGATCAACAAGTTGGAAATCAAAAATGGTTATTCTTTTGGGTTTGAGTTCGATATCCTTGCCACTGCGTGCAAGTTGATAGGCATTTTTGCCGTTGATTTTCTTTGCACTGTAAACTGGTGGCATTTGGTCAAATTCACCGACAAATTTTGGGCAAAGATCCAAAAGTTGCTGTTTGGTGACAACAACGTCGTTTGTATCTGTTATTGTTCCGTCGCAATCCAAAGTATCAGTTTGAAAGCCAAATTGAAAGACCGTACGATATGTTTTTTGGTCTTTCAGATGTTTGTCAAACAATTTGGTTGCTTTGCCAAGTGCGACAAGCAAAACACCACTTCCCATTGGATCCAAAGTACCCATGTGTCCTGCCTTTTTTGCGTCAAGTGTGTGTTGTACTTGTTTGACCGCACGCATAGAATTCATGCCTGTTGGTTTGTTAAGAACGACTATTCCGTCAATTATTTGGCTCATTTTTCTTCCTTCAATTTTTTCAGATTTTCCAAAAGTTGTTTTTTGATAAACGCAAGGTTGCCAACCGCTGTGTAACCCGCCGCTTGTTTGTGGCCGCCGCCGCCAAACTGACGACACAAAGAAGCCAAGTCAAAGCCCTTTTTGGCACGCAAACTGACACGCCAAATGTTTTTGGTGCTTTGTTTGATAAGTGCAGAAATTTTGATTCCTTCTATGGAAAGAAGCAAGTTTGAAATATCGCTTGTTTCGATGCTTTCTTCAATTCCAAGTGCTTTTTTGTCTTTTTTGCTGAGAACTGCGCTTGCAATATTGTCGTCAATTTGAAGTGTTTTTATTATGCTTTCATATACTTTTACTTCGGCAAGAGTTTTTGACATAAGCACTTGTTTTACGCTGTCCCTGTCTGCGCCCAATTCAAGCAAATCGGCAACTTTTTTGAAAGTTTGTGGTGTCGTGTTGTCGTGCATAAGGCATCCCGTGTCACCCATTATGCCCATGTACATACAAGTTGCCATAACAGGAGTGATTGATGTATCAAATTTTTTGAACATATCAAACAAAATATCGCACGTTGCGGGTGCTTGTGGGTCGACGTATCCCAAGGAGTAATATTTTTCACCACCAAAGTGATGGTCAATCAGCACATTATCAAATTTTTTGAAAAAAGTGCTGTATTGTTCAAGTCTGTCCAATGTTGATGCGTCAAGTGATATCGCCAAGTCAAAATCTTGCTCTGTTGGCTCTGTAAAGATGTTTTCAAGTTGCAGAAAGTTGAACTTGCTCTTGATTTCTTCACACAAAAAAATGCAGACGGTTTTGCCCTGTGATTTCAAACAGTGGTACATTGCACCCACTGAACCATAGGCATCCAAATCTGCATTGCAATGAGTGAAAAGTGCTATTGAATTGGCTTGTTTTACTTTTTCAATAATCTTTTCCATTTTTTATCCTTTTGGTTTATTCGTTTGGAATATCCAAGTTCTTCAAGATTTCGTTTATGCGGTCGCTGTGAATTGCACCGTCGTCCAACACAAAGCGCAACCTTGGTGCAGTTGGCATTTTTACCATCTGGCACAGATTTTTGCGAACAAAAGATGCCGAGCCTTTCAAAATGTCGAAAGTTTGATTTCTTGTTTTGGGGTCTGAATCCAAAATACTTATATTTACAGTACAGTACGCAAAGTCAGGTGTTGTGTTTACGCTGGTTACTGTAATAAGTTTTGAAAGTCTTGGATCGCTGAGTTTTTCACTTATGATTGTCATGAGTGCTTTTTGAATTTCGGCATTTGCACGTTCGGTTCTTGTTGACATTTTCGTTCTCCCTTTTAATTAACGTTTGATTTCAACGTTTTGATAAATTTCCAAAACGTCGCCTTCTTTGATTTGGTTGAAGTCTTTGAGTTTTATACCACATTCATAGCCTGCGTTTACTTCTGCCTTGTCGTCTTTTTGAATTTTGAGTGCTTCGACAGTTGTGTCAGCAAGTTCTTCACCGCCACGTAAAACTCTTACACCGTAATGTCTGCCAACTTTTCCGTCAAGCACGTAACTTCCTGCAACGATACCAACGGATGAAAGTTTGAACACGACACGCACTTCGGCGTGACCGCAAACAACTTTTTCGTACTTGATTGTAAGCATGCCATTGATTGCACGAGTAATATCATCGACGATGTTGTAAATAACTTTGTAATCTTTGAGTTCAACGTGCAAATTGTCAGCCATAGACTGAATTTTGCCAGCGATTTTCAGGTTGAAATTGATAACAACTGAGCCAGTTGCTTGTGCCAAAACCAAATCGGATTCGGTCACTGCACCTGCACCGCTGTGTACGCACACAACCTTGACTTCTTCGTTTTTGATTGCAGTAAGCGTTTGCTTCAACGCTTCGACAGAACCTTGGGTATCTGCCTTTATTATTATATTCAAGTTTTTCAATTTTCCTTCGTTTACTTTGTTCATAAAGTCGTCAAGTGAAACGCCGGAAGTTGATTGAGCACGTTCTTCTTTGATTTTAAGTTTACGTTCTTCGATAACTTGTTTTGAAAGTTTTTCGTTTACAACATATACTTGGTCGCCAGATTGTGGAACTTCGTCAAATCCAAGCACGCTTACTGGCATAGATGGAGTTGCTTGTTTGATTTGTTTGCCGTTTTCGTCAAACATTGCCCTTATTTTTCCAAATGTTACACCGCTTATCATGTTGTCACCGACTTTGAGTGTTCCATTTTGAACAATAAGATTTGCAACAGGACCTTTTGCCTTGTCAAGTTCGGCTTCCAAAACCACTGCAACGGCAAGGCGGTCTGGATTGGCTTTAAGTTCTTGCATTTCGGCAACAAGTTGAATCATATTCAAAAGGTTGTCAATTCCAGTTCCATTTTTTGCGGATACTGGAACAATGATTGTGTCACCGCCCCATTCTTCGGGCAAAAGTCCGTTTTCGGAAAGTTGTTGTTTGACACGTTCGGGATTTGCTTCTGGTTTGTCCATTTTGTTCATTGCAACAATGATTGGAACTTGGGCTGCTTTTATGTGATTTATTGCCTCAATAGTTTGTGGCATTATGCCGTCGTCAGCAGCAACGACCAAAATTGCGATATCGGTGATTTTTGCACCCCTTGCACGCATTGCTGTAAATGCTGCGTGACCTGGTGTGTCGATGAAAGTGATTTTGTCACCATTGTTTGTGATTGAATAAGCACCGATTTTTTGAGTTATTCCGCCCGCTTCACCGCTTGCAACATTTGTTCTGCGGATTGCATCCAAAAGTGATGTTTTGCCGTGGTCAACGTGTCCCATAACGGCAACAACTGGTGGACGTGGTTTAAGATCTTCGTCATTTTCTTCATCTGCTGTGGCAATAAGTTCTTCTTCGGCGGTTTTTTCGATTTTTTGTTCCAATTTGATGCCAAGTTCACTGCAAATAAGTTCGGCTGTGCCAAAGTCAATCGAACTGTTTATAGTTGCCATAACACCCAAAATCATGAGTTTTTTGATAATTTCGGCAACCGGTTTTCCAATTTTTTCGGAAAGGGCTTTGACAGTGATTGTTTCGGTTGTGATTACAGCACTGTCAACAGCTTTTGCAACAAAAACTTCTTGTTTCTTTTTGGTTTTGATAAGTTTTCTGGAACCCATGGTTGTTTCGTCAAAACCGTCGACATCTTCAATGATGATGTTACGTCTTGAAAGTGCCTTTTTGTTTGGTTTGTTTTTTTCTTCCAAATTGCGTTGCGATTTGTTTTTGTTTCCGTACTGACGTTCCGGTTGAGCCAATACACTGCTGCTTTCAAGTGGAGCAAAAACCCTTACATTGTTTGCTTTGCTTGGAGCAAAAGAATTTCCTTTTTGGAATTTGTAGTCTTTGTTTTCAAATGGTTTTGAAAATTGTCTTTGACCATTGTTGTTTTGCCTGTTTTGATTGAATTTGTTGTCAAAAGGTCTGTTTTCACGTGGGCGATTGTTGTTATAATTGTTGTTATACTTGTTTTGATTGTCATATCTGTTTTGGTTGTTAAAGGTTCTTTTGTTGTCAAAAGATACTTTTCCGCCATAGCTATTTTGGGAAAAGTTGTTTTGATTTTTGCTGGAGTCTTTGTTAAAAGTTTTTTGTTGTGTTTGCTTGTTGCTTTGTTCTTCCACAATTGCTGTTTGCGAATGAGCATCGTCAAGTGCTGGCTTTTGGTGTTGCAATTGATCCTTTTCTTGATCTTGTTTAAATTTTGCAAATTCTTCATTTTTTTTGCGTATTGCTTCACATTTGAAGTTGGCAACAGACTTTGCAAAATCTTCACCTTGCAATTTGTATTGTCTTATTTCCCTTAACAAATTTTGTATTGCACCACTTGTTTGAATTTGGTGAATACTTTTTAATTGATGTAATCCTTGTTCTTTATTGTTTGTAGTCAAATTTTTACTCCTTTAACAACTGTTCTATTTTATCTGAAAGACCTTTGTTTTTTATTGCGACAAGTTTGCAACCCGAAATATTTGTAATGGATGCAAGATTGTCAAGTTCGTACAAATTTGCATTTGTATCGACTTGCAGCTTTGTTGCGATTTTCTTTGTATTTTTCCCTGCTTGGCTGTCAAGTAAAACAAGGTAAACTTTGTGGGTGTAACCCTTCAAATTGTCGCCGCCCAAAACAAGATATCCTGCTTTGCGACAAATTGAAATCAAACCTGCAATTTTTTGTTCATTCATGTTTTTGTACCCCGTCAAGCACTTGCTTGTAAACTTGGTCTGAAATTTGTTTTTTGAAAATCTTGTTTAAAACCTTTTTTGACACCAAATTTTTTTTGCATTGTTCGCTTTTGCAAATATACATTCCACGACCGACGTTTGAACCAACACACAAATTGTCATTTGCGTCTTTTGATATCCTTACAAGCAAATCTTTGTCAAATTTGTTTCTGCAAACAATACAAGTTCTTTGGGGTTTCATAATATTTCCTTTTATTCGATATCATCCAAACTTGAAAATTCATCAAAACTGATTGGTTCAAGTTCTTCTTGATTGTTGTCATCTTCGGAAAGTTCCGAAAGTTCAAAATCAACATCTTTTACTTTTCCTGCGGAGCCTTCTACACTGCTTTCTGCCTTGACGTCGATTTTCCAGCCTGTAAGTTTTGCAGCAAGTCTTACGTTTTGTCCGTTTTTGCCGATTGCAAGTGAAAGTTTGTCATCTGGAACAATAACTTGTGAAACTTTCAAACTGTCGTTTGTTTCAACGCTTATAACCTTTGCTGGACTCAATGCCCTTGCAATATATTCAAGTGGGTCGTCACTGTAAAGAACCAAGTCGATTTTTTCGTTGTTCATTTCGCTTGAAATGGTGTTGATTCTTATGCCACGGTTACCAACACAAGCGCCGATTGGGTCAAGACCAGGTTTTTGTGCTTGCAAAGCGATTTTTGTACGGCTTCCCGGTTCACGAGAGATGTTTTTTATAACAACTTCGCCTGTTTGAATTTCGGGTATTTCAAGTTCAAACAATTTGCGAACAAATCCCAAGTTCGACCTTGTAACTTGAATTTGTGGACCTTTGAACGAATCCTGAATTTTGCGAACATAAACTTTTATACGATCGCCAACATTGAGTTTTTCACCTGGAATTTGATCGTTTTCAAAAAGTACACCTTCGGTGTGTGAGCCTGCGATAGCAACAAAAGCGGTGCCATTGTCAATGCGTTTTACAACTGTTGTCAAAAGTTCGTCTTCTTTTTCAGAAAGTTCGCTTACAGCCGCTTGTCTTTCCATTTCTTTCAATCTTTGCATAACAACTTGTTTTGCAGTTTGGGCAGCAATTCTGCCAAAATCTTTGGTTGATTCTTCTTGGGCGACACTGTCACCGATTTGATATGATTTTTTGATGTTTCTTGCGTCTTCAAGAGAAATTTCTTTGTCTGGGTCAGCGACTTGGTCAACAACCGTTTTGTAACTGTAAATTTTGATTGTGCATTTTTCGCTGTTGAGTTTTACCATTGCTGACTTTGCTTCTCCATATATTTTTTTGTATGCAGAAGTAAGAGCCGATTCCAATGTTTCGATAAATTGTTCTTTGTTTATTCCTTTTTGTGCTTCAAGTTCGTCAAGAGCCTGAAAAAAGTCCTTGTTTACCATAATATTTTCCTTTTAAAATTTTATTACTGGCGAAATAAGCGCCACATCTTCACGTGCAAAAGTTTGTTTTTGTTTTTCCAAAGACAACACAACTTTTGTGTCATCAAACTCCATCAAATTTCCGACAAAAGATTTTTTGCCGTCAAGTTTTTTGTAAAGTTTGACTTCGACTTCCTTGCCTTTGTTTCTTAAAAAGTCCCTTTGCGTTTTGATTGGTCTGTCAAGCCCAGCACTTTCTACGTTCAAAATATAAGGTGCATCATCTGTTGGGTTGATTTCGTCCAAAAGTGTGTCAAGCATACGATGAACTTTTTCGCAATCTTCAATCAGTACCCCACCGTCTTTGTCGATTACAAAGGTCAAATTTTGTCCGTCAACTTTTTTTGAATAGTCAACTTCTAAAACATAATAACCAAGTTGTTCGATTTGGGGTACAACTTTTTCTGTGCAAATAGATTCTACCTTACTCGCCATAAAATGTTTACTCCTTTTTGTGCATTATACCAAGAAAGTGGGCTTGAAAACAGCCCACTTTCTTAATCTAGCATATACATAATAACATATACAATTTTAAAAATCAATCATTTTTTGGTATTTTGTTTGGTTTCTTTTTGAATGCTTTTGCCAAATTTACGCGGTTTTCCTTTCCCCACAAAAGTCTTGCAATGTTTTTTCGATGCATAAACCAAGTAAGGAAAAACAAAACAAACAAAATGCAAGTCATAGGAAAATTGGCACGATACTTTGTTGCTTCCAAAACGGTAAGCACTGTTATGAATATGAATGAAGCAACTGCGCCATAGTCAAAGATGCAAAGATAAATAAACGATATTGCAAAAGCCACAAGTGACCACATTGGGTTTGCAACTGCAAACATTCCAAGTATGCACGCAACGCCTTTTCCGCCTTTGAAACGATAAAACACGGGAAAATTGTGACCCAAAACGCAACTTAATCCACCAATGTACAAACCGATTACGCTTGTCATGGTGTTCAGATCGCCACCAAACACAAAAAAGCCGTACAAGGATGCCAGTGCACTTTTGACCGCGTCCAAAACCAATGTCAAAAGTCCAAATTTAAAGCCAAAGGTACGAAGCATATTCATTGTTCCTGGATTGCCACTGCCTTGTTTTGTGATATCTGTTTTCAAAAACTTGGATAAAATTCTGGCGAAGTTGATATTCCCCAAAATGTAACCTACAAAAACCACACAAACATACTTTAATATTTCGATTATCATTTTCCCCTGTAATTTATTCTTCTTCTTTGCTTTTTACAACAAATCTTATTGGCGTTCCCGAAAAGTCAACCGACTTGCGGAAATAATTTTCCAAGTATCTTTCGTAAGAAAAATGCATAAAACTTGCATTGTTTACAAACAGAACAAAAGTTGGTGGATTTGTGTCTGCCTGAGTAATATATTGAATTTTGAGTCGTTTGCCGTTGCGATAAGGTGGTTCATTGGCAAGCACTGCACTGGAAAGCAATTCGTTCAAAAGTCCGGTTGTAATACGCTTGCAACTGTTTTGATAACTGTCATAAGCGGATTGCATAATTTCGCCAAATCTTTGACCAGTAAGTGCCGACACAAAGATACATTTGTAATAATCCATAAATGACAACTTTTCGTCAAGCATTTTTTTGAATTTGTTTTGAGTATTTTGATTTTTTTCAACCAAATCCCATTTGTTGAGCACAATTACACTTGGTTTGCCCGCTTCATGAACGTAACCTGCTATTCTTACGTCTTGTTCGGATATTTCTTCGGATGCATCAAACACAATCAAAACTATATCTGCCCTTTCGATTGCATCAAATGTACGCAAAACCGAATATCCTTCGATGCTTTCTTTATCATAACTGCGTTGACGTCTGAGTCCCGCTGTGTCAATGAGTGTGAAATCTTTTTTGTTCCAACGAAAAGGTGTGTCGATTGCATCACGGGTTGTACCTGCAACATCGCTTACAACCACCCTTCGTTCACCAAGCATTTTGTTTATTATGGAACTTTTGCCTGCATTTGGTCTTCCAACGACTGCAACAGAAATTGTTTGTTTTTCTTCTTGTGTTGTTTCTTCATCAAAATATGAAACAATTTGGTCCAAAACTTCGCCAAGACCTTTGCTTTGAAGACAAGAAATTACAAATGGGTCACCAAGTCCCAATGCATAAAATTCGTAAGAGTTTTCAACTTCAAAATTGTCAAGTTTGTTTACAACCAAAACAACTGGTTTTTTGCTTCTGCGAAGAAATGTTGCAACTTCTTGGTCATTTTGTGTAAGTCCTTCACGACCATCAACCATAAAAACAACGACCTTTGCCATGTCAACTGCAATTTTTGCTTGCAACATAATGTCTTTTTGAAAAACGTCTTGACTTTGATAATCAAGTCCGCCAGTATCAACAAGTCTGAAATTGTGTCCGCACCATTCGGCATTTGCATAAATTCGGTCACGTGTTACACCAGCAACGTCGTCAACGATGCTTATACGTTTCCCGCATATTTTGTTGAAAAACGTGCTTTTGCCTACGTTCGGTCTGCCAATTATGGCTACCAATGGATTTTCCATAATTTTTTCCTTTTGTTAAAGTTGTTTTGAATAATCTTTTAAGAAATGATACGCCCACAAATAAATTTTGTCAACAGATTTTAAACTGACACGTTCGTTTGGGCTGTGCATATCCCAGATGTCAAAGCCCAAAACTGCGATATTGAGTTTTGGATTTTTTTGAACAAACACACCGCCTTCAAGGCCAGCATGAACGCGTTTTAATTGTGGAATGTCATCAAACAAATTTTGATATGACTTTTGCAAGTTTTTTACAAGTTCGCACTTTGGGTCGGTCTCAAAAAATGGATTTGTTTGCACATTTTCCATTTTGCAGTTATAACTTTTTACAAATTTTTCAAACTGCTTTAAGTGATATTGTTCGCTTTGTTTGTTGCTGCTTCGCAGTGAAAAAACAAGCAAATTTTTGTCTGTGTCAACGATTGCAATATTTTGCGATGTTTTGACAAAGCCGTCAGGATATCTTTCAAGCACTCCATGTTTTGCTTCACACAAAAATGACGTAAAATCCTTGCCAAAAACGTCGGCTTGTTGTTTTCCAATATATTCCACTTCAAGTTTTGCATCTGGTTCGGGGATAGTTTTTTCAATATCGGTTTTGCATGTCATTTGAACAAGCATACATGCACTGTTTGCAATCGCATTTGATTTTGTTCCACCACAAAGACTTATTATTTTTGCGTCATACTTTTGGGCAAGATTTGCACAAAACTTTATGGCATTTGTACGATTTTTGTCTATGTCGGAACCCGAATGACCACCTGTCAAATTTGAAATAGTTATCTTGTAAGTTTCGCCGATATTTTTGTATTTTTTAAAACATAGTTTTACATCCGCTTGCACTATTCCTGCCGAAGCGATTTCGATTGTATTTGAATTGTCGCCATCAAAAGATACAAGATTGTTTGCACAAAAATATTTTTTGTCAACCGTCTGTGCGCCGTTCATGGTTGTTTCTTCTTCGCTTGTGAAAATTGCAACCACTCCAAGTGGCAAATCTTCACACAAAAGAGACAAAATCGCGCTTACGCCAAGTCCGTTGTCAGCACCCAAAGTTGTGTTTTGAGCAGACAAAATATCACCATTTATTTTTGTTTTTATTGGTTGTTTTTGAAAATCAAAATTTGAATTGTTTGAAACACACACCATATCGGTGTGCGCTTGTAAAATAATTTTATTTTTGCAATTTTTATTTTTGAAAATAATTATATTTTTGTTTTTATCTTTGCAATATTCAAAATTATGTTGTTTTGCAAAATCCTGCAAAAAATCCACGATTCCCGCTTCGTTTCCGGATTCTCGTGGAATTTTTGTTAATTGATAAAAATATTTCAAAGTATTATTTTCCATATAAATATATTATCACACAAAATATACTTTTT
>CAJKWP010000031.1 GCA_905203645.1 uncultured Christensenella sp.
CCTAGCGGCGCGACAATACTTTTAGACCCAACACGGTCATTTTTCTGAAAACACCCTTAAAGCGAAAATCCGCAGGAACTGCATCCACATCCACACGAACTGGTTCCCCCATTGTTTGACAAAGCCAACAACAACAAAAGCAAGAAGTTTGTGTTTGTTGCAAGGTCTGTATTTGTAGCATTTGCTATGACAGAAATCAAAAGTACAAACAATATGTCTTGAGAAAAATTCATATAACCCCCTTTTTGTTCAATCTTTCCTATTTTTCTTCCTTTTTAGTCAAATGTCCACAAATTTAACCTTGACAGAGAATTTTGAAAATTATTAAACTTGAAGGACAACAATGTATATGAAAATGCTATTTTTTTTGTGAAAATAATGGGGGTAAAAATGGAAAAATTATTGGTTCTTTCCGAGCATAACAAAAGCGAAATATTGAAATATATGCCTCAATCTGACGTAACAAACAGGCTTGCCAGTTATTTCCAAAATTTTGCGGATTACACAAGATTAAGGATAATTATTTGCCTTTCACTTTGTGATATGTGTGTCAATGATTTGGCGGTACTTTTGAATGTAAATCAAACAACAATATCTCACCAACTCAAAATTTTGAAAGCCCAAAACATGGTCAAATTTCACAGAGATGGAAAAATTTTGCTTTACACACTCAAAAACAAAAATGTGAATGAGGTGATGTTGGGGGCAATAAACTCGCTTTCTTAAGGGTGTTTTCAGAAAAATAAAGGGGTCAAGTTTACTAAATTGTGCATTGTTCACTAAGGCTTCGGCACATACGTGCCTGCAGAAATCGTTCACAATTGCACAAATTTAGTTTCTTGCCCCTTTAATTTTCTGTCCACATAAGGGCAGCGTAAGAAATAAGCGGTCGCGACAACATTATTTATCATTTGGCAAAGTTTGCCTTCACCGCGTTTACAAAATTTTCAAATAACCTTGTACCCTTTGCTGTTTCACATCTTTTTAAAATTGAAAAAAAGATTGAAAATTTTGCTTTTGCTTGTTATAATAAAAGGCAAAAGCGAGGATAAAATGCAAGAAGTAAACGAATTATGGGAAAAAGTGCTTTCAAAATTGGAACTTTTGGTTTCGGTTGTGTCTTTTGATATGTGGTTCAGACCTTTGGAAGTTTTGGATTTCAAGGATAATACTTTATATTTATGTGCCAACACGACCTTTGCAAAAGGTCAAATTGCCAAAAATCACTCGGTTGTGATGAAAGAATGTTTGCAATCAGTTTTTGGTGAAGATACAAAATATGAAATTATTGGACCTGATGAAAAAGAAGAATACTTGAAAAAAAATATGCCTGCCGAAGATTTGAAAGCCGAAGAGAATACCGAAGATAATCAATTCAATGAAAAGTACACTTTTGACAACTTTGTCGTTGGAAAATCCAACCAATTTGTTTATGCCGCCGCCCGAAGTGTTGCCGAAAATCCCGGTGAAAGATTCAACCCATTGTTTATCTATGGAGGAGTTGGTCTTGGCAAAACTCACCTTTTGAATGCTATTGGAAATTATATCAAAACTCACTCACCTGGCAAAAAAATCAAGTATGTTACTTGTGACAAATTTACAAACGATTATATTGATTCCCTTCGTGCTGGCAAGGAAAAAGAAAAGGCAAACATTGAATTTCGAAGACGTTATCGTGACCTTGACGTTTTGATGATTGATGATATCCAATTTATTTCCAACAAAACATCAACTCAGGAAGAGTTTTTCAACACTTTCAACGAACTTTATCAAAAAAACAAGCAAATAATCATATCTTCTGACCGTCACCCAAAAGAAATCGCAACATTGGCTGACAGACTCAGTTCCCGCCTTTTGAGCGGTCTTACACAAGATATCCAAGCCCCAGATTTTGAGACAAAACTTGCAATCTTGAAAAAGAAAGTAAGTCAAGAAAGATATATTATTGATGACGATGTTTTGACGTTTATCGCCGAAAAAGTTAACACAAATATACGTGAAATGGAAGGAATTTTGTCAAAAATTTACTTTTATGCAACACTTACAGGCAAAAAACATGCATCAATGGAAGATGCAAGGGAAATTTTCCAAGACCAAGAAGAAGAACAAAAAGAGCAAATTTCACCAAATGACATTATTGAAAAGGTTTGCACGTATTACGGCATAAACAATGCGGACATCACAGGCAAACGAAAAAGCAAGGAATGTGTTGAACCACGCATGATAGCAATTTATCTTATTGTCGAACTTTTGGATATGCCACTTGTAAGCGTTGGCAAATTGTTTGGCGGTCGTGACCACACGACCATCATCCACTCCCGTGACAAGATAAGTGAGCAGTTGAAAACCAACAACAAAATCCGCACAATTGTCGGCGAAATAAAAAATCAGATTTCGTCAAACTGTTGATATGTGGAAAACAAAAAAAAATGGTTAACATTTTATCCACATTTGACTGGCACCATATTTGGGCTTGTACAATATTTATTTCGTTGTTTTACACAATATATTGTGTCAGTCAAAAGTTGTCCACATATTCACATTCTCTATAAATACAATTACAATAAATCAAAATAATATAACTGTATCTGCTGGCGCGGAAAAAAGTTTTTGAAATTTTTTTTGATAACAATCAATTTGTTATCTTTTTTTTGAAAACAACTTCTGCATTTTGATTTGAAATACAAATACATAAATTTGTGTCAATGTAACAAAAAAAGTTTGAAATTTTGCTTTGATTGATGTATAATATACTTGATAAATTTTAAAGGAGAAATCAACGTGAATTTAATATGTGAAGGATTGGATCTTGCCGAAGCGGTGCTCACTGTAAGCAAAGCGATATCTGCAAAAACAGCCAATCCAATTTTGGAAGGTATAAAACTTTTTGCCGAAGACAATGTGCTCACACTCAGCGCAACAGATACTGACCTTGCAATCGAAAAGAAGATCAAGGCAGAAATCAAAGTTGAAGGCGAAACTGTTGTTCCTGGCAGATTCTTTTGTGAATTTGTGAAAAAACTTACAAATCAACAAATCGAACTTGACTTGAACGAAAAAAATCAACTCAAAATCAAATACGCCGAAAGTGAAGGTTTTATTTCATGCTTCACAACATTGGAATATCCAGGATTCAAAAAGATTGACTGCAACGAATATTTTGCTATGACAAAAAAAGATTTGAAGTCACTTATCACCAAATCAACATTTGCAGTTGCTATTGACGAATCTCGTCCGATATTGAAAGGTGTTTTGTTGGAAGTGGAAAACAACTCTATCCGTGCAATCGCTTTGGACGGATACAGACTTGCACTTGTGAACAAACCACTCGCCGCTTCAAACATCTCTGTTTCAGTCATTGTTCCAGCACGCAGTTTGAACGAAATTGCAAAACTTTTGGATGATTCTGACGATGTGGTAAATGTTTATATTCAAAAGAACAACCTTATGGTTGACCTTGATGACACAAAAATTATTACAAAACTTTTGGATGGCGAATTTTTAAATTACAAACAAATTATTTCTTCAAATTATGAATCTGTTATTACAATCAACAAAGCACAATTTGAAGATGCTTTGGAAAGGGCTTCACTTCTCAGCAAAGTTGGACAAGGAAACCTTGTAAAATTTGAAATCAAGGAAGGAAACCTTTGTTTGTCATCAAACAGCGAACTTGGAAATATCAAAGAAAATGTCAATATCGTACTTAAAGGCAACGACCTTAACATTGCATTCAATGCAAGATATTTTATGGATGCATTGCGTATGAACAACAATGAATTTGTAAAAATCAACTTCAATTCAAGTGCAAGTCCTTGCACAATCACACCATTTGAAGGCGATGAGTTTTTGTATTTGATACTGCCTGTGCGTATTCTTACTTAACGGTGCACGCAAGTGAAAAACGTTGGATTGCTGCGTTTGCTGACATAAAAATTAAGGGGTCAAGTTTACTAAATTGTGCAAATTTAATTTCTTGCCCCTTTTTTTTTATTAACAACGAAATGTCGTCCTTATTGTAATTAACTAAAAAAACTGCTTTGACACTTCGAAGAAATTACTTCGCATGAGAGTCCGACCAAAACTTTTGCAAAGCAAATTAAAGCGTTTGGTCGGAAAGGCAAAAATTCGGCCGTAAATACATACAAATCAAAAACAAACGGGACAAGGCTCGGTGGGGTTTCAAAGCAGGAGTTTAGTTATCCTAAATGACTGTTTTGAAATCCCCACCAGCAAACGCAGTAACGTGCAGTTTTTCATTTGTATGGCGAAGTTTTTTTTAAAATAAAAAAACGAGCCCGTAAGTCCGTAATTTTTGCAATTTTCTTGACATTGCAATTTGTTTAATTTATAATTTTTTCGTTTGGCGGGCGTCCAAAATGTTTTTGTACGCTCAAAAGGCAAAAAAAATTTGCCTTTGACGTGTTATCAAGTCGGGCAATTTCAAATTTTGAAGGAGGAGCAAAATGAAAAGAACTTATCAACCTAAGAAAAGAAGAAGAAGCAAAGTACATGGTTTTCGTGAAAGAATGAAAACTAAAGGCGGAAGAAACGTTTTGAAAAGAAGACGTGCTCGTGGCAGAAAAAAATTGACTGCCTAATTTTTGATGGAGGATTGGTGTGAAAAAAGAAAACAGGCTCAGAAAAAAACGACAGTTTAACTATATCTACAAGCACGGCAGTATTGTTTTTTCACCTTGCATCAATCTTGTTTTTATCAAAAGCAAATATACCCCACTCAAAGTTGGTTTTTCGGTCAGCAAAAAGGTTGGAAAAAGCGTTGTTCGCAGTCTTGTAAAAAGACGTATGAGTGAAGCATTCAGGTCACTTTTGCAAAATGTAAACAACCATTACAACTATATTTTTGTTGCCAAAGAAGGTATAAGCGAACTTGACTTTTGGGAAATACAAAAACAAATCAAAAGTTTGATAACTCGTGCAGGACTTTATGATGAGAAAACTTGTTGACATACTTTTGTATCCGCTGAAACTTTTGTGCGTTGGACTTGTGTATTTTTACAAAGTGTGTATTTCACCATTTCTTCCAAGGTGCTGTATATACTATCCAACATGTTCAACTTACACCTTGCAAGCGATACTTCGCTTTGGTGTGTTCAAGGGTATATTTTTGGGTGGAAAAAGAATTTTAAGGTGTACACCCAATCACAAAGGGGGATATGACCCCTTACCACCAAATTTGAAAGGAGAAGATAAATGGCTTTTTTGAACATATCTCAACTCTGTGGTTTTATGGTGGATATGTGGACCAAAGTTATCTCTTGGTTCAACGGTGCAATAGGAAACTATGCTTGGTCAATTATTCTTTTGACCCTTGCAATCAAAGTATTGTTGTTGCCACTTGACTTTTTCAACAAAAAAACGTCAAGAAAAAACAGTCAAATGCAAGCAAAAATACAACCTCAACTTGCAAAACTGCAACAAAAGTATGGCAATGACAAAAACACTTACAATCAAAAGGTTGCCGAAGTTTACAAGGCAAACAATTACAACGTAGTGGGCTCTTGCCTTTTTATGCTTGTATATATGGTTGTTACTTTGGTTATTTTTATTACGTTGTTTTCAGGACTTAACACAATGGCATCCAAAAAGATTATTGGCGAATATGATGCGTTGAAGCAAACTTACAAAACAGCATACACAACACAAATCGAAGGTGGTGCGACCGAAGATGTTGCAAGTGAGTATGCAAATGGACAAGTTCGCATAAAGTACAACGAAATAAAAAAGGAATTTTCTTGGCTTTGGATTGACAATGTTTGGAAATCTGATATGCCAACAAACAGTATTCCTTCTGCTGATGAATATTTGAAAATTGCAAAAACAGTTACCGTTGGCGAAGAAGATATTGCTGTCAAAAATTTAACTGCTGATCAAAAAGAAGAATTTAAAGTCGAATATGCAAAAGTTATGACGCCACTTGAAAAAACCGAAGGCAGAACCAATGGATTTTTGATTTTGACTGTTTTAACAATTGCTTCGGCATTTTTGACTCAATGGCTTTCTTGGCGCAAAAACAAAAAAACGAGCGGTGATAATCCAATGGCATCTTCTGGAAAAATTATGATGATACTTATGCCACTTATGCTTGGATTCTTTGCACTTACCTACAACGCAGTTTTTGCACTTTATCTTTTGACATCGCAACTTATTGCGTTGGCATCTACTCCAATTATTGACCTTATTTTGGACAAAATGGAAAAGGTAGCCGAGCAAAAGCAATCACAAACAGCAGTAATGGAATATTCACGTACAAATATCCAAAAAAACAAAGACCACAAACAAAAAAAATCAAAAAAAGAAAACGAAAAAGAATACTTTAAGGAAAAATAATAAAGGAGATTCTTATGTTTAGTTATGAAGGCAGTGGAAAAACTGTTGAAAAAGCAATCGAAGATGCGCTTTTCAATCTGCGTGCATCACGTGATGACGTGGATATCAAAGTTTTGGATACTGGCGGACTTTTCCGCAAAGCCAAAGTGTTGGTTGAAATAAGCGAAGATTGCAAAGAAAAATATCAAAAAAGACAAGAAGAACGTAAACGCCTTTTGCAAGAAGACGAAGATGACAAAAAAGACAGTCAAAATGCAAACGAATGCACCTGCGAAGACGAATGTGACTGCCAAGAATGTCACTGCGAAGACGAGTGTGATTGTGAAGATTGTCACTGCGAAGACGAATGCGGTTGTCAAGAAGATCAAGAATGTATTTGCAAAGAATGTGAATGCGAAAGCGAGAAAGTTGCAAAACAAACCGAAGCCGAACTTGGCAAAAACTTTTTGCAAGGCTTTTTGAAAAGTGTAAACATTGACGGCGAAGTTTTGGTTGAAGAAACTGCAGATGAAATTTTTTACACAATAAAAGGCAACGATGTTGCGTCACTTATTGGATATCGTGGTGAATGCCTCAATTCCCTTCAATTTTTGACTTCTGTCATAAATGGAAAGGCAAGCAGAAAAAGCAAAAAAGTGCGTTTGGATATTGATGGATATCGTGAAAAACGCAGAAACACACTTACTGCACTTGCTCACAGAATGTGCAAAAAGGTTCAAAAAACTGGACACAGCACAAAGTTGGAACCAATGAGTGCGTATGAAAGACGCATTATCCACACTATTGTTTCTGAAAACTATCCAGATTTGGAATCAGTAAGCAAAGGCGAAGAACCACACAGATATTTGGTTATCAAAAACAAATAAAACAAAAAACCGCTAATATGGAACAATCCCATAACAAGCGGTTTTTTTGTTTACATTTTTTCATAACTTTTTTGTGGTAAAAATGTATTTCCAATATATTTTTACAGTTGAAATCTACACTTTCCTTGCATAAAAAATGCGTGACATACGAAATTTTATGTGCTAAAATATGTGCTATGGATACGATAGCAAGCATTTCTACCCCAATGGGAACTGGGGCAATAGCAATTGTAAGAATGAGTGGCAAGCAAAGTCTTGACATTGCATTTGAACTGTTTGAAAACAAAAAATTGACAAAAGAAAACATTGTGCCACGTATGCTTTATTTGGGCAACATCAAAGGACTTGGCGAAAAGTGTTTGATGGTATATTTCAAAAATCCACATTCGTTCACTGGTGAAGATATGGTGGAATTTCAAGTGCATGGCGGTGTGCTTTTGTGTCGTGAAGTTTTGCGTCTTTTGCTTGAAAAAGGTGCCCGACTTGCCGAAAATGGCGAGTTTTCAAAAAGGGCGTTTTTGAACGGGAAAATGAGCCTTGATGAAGCCGAAGGAATTATTGATGTCATCGAAGCAACTCACAAAGCCGAACTTTCAGCGGGCTTTGAACTTTTGAATGGACAACTTTTGCAAACTGTAAAACAAATGCAAAAGGCTCTTACAACCACCAACGCACGTTTGGCGGTTACAGTTGATTATCCCGAATACGACGACGAAAGCATCGAAAAGGAACAAACAAAACAGGACATAAAAGAAATAAAAAGCCAGATTGAAAAGTTGCTTGCAAACAGCGAATACGGCAAACAACTCAAAACGGGCGTAAAGATTGCATTGGTTGGCAAACCTAATGTTGGCAAAAGCAGTATTTTGAACGCTGTTTTGGGTGAAAATCGTGCAATAGTGACCGATATTGCCGGCACAACACGTGACAGCATAAGCGAGCAAATTGTATACAAAGGTATCAAAATTGAACTTGTGGATACTGCTGGCCTTCGTGAAGGCAATGACTTGGTTGAAAAAATTGGAATTGACAAAACAAAACAAGAAATAAAATCAGCGAATTTGGTTGTTTTTGTGGTTTCAAATCAAGATTTCGACCAGCAAGACGAACAAATTTACGAGCAAATAAAATCTTACAATCCACTTGTTGTTCAAAACAAATCCGATTTTGACAAGGTGCAAAAGTATCCTTTTGACATTGATGTTTGCATAAGTGCCCTTCACAATCAAAATATAACCGAATTTTTGGACAAAATTGTTGAAAGAGTGTACAAGCAGAAGATTGATAACAGCGCACTTGTTTTGACGAATACAAGGCATATAGAAGCCCTTAAACAGGCTCTTGTTTGTTGCGATGATATTTTGGCAAAGATAGATACTCAAACTGTTGACATTGTTTTGTTTGAAATAAAGTCACTTTGGAGTACTTTGGGCAAGATTACGGGCGAAAGTGAAAACGAAAAAATTATTGACGAGATATTTTCAAGATTTTGTTTGGGAAAATGATGTTTTGTGAAAATAATAAAAAATTGATTGTTGACAAACGGCAAAAAAAGTTTTAAAACAATCCCTTGAAAAAAGAAGGAAAAAATGGAACAAGAAAATTTTGATGCGATAGTCATTGGTGCGGGACACGCAGGTTGCGAAGCGGCACTCGCTTTGGCAAGATTGAATAACAAGACATTGATGCTTTGTTTGAATTTGGATTCGATTGCATTTTTGGCTTGCAATCCATCTATTGGTGGAACCGCAAAAGGACAGTTGGTGTGTGAAATTGACGCTTTGGGTGGCGAAATAGGCAAAAATACAGACAAAACGCTTATTCAAATACGTATGCTCAATCGTGGAAAGGGACCTGCTGTATACTCACTGCGTGCACAAGCGGACAAGGTCAATTATCACACCGAAATGAAAAAAACGCTGGAATCTCAGCCAAACCTTTTTATAAAACAGGCGGAAGCCAAAAATATTTTGGTCAAAGATGGCAAAGTTGTTGGGTTGGAAACCGCTCAGGGACAAGTATTTGGCACAAAAGTCGTTGTTGTTGCAACGGGTGTTTATTTGAAAAGCAAAATCATCGTTGGTGAATGGACAAATGACGTTGGACCAAATGGTTTTTCAAACAGCAAACATCTTACTCAATCTTTGCAAGATTTGGGTTTTGAAATAAAAAGGCTCAAAACGGGTACTCCTGCCAGAGTTGATCGCAAAAGTATAGATTTTTCAAATTTGGAAGTTCAGCACGGTGACAATGACATACAGTCTTTTTCGTTTGTAACAAAACAAAAACCTAAAAATGTTATTGATTGTTATCTGACTTACACAACACAAAAAACTCACCAAATTATCCGTGACAATATCCACCGTGCACCACTTTTTGCAGGAACTATAAAGGGTATTGGTCCAAGATATTGCCCGTCAATCGAAGACAAGGTTACACGTTTTGCGGACAAGGAACGTCACCAAGTATTTTTGGAACCAGAAGCACTTTCCACCGATGAAGTCTACATTCAGGGTGTAAGCACCTCCCTGCCCGTTGATGTGCAACTGCCCATGTACAAAAGTATTTTGGGGCTTGAAAATGCCCGCATAATGCGTGATGCGTATGCTATTGAATATGATGCTATCGACGCAACCACGCTCAAACCAACGCTTGAAAGCAAGTCTTACGACGGACTGTTTTTTGCAGGTCAAATAAATGGAACAAGTGGCTATGAAGAGGCGGCGGCACAAGGCATTGTCGCAGGAATAAATGGCGATTGTTATATCAAAAACAAAGCACCGCTTGTTTTGGGACGCAATCAAGGATATATTGGTGTGCTTATTGATGATATCGTCACAAAGCCAACCAATGAACCATATCGTATGATGACTTCAAGAGCGGAATACAGGCTTTTGTTAAGGCAGGATAATGCCGATTTAAGGCTCACCCCTATTGGACGTGAATACGGACTCGTAGACGACGAAAGATGGGATATTTACACAAAAAAATTGCAAAGTATTCAAAAATGTAAAGAATTGCTTTCGACAAAACTCAAAATTGACAAAGATTTGACCCAGTTGTTTGAAAAAAATGGCGAAAATTTGCCAACAAAGTCAATAACGGTCAAAGATGCAATAAAACGCAACAACATTGATATATTCAAGATAAACGACCAATACAAATTGTTTGAAGGCTTTGAATATTCTGTTTTGGAATACGTAAACACCGAAGTCAAATATGAAGGATATATCGCTCAACAACAAGAAGAAATTGACAAGAATAAGTCCCAAGAAGAGATGCTTATTCCAGAAGATTTTGATTATCTTTCACAGAAAGGAATACGCATTGAAGCAAAGCAAAAATTGGACAAAATAAGACCACGAACAATCGGGCAAGCGTCCAGAATTTCGGGGGTTTCCCCTGCCGATATTTCAGTTTTGATTATACTTGTCAAAATGAGCAAGAAAAACAAAAATTGACTTTGTCAAACTTGATTCTCGAAACAAAATTTGATACAAAAAAGAAAAAAAGAACACGCAATCAAACAAAAAACAAGGAGATAATATGCACGAATTAAAACAGTTTTTGGCAAAAAATGGCATAAAATTGTCGGATGACAAGGTAAAATCTTTGTACGATTTTTATCTGCTTGTTTCAAGTGAAAACCAAAAGTACAACCTTACATCAATAACCGAAAAACAAGATTTTTACACAAAGCATATTTTGGACAGTTTGATTGCAAAAGATTTTTTTGCAGGAAAAGGCAAAGTTGTTGATTTGGGCAGCGGTGGTGGATTCCCTGCCATCCCAATCAAAATTTACAATCCAGACCTTGATGTCACAATGATTGACAGTGTCGGCAAAAAGGTAAATTTTTTGAATTTTGCGTGTGCACAGTTGGGACTTGAAAATATCAATGCAAAGCATGTTCGAATTGAAGATTTTGCAAAGGATAATCGTGAAAAGTTTGATATTTGCAGTGCTCGTGCTGTGGCAAATCTCAGCACTCTTTTGGAGTATGCGCTCCCACTTTTGAAAGTTGGTGGAGTTTGTGTTTTTTACAAGGCGCAAAAGATTGAAGAAGAAATTTCGGCAAGTCAAAATGCTCTTGAAATTTTGGGCGCAAAGATAGAAAATGTTTTTGAATTTGACCTTTGTGGCAATCAAAGATTTGTTGTAATTGTCAAAAAAGTATCCCCTACCCCAATCAAATATCCAAGATCACAAAACAAGCCACGTTTAATGCCATTATAAATTATTAAATGCGATATTGAATCATGTAAAAACTTGAAATAATGCTTGATAGTTTTTGAATAAAATATTTAAAAACTGTTGCAAAAATGAAAAAACAAAGTTTGAAAACAAAAATAATTTTGTCAAAAACATTCAAAAAAAATTATGGTACAGACAAAATTTCAAGTGGCGCAAAAGAACAGGCAATTTTTTTTGATTTTTTTGTTAAAAGTTTGTAAAAAAATCAAAAAAATACTATTCTTTTGTGTTTTTTTATTGTATAATTAACCAAGAGGTAATATTATGGGAAAAATAATAGCATTTGCCAATCAAAAAGGCGGTGTTGGAAAGACTACTACCTGTGTAAATGTGGCATCATATATGGCTGTTATGGGCAAAAAGGTTTTGATTTTGGATATGGACCCTCAGGGTAACGCAAGCAGTGGCGTAGGTATTGAAAAAAATCACGATACAAAAACTATTTACAACGTAATTGATGGCGATTGTTTTGTTCACGAAGTGATTATGCCTACATATATCGAAGGACTTGATATCATCCCTGCTACTGTTGACCTTGCAGGTGCCGAAATTGACCTTGTGCAAATGAGTTCAAGGGAAAAAATTGTCAAAAATATATTGGGAAGAATAAAAAATAACTACGATTTTATTTTGATTGACTGTCCACCTTCTTTGGGACTTTTGACAGTCAACAGTTTGACTGCGGCTGATTCAATTATTATCCCTATTCAGTGCGAATTTTACGCTTTGGAAGGTTTGAGTCAACTTATGAACACTGTAAGGCTTATCAAACATCATCTCAATGCAAATTTGGATGTTGAAGGTGTTGTTTTGACAATGAAAGACAGTCGTTCAAATCTTATTGCTGATGTCAGCAATGAAATTGTAAAATTCTTTGGAAAGAAAGTTTTTGAAACAACTATTCCACGTAACATCAGACTTGCCGAAGCACCAAGCCATGGCGAGTGTATTTTGACTTATGACAGCCATTCAAAGGGTGCTGTCGCTTATCAATCACTTGCAGAAGAAATTTTGAAACGTAACAATGTGGAATATACACCAATTACAAAAAACACAAAGATAAAATTTAGGAGAGTTGACAATGAATAATAACAAAAGAGGACTTGGTCGTGGTTTGGAAGCATTGTTTTCTGTTTTTGACCAAGAAAATGAAGAAGAAAGTGTAAAAGAACTTGTCGAAGAAGAAAAAGAAGGCGCAACAAAACCAAAAACCGAAAAAGTTAAAAAACAAGCAAGCGCAACTGCGAACAACAGTGTAAATGAAATTGATATCAACTTGATTTCACCAAACGCAAACCAGCCAAGAAAGAATTTTGACGAAAATGCACTCAATGAACTTGCGGATTCAATAAAAATGCACGGGGTTATTCAGCCAATCGTTGTAAACAACAATGGAGATGGCACCTATCTTATTATTGCAGGTGAAAGAAGATACCGCGCATCAAAAATTGCAGGCTTAGATACTATTCCAGCAGTTGTAAAAAACTATACGCCAAAGCAAATTAAAGAAATTTCTATTATAGAAAACTTGCAAAGGGAAGATTTGAACCCTATTGAAGCAGCAAGAGCAATCAAGCAACTTATGGAAGAATACAAGTGGACGCAGGAAGTTGTTGCTGAAAGAATTGGCAAAAGCAGACCAGTTATTGCAAACTATCTCAGACTTTTGTCACTTACGCCCGAAGTTTTGTCAATGATTGAAGATGGTTCGCTTTCAGCAGGTCATGCAAGATGTTTGGTTGTAATCACAGACCCACGTGACCAATACAAAATGGCTCTTACAGCAAAAAACAACAGAATATCTGTTCGTGAACTTGAAAAGGCTGTTAAAAACCTTTTGAATCCAAAAACAAAAGGTGGAAATGCAACTGTTGAACAAAGTCCCGAACTTAAAGAACTTATCAATGAAATGCAAAGGGTGTTTGCAACAAAAGTATCTGCCATTGGAAATGACCGAAAGGGAAGAATTTACATAGATTATTATTCAAGGGATGATTTGGACAGAATTTGTCAACTGCTTGAACTTGTAAACAAAAAGACTTTAACTCTCAAAGATTTGAACAATTTTAATAAAACAAGCAAAAAATAACCTATGCACTGTACAAAATATAAGTAAAAAAATGTTTCACGTGAAACATTTTTTTATTTATATAAACCCAATATAGTATTATTCAAAATGTTTTGCCGTATTAAAACTTATGTTAAAAGTATGTAAAATAAGCAGGCGAGAGATTTGTTGTGTTAGAATATGGAAGTGTATGTTTGTATTGAAAAGTATTTGATAGGAATGGGTATTAGATTTTGTGATTATGGAAGAAAATTGTTTCACGTGAAACAATTGTTTGAATTTAATAATGTAATGTGTGAATTGGTTTTGATAGTTGCATATAAGATATAATCAAAAAATGTATATAGTTTGAGTTATGTGTTGGTAAATATATAATGTATGAAGTGTATGATATATTATATCCTATGCAATTATTACAACCTTATCATACAATCCAAGCGTGAAATAATTTTATTGAAAAGTGACGAAGGATAATTGAATGGTTGTATATAATAATGTACACATTGTAAGCATAGTATAATAACGTACATTGATTTGTATGGGTATAATAACAAACAATGATTGAAAATGTATGATGCATACAACATTATATAAAAATTATACTTGTTGTAACAAACAACATCTTGAATAATTTTATCAAAGTAACTGTCCTTTGTATTTAATTTGTGCAACTGTATAAATAATATCATAGATAACGCAACTACATAATAGTATATTTTGAAGTTAAAATGTTTCACGTGAAACAATTATTTTTATAGTTAAGTGTATGATTATATTTATAATATGTCTACAAAAATTTTAGATAGTTTTTACATAAAAATGCTTATGATAAGAATGTTTATGTTGT
>CAJKWP010000032.1 GCA_905203645.1 uncultured Christensenella sp.
CCCCCTGCCACTTTTTACAGCTGCGCCACCATTTTGTAAAGGCGTTTCCGCGCTTTTTCTTGGCGTAGTGCTTTCCTCGCATTTTGCTTCTGCTCACAATATCCTCATAATCCTGCGTTTCCCTTGCCGAAGATGAAAAAATATCTTCACTTCCGAAATCTAAAAAATCCTTATTTTCTTCCATATCCACACCCAATTTATTGGCCATTAAAATACAATAATTCATCACATCCGCCAGTTCTTCACAAACATGTTGCTTATCATATTCATTATTCCATTGAAAACATTCTAACAACTCTCCTGCCTCAATACTAATCGATTTAGCTAAATTTTCTGGATTATGAAATTGATCCCAATCTCTTTGTTCACAAAAGGTCTTTACTAAATTTTTTAAATCTTCTACAGTTGTTTTATTGTCCATGCTATTCTCCTTATTTTAAACGAGATTTTAAATAATCAGCAAATTTTTTATCAGTACAATACACGAAACAACCTTTTTGTCCTCTTGTAAGTAAAGTTCTATAGGTGTTTCTCACAATTTCATCACCAATTCTATCGGCTTCTTGTTTGTTCGATTTTTCCATGGTTTTCAAACCTTTTACGGAAGCATCTGTTTTTGCTCTAAAATGCCAGTTTGTGTAAACATTTTCATTTTGATCTACGCCAATATCATCTCCGATTATAACACCCACATAATCAAACTCAAGACCTTGAGATGTATGTATACAACCGACTTGATCAACTGAATTAGGGTCAATAGCCCAAGTAGCAGTATTCCCCAGATTCCAACTAGCATGATAGTTTCCTATATTTATATCATAAACATCTGATTTATCCTTACCATCTTCAATCCAATCCCAGCAATAACCAGCAACTATTCTTGATTTATTATTTATTTTGTTTTTTTCTTTTATTATATCAAACAATTCATTCGGATCATCCACAACTTTAAATTCGTAGTTGTCAAAGCCATCAAAGTTTGCGGTTTCTCTAATCTGCAATGTATTGTCAACCCATGCTAAAAAGCCATCTGAGCCATTACATCTGAACTGAGATTTTAAATCCATTTTTACCACTTCAGCATTAAAGAGGTGGGCATACTTATAAATTTCAGAAATACTACCAGCATCGTCTATATGTATTCTTTGGTGTTCATCAATAAAAAACACTGAAAATTTGGATGCATTAATAATTTCTTTTATTTGGTTTTCACCCTTATTTTTAAACATTCCAGATTTTCTATTTAATCTATGTGCTTCATCACAAAGAATTACATCAAATGTGTTTGGTTGGGCATCGTAAAAGTTACCAGATCCTTTAAATAGTTCAGAAATAACCGCTTGTTTAAAATTACCTTTTAATTTTTTTGAATAAACATTTCTAGGAGCTGCATTTTTAGTTACATAAGCACATACAGCATCTCGTGAAGTCATTCTTACAAGTAAATTAATTGCTAGAACTGATTTTCCTGTACCTGGACCACCTTCGACAATCAAAACTCTTTTGTTTCCATCTTTGTATGATTTTCTTCCCATTTCAAGAGCTTTTTCGTATACAAGTTTCTGGTCGTCAATCATAAGAAATTCTTCATTTCCTTTCAACATACTTGTTAAACAATCTTGCAATGATTTAGATGGTCTAAGCCTTCCACTATCTATCTTATATAAGGTTTCTTTGTTATCACCAAATTTTATGTGTTTTGAAATAAACTCTCTTAAAAGTTTTCCTTCACCCGATGTAAATACGGGAGCTTGTGTTGTATATACTTTATAAACCTCAGCTTCAATAGGATCTACATTTTGCATTCTCATGTAGTTATGTAAATAAGTACATGGATCAAGTTCCACATTTTCATCTTGAACAATCTTATTGTAGTCTTCAATCATCTTTTTGTAAGTAAAAGCCTGATAAGAAGGGTGGGTTGTCTCTCTTACTCCACCACCTAAAAAAGTCTTTACAATACCATCTTTATCATCGACTTCTTCGATTTTATCCCATTGTTTTAGCTCAATAATAATTGCAGCATTGTTATCTTTTTCATTTTTGCCAGAAACAATAAAATCTACACGCTTGCTAGTATATGGTATATTGAATTCAATTGCAATTCCTGAATTATCTGGTATAGCAACATCATCAATAACATCTCTCATTCGAACTAAAGAGTTGTTCCAAGATCTAATTTCATTAAGAGAAGTTTGACCTATTTTTTCTTGATATTGATTATATAACTTTGTTACTAAAACATCTTCTCTTACATCTTCAACAAAATCTTTTTTCAATGCTTCGTATATTATCATTAATTTTACCTCTAAATAGATTATAACATAAAAAATGAAGTTTTGCATAAAGAATAATAGAAAAACTAATAAATTTAATTTTTTATCAAATTTTTAAAAATTTAATATTAAATGACTGTTTATATAATTGCAGCCGCTACAAAAGTCCACAAAGTTCTAAGCCGTTTTAAAGCGTTATGGAAAGAAAAAGATTGACTGAAAATGTGAGTTTAATACATTTAGGTACATGGGGATTGGAAAATTGTGTACCTAAATAAAAAATACTAGCGAAAGTGCTAGTATTTATGGGTGGTTTTGGGCGTATGGGCACAAGTTTGGAGTAAAGGTTCGTGTGTTGGTAAAGAAAAGAAAAATTTTTCCTTGGCATACCCTGCTATCTTTAAAAAACTTTA
Source organism: uncultured Christensenella sp. (assembly GCA_905203645.1). GTDB lineage: Bacteria > Bacillota > Clostridia > Christensenellales > UBA1242 > CAJKWP01. Next base: position 2,690 of record CAJKWP010000032.1, read on the forward strand.
AAATTTCAAATTTTGCCTATTGACAGATGAGAAATGAGATGATACTATGAATACATATAAAGGGGTAGAAAATGGAATACAATGAAAGGCAAGTTTCAGAACGATGGTTGGCACAAAAATTTGAACAAAAATTAAGTGACATCGAAGCACAAAAAGTTTGCATTGCTAAATATAAACAATTTTTGGATTATGCAAAAAAAATAGACACTGAAAACATTTCAAATTTTGAACAAAATCGCCTGTTGTCTGCCTATCTTTTTTGTGCAGTTGGAAACAAAAAAGTTCACATACATGACGATTTTTCTTCATACACAACATCATCTCTTCAATTTCAAAAAAATGTAAACGATTTTGATTACGTTGGATTGGCAAATCGTTTGATTGGTACCAATGTTGAAAAGAAAGTTTGGCTTGACAAATTATTTTTGCTTGATTATGGCTGCTGTGAAGATTACGGCTGGTTTGAATATTTGAAAATGTGTCGCCCATACGTAAAAATTGCTTGTTCATCAAATTTTGACAACAGCAAAACGTACAGTGAACAAGACATAATACAACTTGTCAAAACCAAACAAATCTTTTTGATAGATTTGGGCTTTGAAGAAAGCGAAAAGGAAATCAATTTTGCTTATGACACCAAATACGTAAACACTCCAATCAAGAACACGTTGATACTTACAAAAGATATACGTGTTGGCGATGGCACTGTCCCTTTGGGCACAAGAATTGAATACAAAGGACGCGCAATCGCAGAAACTTATGAAAGTTACAGCAACTTGAAAACCTACAGATTCAATTACTCACTTTTGACAACTCAAGGACGCAGATATCTTCAAAACTTCCAAAAAGAAACTCAAAACCTGTATCCAAAATTTTTATTGTCATTGTTACAGCATCTTATATCTTCCATTCCAAGCGAAATAGAAGCTCGAAATATAAAGCTTGAAAAATCAAAAATGGAAGCAGAAAATTTTATCAAGAAAAATTATGACAACTACAAAAAAATGCTTGAAGAAAAAATAACAGATTCTGAAAAAGAAGAAAAAGAAAAACTTGAAAAGTTGAAAAATTTACCTGAAGTAAAATCAAATTTTGAGTTTTAGAATAAAAAACAAAGTTGAAATGTAAAAGTTTCAACTTTTTTCTATCCCCTTTTTAAAACTCGCCTATTGACAACATATATTAAAAGTGTTAAAATTAACAACACAAAAAAGGAGCATACAATGAAATATCAAACCTTGGAAAATATCAAAAATGAATTTAAAAAAACAATAACACCTCAATTGGTTCTCGACTTTCTTGCAAACTATTTCAACGAACTTTATCCTGTAAAATTTTGTGACGCTTTTTCCTGTGACAACAAGTTTGACAAAAATGACGGCCTTACAGTAAAAATGGTTTTACATAGCGACTATTTTGAAGAATCTGTAACTGTTTATCCTTTCGACATAAAAACTTCAATCACAAACAGTCAAAATCTTGTAATCGCTTGGCGAAAATATATGAACTCACTTTTCCCAAATTACAAACAAGCATACAAAGAATTTTTCCTTAAAAAAGAAGAAGAAAAAATCGAAAAAGCCTTGCTTGAATTTTAAAATTTAAATAAAGTTCAAAAATACGGCAAAAAATGCAAAAAAAACGCATCTTTGCCGTGTTTTTTTTGTATTTTTTTCATTTTAAATTTTGTATCAAATTTGTATTGTGCAAAAAGTTTTTTTATGTTATAATCTTTCAAGATTTATACAAAAAAAAATTTAACTTAGGAGCAAAAAATGTTACAAGCAGTGGGCGTAAGTTTGCAATTTGGCGGCAGAGTTCTTTTCAAAGATGTAAACTTGAAATTCAGCAAAGGAAATTGCTATGGAATAATCGGGGCAAACGGAAGTGGAAAATCCACATTTTTGAAAATTTTGACCGGTGAACTTGAACCAAACAAGGGCGAAGTTTTGTATGACAAAAACGAAAGAATGAGTGTTTTGCAACAAAACCAAAACAAGTATGACGAGTACACGGTTTTGGACACCGTACTTTTGGGACACAAAAAACTTTGGGATATTTCAAAGGAAAAAGATGCACTTTATGCAAAACCAGATTTTTCGGAAGAAGACGGAATCCGCGCCGGTGAACTGGAAGCAGAATTTGCTGAACTTGGTGGTTGGGAAGCAGATGGCGAAGCCAAAAGTTTGCTTTCGTCAATCGGCATCGAAGAAAAATATTTCTATACCCTTATGTCCGACATGGACCCAAAACAAAAAGTCAAAATCTTGCTTGCACAAGCATTGTTCGGCAATCCCGATATTTTGATACTTGACGAACCAACCAACAACTTGGACTTCAAAACTTCGGTTTGGCTTGAAGAATATCTTTTGAACTTTGAAAACACGGTCATTATCGTCAGCCATAACCGTCACTTTTTGAACAAGGTTTGCACCCACATCTGCGACGTAGATTATGGTCAAATAAATATGATGCTTGGAAATTATGACTTCTGGTACGAAACAAGCCAACTTCTTGCCCGTCAAGCCAAAGAACAAAACAAAAAAGCAGAGCAACGTGCAAAGGAACTCAAGGACTTTATCGCAAGATTTTCGGCAAATGCTTCAAAATCAAAACAAGCAACTTCACGTAAGAAAGAACTTGAAAAGTTGACAATAGAAGACTTCAAACCTTCAAATCGCAAATATCCATTCATCGACTTCAAATATGAACAAGAAATCGGCAAAGAAATTTTGATAGTAAAAAATTTGACTTGCAAAGGATTCTTTTCAAATCTTTCATTCACCGTTCAACACGGCGACAAAATTGCACTGCTTTCAAACAACTCACTTGCTATGACAAAACTTTTCAATGTGCTTGCAGGCTTGGAAAGTGCTGACAGCGGTGTTGTACATTGGGGTAAAACAATAACATACTCTTACCTTCCACAAGACAACAACAGTTACTTTGACGGCAACACTCTTTCAATAGTCGATTGGCTCAGACAATACAGCAAAGACCAAACCGAAATGTATATCCGTGGTTGGCTGGGCAGAATGTTGTTTTCGGGCGAAGAAGCACTCAAACAAGTCAAAGTCTTGTCCGGTGGCGAAAAGGTTCGCTGTATGTTTGCAAAAATGATGCTTGAAGGCGGAAACTTTTTGATGTTTGACGAACCAACAAACCACCTTGATTTGGAAAGCATCACTTCACTCAACAAGGGAATGTGCTCCTTCCGCGGTCCAATTCTCTTCACTTCTCACGACCAAGAACTTGTTGAAACGGTTGCTAATCGCATCATAGATATCAAAGACGAAAACACGATTATTGACAAATCCGTAACCTATCAAGAATACTCGAAATTATAAAAAAATATAAAAAATGTAAAAGGCAAAATCAGAAATTCCCAATTTTGCCTTTTTTTTTTATTTTTCAATTCAAAAATCAAAATGACATTTCTTGTCCTTTTGAAATGTTCTTTTGGCTTGTTTTTCCAAGTATTTTGTTTGCAGTCTTCATAGCAACCAAAAGTTTTGCATAAACATTTGCAACAAGTCCGCCTTGACCTGAAAGTTCCTTCAAATCAACATTTTTTCCTTGATTTTCAAATTCCTTGAAAGTCTTTGCAAAAACGGCGGTTTGCATAACGCTGATTGCCGACACAATATCCTTTGATTGTTGCTTTTTTGAAAGTTTGCTGATAACTTGATTGTTCTTCAAATTTTTTGTAACAGTTTTTGTAAATTCATTATTTGCTTGTGACATTTGTTCCTCCACTTATACAAGTATTATAACCCTTTGCTGACTTTTTTGTCAAAGTATTTTGCACAAATAAAAAATGCGTTATTTGTTTGTATTTGTATTATGTGTTTTCATTTTACATAAACTTTGTTCTTTTTAACCTTGTATGCAACGACAAATTCCCCTGCCTTTGCATATTTTGTATGTGTAACAACCGTCCAAATTTCGTCACCGATTTTTATTTCACTTGAATTTTTGGGTGACAAATCTGACATCAAAATGTATTTTTTGCCGATAATATCTTTTTGAACCTTGTGAAAATAACGTTTTTTGACAAGGTCATCACAAAATTTTCGCAGAGCAAAAAGCAAAATGATTGAAACAACAACAAATGCACCAACTTGAAAGTACCACTGTACGCCAATAATAGCAAGCATAAGCGAAACTATGCCAGCGGTAGAAAACCAAATTGACACCAACTCACTTGTGAAAAATTCGATAATCAAAGTAAAAACAACAATTCCTGTCCAAACCCAAATCAACTTTTACGCTCCTTTTTTGTATGTTAGCACACTGCAAAAATTCAAGTCAACTTTTTGCCTGAAATTGTGCACATTTCAAAAATATTCACCCTTGACAACCACCAATATTGATGTTAAACTTTTTGTAACAGACAAAGGAGAATATATGAAAAAATTTACCAAGAAAAAACCATTGAACTCTTATTGCCAACCAGCAATAAATTCTTTGGAAAAAGAAAAAGTGCAAGTGCGTGATTACAAGCATTTGTCACCAAGATGGCTTGAAGAACTTTTGGGCTCTTCATACGAAAACCGCCAATATCTTTTTATGCTTTACAGCGCACAAGGCAACAAAAAACTTGTAAAACTTTTGTATGAACACTCAGTCAATGAACACAAGGCAGACCCAATGCAAAAATCACTTGATATAAACTTTGTATTTGAAGGCGACAGCGCCCTTACACTTGCAGCACGCAAAGGCGACATGGCAACAGTGAAATATCTTTTGGAAAACAATATCAACCCAGATTTTGTTGGCGCAGACGGAAAAACCGCTCTTCAAACATTTGCTTTCAAAGGCATGACAAACAATTGCCAATATCTTTTGGATTGCTTTGCAAACCCAAACATGACCGGTGCATACAAACAAAGTGCAATCTTTGACGCAACAATAAACAATCAGCCCGAAGTTATCGAAATTTTGACCGCTTATGGTGCAGAATTGGATGCACAAAATCAAGAAGGAAACACTCCACTTATCGTTGCTTGCCAAAGCGCACAAAGACAAGAAGCATTGTTAAAACTTCTCAAACTTGGCGCGGATATTGAAAAACCAAACAAAAAATTTGAAACACCACTTGCAATCGCTATCAAATGTGGCAATCGTCAATTTGTTGACGTTTTGCTCAAACAGGGATGCAACCTTGATGCAAAAGATATCAACGGCACAACTCCCCTTATGCTTGCAGCAAAATATGGTCAAAAAGAAACCTTGCGTGTACTTTTGTCCAAAGGTGCAGACTTGACAGCACAAGACGAACACGGCAACACCGCACTTGATTATGCCCAAAGATACAAAAATCCTGGTTCAGTTGACATCCTTGCAAAAGCTCAAAAATGTTTTGAAAACGGCGAAGATTTGTCGTTCTTTGGCAAACAAAACAAAGTCCAAAATTCTTGCGTAAAATAAATAAAAAATAAACAAATAAATATTTTTACATAAAAAACAAACAAAATACTTAAAAAAACGAAAAAATACAAAAAAAATCAAGGAACAATGTAAATCAAAGCATTGTTCCCTTTTTTATTCTTCACTCCAACTCCGACACGTATTTATTATATTTTTTTTCTTTTTTATTGCGTACTGCATTGCTTTGTATGCTCCGCTACGCTGTGAATGATTAACATAAAAAATTACAAAATCACTTTTATTTATCATTTCGCAATTACGAAAATAAATTCGGGTGTACCAATAATCAAAAGATAAATCCAAATAAACGATCGCTTCATAATCTTCGTCCTTTATCCATTTCGGTCTTTTGTTAGGTCTTTGATGTCGCGGATCCGACAAGCAAAATATCCTGTAAATATCGGGATATTTATTTTTCAATTCGGTTATGATTGTGTGACACAAATCGTCAAACATACCAACCCCGCCAAAATAAAAATACTTTACGTTTTCTTTTGTAATAAGCCTTTCAAATGTGGATTTCAAATTTTCTTCAAGTTCTTTTGTAATTTCAATTTTGCTATGTCCAAACACCGAACAAGTTTTAACTTCCATATTTACGAAACTCCGTAAATATTATAATAAATTATTTATGAAATGGCAATCATGTTTACGAAACTCCGTAAGATTTTATTTTTACTATAAAATTAAAATACTTACGAAGTATCGTTACGGAGTAAAGTAATTATGAATTTAGATGAAGCAATTAGAAAAAGAATAAATGAATTGGTAAAAGAAAAACAAACGACAATAACAGCATTATGTTTGAATTCAAACTTGACACCTTCTACTGTTTTTGATTTTATGTCTGGAAAAAGCAAATGTCCAAAAGTCATAACCATCAAAAAATTATGTTGTGGTGCAAACATCAGTTTAGAAACGTTTTTTGCTCGTGATTATTTTAATGACACTTATGAAATCTATGATTAAACACTTTTTCAAAATTTTTGAAGCATTAAGACGATTGACAAAAAAAATAGCATTAGGTTTATTCCTAATGCTATTTTTGTTTGAGAAATGTTTATCAAAAGGTTTTTATTCCAAAAGATTGTCGTCTTCTTGGTTGTTTTGAATTTGTTCAACAACCATTTCTTCGGCAGTTTCGGGTTCTTCGTCTTCTTTGAGTGCCAATGCAACGCTTACAATCTTTGCATCGTCACGAAGTTTCATAACCTTTACACCCTTTGTTGAACGACTGATAAGGCTTATCTCTTCGATCGGTGTACGTATAATTACGCCATTGTCGGCAATTATCATAAGGTCTTCGTCTTTGGACACCTGTTTAAGAGCCACAAGATGGCCTGTCTGCTCGTTAAAGTTGCCCGCCTTGACACCTTTGCCACCTCTTGTTTGCAAACGATATTCGGCGATTGAACTGCGTTTTCCAAAGCCGTATTCGGTTATTGTGATAAGTTCACTTTCTGGGTCAACAACGCTCATGTCAACAATAAGGTCATTTTTGCCAATATCCATACTCTTGACCCCTTGGGATACTCTTCCCATAAGTCTTACGTCTTTTTCAGAAAATCTTATGCACTTGCCGTTGTTTGATGCAATCAATATTTCATCTTCGCCACCAGTAAGTCCAACAGAAATAAGTTCGTCATCGTCAACCAATTTGATTGCAATTTTTCCGACCTTGCGGATGCTTTCAAATTCTGACAAAGCGGTCTTTTTGATAAGTCCACGTTTTGTTGCCATAACAAGATTTGTCTTTTCTTGACCTTCGGCGATTGGGATGATTGTCGTAACTTTCTCGTCTTGTTCAAGTTGCAACAAGTTTACCATTGCTCTGCCTTTTGAAATCTTTGATGCTTCTGGCACTTCATAAGCCTTCAAGCGATAAACCTTGCCCTTGTTTGTAAAGAACATCAAATCGTCGTGTGAGTTTGTTGTCCACATATTTTCAACAAAGTCTTCGTCTTTTGTTTTGTGAGCCGAAATACCAACCCCGCCTCGTTTTTGTGATTTGTATTCGCTTACAGACATACGTTTTACATATCCACAGTGTGACATAGAAATAACAACTGTTTCACGTTCGATAAGGTCACCGATATCAATATCGCCATAATCAATGCTGATTTCAGATTTTCTTGGGTTTCCATAGTTGATTTTGACTTGTTCAAGTTCGTCACGAATAATCGCAAGCACCCTTTCTGGTTTTTCCAAAATATCTTTAAGGTCAGCGATAAGTTTTTCAAGTTCGGCAAGTTCTTCTTTGAGTTTTTCAACTTCCAAAGATGTCAATCTTGAAAGTTTCATATCCAAAATAGCAACGGCTTGCTTTTCGGAAAGTTCAAAGTTTGCCATCAATTTTTCTTGTGCGTCTTGTTTGTCGTCACTGCCCTTTATTATCGCGATAACTTCGTCGATATTTGCAAGAGCAATAACCAAACCTTTGACAATATGTTCACGTTCTTCGGCTTTTTTCAGTTCAAATACAGTTTTGCGAGTAACAACGTCTTTTTGGTGTTCCAAGTAATAGTACAACATTTCTTTCAAATTAAGTACCCTTGGTTGGTTGCCCACCAAAGCCAAAAAGATTATTCCGTCGCTGACTTGAAGTTGTGTGTGTTTGTAAAGCATATTGAGCACAACTTGTGCGTTTGCATCTTTTTTGATATCAACAACAACGCGCATTCCGTCACGGTCACTTTCTTCCTTGATATCCGAAATACCTTCAAGGCGTTTGCTTTTTACCATGTCAGCCATTTGAATGATAAATTTTGCTTTGTTGACTTGATAAGGAAGTTCGGTGATTACAATGCGATATCTGCCGTTGTGTTCTTCAATTTCGGCTCTGCCACGTACAACAATGCCACCTTTTCCGGTTTTGTATGCGTGTTTGAGTGCTGTACGTCCCATAATTATACCGCCAGTTGGAAAATCTGGAGCAGGAATAATTTTGATAAGGTCGTCGATATCTATATCTGGATTGTCAATAAGTGCTTGAACACCGTTGCACACTTCTATCAAGTTGTGTGGTGGGATGTTTGTTGCCATACCAACCGCAATACCGTCGGCACCGTTTACAAGCAAATTTGGAAATTTTGCAGGCAATACACGTGGTTGCAAAAGTGTGTCATCAAAATTTGGATAAAAGTCAACTGTTTCTTTGTCAATATCCCTGAGCATTTCCGCAGCGATTTTGCTAAGTCTTGCTTCAGTATACCTTTGTGCAGCAGGTGGATCACCATCGACTGAGCCAAAGTTTCCGTGACCATCAACCAAAGGTTCGTTTATCGAAAAGTCTTGGGCAAGTCTTACCAATGCGTCATAAACCGAACTGTCACCGTGTGGGTGATATTTACCCATAACTTCACCGACAATTCTGGCACATTTTTTGTAAGGCTTATCGTTAAAGTTGTTAAGTTCGCCCATACTGTACAAAATACGTCTGTGAACAGGTTTAAGTCCGTCCCTTACGTCAGGAATAGCACGGGAAACGTTTACCGCCATAGCATAGGATATGAAAGACTTTTTCAATTCGTCTTCAACTTCAATTTTGTGAATCTTGGTGTCTTTGAACATCTCTTCCAAGTTCTTTTTTTCGTTTTCTTTCATTTTATACCTTCTTTTTGTTGAAAAAATATCAAAATTGCTTGTTATACGTCAAGGTCAGTAACCAACGTAGCGTTTTCTTCAATAAATGCTCTTCTAAGTTCTGGTTCTTCACCCATAAGTTGATTGAACAATGCGTCGGCTTCGACTGCATCTTGCATGGTTACTTGAAGCAAAATACGTTTTTCGGGGTTCATGGTTGTTTCCCAAAGTTGTCCCGCCGCCATTTCACCAAGACCTTTGTATCTTTGGATGATTACACCTTTTCTGCCTTGGCTTTCCAAATTGTCTTCAAGTTCTTGGTCAGAATAAAAGTACAAGTCTTCCTTTCCCCTTGTCACTTTGTAAAGTGGTGGTTGAGCGGCATAAACGTGTCCTTGTTCCAAAAGTGGACGCATAAACCTGAAAAAGAAAGTCAAAAGCAAAATACGAATATGTGAGCCGTCGACATCGGCATCGGTCATACAAATAATTTTGTCATAACGGAGTTTGTTTATATCAAAGTCGGCACCAATACCTGCACCAAATGCGGTCGCCATGCTTTTTATTTCGGCATTTTCAAGTATTTTGTGCATACGTGCTTTTTCAACGTTCAAAATCTTTCCGCGAAGTGGCAATATCGCTTGAAATCTGCGGTCACGGCCTTGTTTTGCAGTACCACCAGCACTGTCACCTTCGACAAGATATATTTCGCAGAATTTTGGGTCTTTTTCACTGCAATCAGCAAGTTTGCCGGGAAGAGTAGTGCTTTCCAAAACACCCTTTCTTCGGGTAAGGTCCCTTGCGTTTCGTGCCGCTTCCCTTGCCTTTTGCGCGGTGACGCTTTTCATAATAAGTTCACGCGCTTCTTTTGGATGTTCTTCCAAATAATCGCCAAAGCCTTCTTGCATAGCCTTTTCAACGATTGTACGCATTTCGCTGTTGCCAAGTTTGGTTTTGGTCTGTCCTTCAAATTGTGGGTTCATAAGTTTTACACTTATGACAGCGGTTATACCTTCACGGCAATCTTCACCCGAAAGTTTTTCGCTTTCTTTCAAAATTTTGTTCTTTTGACCATAGTCGTTTATGACTTTTGTCAATGCGTTTTTAAAACCTGTAAGGTGAGTTCCGCCTTCTTCGGTGTTGATGTTGTTTGCATAAGCATGGATAATTTCCGTGTAACTGTCGTTGTATTGAAAACTTACTTCAACTTCGCTGTTATTCTGAAATTTGTTAAAATAAATTGGTTCTGGGAAAAGTGGATTCTTGCTTTTGTTCAAATATTCAACAAATTCGACAATGCCACCCTTAAATTCAAATTCATCTTTACGCTCGCGGTTTTTACGTCTGTCTTCAAGTGTGATTACAAGCCCCTTGTTCAAAAACGCAATTTCACGGAAACGATTTTTCATTATATCGTAGTTGAAATCTGTTGTTTCAAAAATCTCATCATCTGGCATAAATGTTACAGTTGTTCCACGTCTGTCAGACCTTTCTTGTTTTTCAAGGGGTGCTTTTGACACTCCTCTTGCAAATTCAATAAAGTAATGATATCCATTTTGATAAACATCAACTTTAAGCCATTTTGAAAGTGCGTTTACGCAAGATACACCAACGCCGTGCAAACCACCCGAGATTTTGTAACCTTCACCGCCAAACTTTCCGCCTGCGTGCAATTTTGTAAGAACAACTTCAACCGCACTCTTGCCTTCGTGAGCAATTATTCCCGTTGGAATACCACGTCCATTGTCTGCAACTGAACAACTGCCGTCTTCGTTTATTACAACGTCGATTTGTGTACAATATCCAGCCAATGCTTCGTCGATACTGTTGTCAACAACTTCGACAACCAAATGTTGCAATCCGCGTTCATCGGTCGAACCAATGTACATTCCAGGACGCTTTCTTACAGGTTCCAAACCTTCCAATACTTGAATATCACTTTCGTCGTATTTTTTGCTTTTTGCAAGTTCAAGTTCTTCATCGGCGGTCAACAATGCTACTGTACCAATTTCCTTTAAGTACATTCTTACAGGATCTTCAGTTC
>CAJKWP010000033.1 GCA_905203645.1 uncultured Christensenella sp.
GGGGGGTATTGTAAACTGAAATTAAGCAAAAAAGCGAAGGTTTCTATCCAAGCGATTATTTTGAAAATGGACAGAAAGTTTTTGCAAAATTGCAAACAATTAAAATGATAAAGGAGATAAAAGAAAGAAAGAATGAAGAAAAGAACAAAGATTGTTATTTCGACATTAGCGTGCATGGTTTCAATTTGTCTTTTGTTATTTGGTGTCTATGCAAGTGTAAACCCAAGCGTGACGTTGAATGGACAAGTATCGTATTCGGTTCGTGATGCTTCAGTGTACGTGCAAGGAAAGGTCATAAGCAGTGGCTATGACGTAAATTTTGACCAAGTGCCAGCAACAAAAGATGCTTTGCTTGCATTGCAAGATGTTGCAAAGAAAAATCAAGGTTTGGATTATCTTGACTGGACACATGGTGAAGTGTCAACGGCGGGGATGGACGAAAGCGCAATTCCAAGCAATGAAAAACTTGCAGGTTGGACAATTGAAAATGTCAACTTTGAAGAAGACAGCAATGGAGTGAAAGATATATTTGTAATCTTTCAAGTGACAAACTATTCAAATTATCCAGTGAAAGTAAATTTGAGTTTTGTAAAGACAGAAGATCAGCTTTTGGAAGCCAACATAATAAGGGTAGTCAGCAAAAACAACTTTGTTTTGGCGGAAAACCAAAGCACAACAGGAAAGACCCAAAAAGTAAAGATAAGATACACAGTCAATGATGACAGCAAAAGTGTAACAAATGTTGACATAGGAATGACATTGCAAGTTTCAAAAGAAGAAATTGCAAAGACAAACCTTGAAATGTTTGACATAACATATTGCACCGAAGCAAGCAAGACAGGACTTACAAGCTATTACACATTTGAAATAAATGACAAAGCCACAGGCACAGTTGTTTATCCAGCAACTTACACTGACGGAACCAACCCAGTTGCACCTGTTGTGCCTGCAAGAACAAAATATGTTAATGAATGTACAAGCAATTCAGATTGGCTTGGATACTTTATGTCAAACACAAATACTTCTATCATCAAAGTTTATGTTTCAGAAGGAATATCGGAAATTGGTGATTGTGCATTTGCGGGATTTGAAGAAACAACCGAAATTGTTTTGCCAACAACAGTAACATATATTGGTGGTGGTGCAATCGCATATTGCAGTGCACTTAAAAATATAAATATTCCAAATGCAGTAAAAACTATGGACAGTATAAGCGTGGGTAATTTTATGAATTCAACTATAATAGGAGTATTTGATTTTAGTATGGCACTTGAAGGTATATATTTGCCTGAAAATGTACAATGGATTGAATCGCTTGCAAACTATTGCAGTAGTTTGAAATTCCTTGCTGTTGACCGCTTGAATACCACTTTCAAAGATTTTGATTCAAATGTTATTGTTGTGGTAAATTCTGATTTGGAGCCTTATAATACTGGAGAAATAATGATTTTGAACGGTTGTACTTATACAAGGTTTGATAAACTTGAAAATGTGCATATTGATAAAATTGAATCATGGGCTTTCATGGGGATGACTGAATTGAAGTCTGCTATAATTCCAAACAGTGTAAGTTATATCGACGCTTATGCTTTTGGGGACTGTGCAAGTTTGGAAGAAATTGTAATTGGCGAAAGTGTAAATTATATATCTGATCATGCTTTTGCAGACTTTGTATTCGGTGGATGTTCGAGTTTGAAAAAAGTTTATTTGAAATCAGAGAAGCAATCACAGTCATTTAGCACAACGGCTATGTTTCAATCTTACGCAAAAGGTGATGTATTGTACATTGCAAGCAATCTTGATGAAAGCAAATTTGGCGCAACAATTACGTCAAATTTTGAAAAAGGAAACTTGATAACATACAAGGGAACACAGTATTACGCTTGGACAATGACAAGTGACAGTATAGCGTAATTGAATAAATTTAAAACAAAAAATATTGTTTTGAAAAATAACTTGGCAGAGATGTCAAGTTGTTTTTTTGTAACAAAAACCCCAGATAATCTGGGGTAATTTTGATTTTAATAATTTTCCAAAATATTGTTCATATCAACGATATTTGAAGTGGTTATAATGCCAAGGGGTGGTTCCTGCATACTGCCAGTTTTTGTGATAAGTACTGCAAGCAGTTTGCGATTTTTGTTGAAAAGGTCAAGAACGACTTCGATTGTGGAACTTGCGGGCAAGACTTCGTATTGTTTGAATACCGAATTGAATTGCAAAATCTGTTCGATAGGGGTGGAAGATATGACTTGGTCAATGTTTCGTTTTTGATTTATTTGACTGCCGATAAATTCCAAAATCTTTTGACCATTTGCCACACCCAAAAGAGTTCCGTCTTTGTAAATAGGGATATTGCTGAACGACCTTTTTGCCATAAGTCCGACAACATCTTTTATGCTGACCGAATTTTCAACTGTCAAAACGTCTTCGTGGCAAATTGTTTGAAGTGCGTTTGGTGGGGTGGTGATAAGCCTTGCGATTTTTTCGATATTTTCAACAACGCTGTCGTGTGGTTCGGCGATAGTGATATTGTCGTTGCTTCGATGAATGATTGCGTTGCGAAGTCTGCCATAATCAATAAGGTCGTCTTCGTATTTGCGTACAACGTGATTTACAAGCACGCTTCGGCGGATAAGGTCCGAAAAGTTCATACTGCGCTTGAAGTTGTATTGTGTCCTTAATGAATAATCAATTTGATTGTACGCATTGACAAATCTTGTTGCGTTGCTTGGTGTTTGCATTAAAAAATTCCTTTTTTTGTGATTTCTGCTTTGAAAGTTTGATATTGGTTGTTTTCTGATTTTTTAGCCTTGTTTTATGATAATATCTTCGGGTTTGCCATAACCATCTTTTTTGAGTGATTCGTCACCAAATTCGCCAGAAGAGCGGATGTCGTATTCGTTTTTGGTTTCTTCGATTTGCTGCAATGTTTGTTTGTTTTGTTGGTCAAGGTTTGAAAATTTGTTCTGCAAGCCTTTCAAAACAAAAGTTTGCACCAATGCGACGGTGAGCATGGCAAAAATCAAAACTGCCACCAAGATGATGACAAATTTTGTCAGTTGTTTGTTTTGTTCTTCCTTTTGCATAATTTATCCCCAACAAATTTGAAAAATTTTGTAAGATTATTATAGCAAACTTGTATAAACTTGGCAATCAATTTTCCCAATGTAATTCGTTGCAAAATCAAAAACGTAAAAAATATCAAAAAGTGATAAACACGCATTTGTCCATAATCAAACAAAAATACAAAGCCAAAAAGAATGGCACATACTGTTATTGTTGCCAAAAAATCAAAAACAATTTTTGTAACGCGATTGTTTTTGCACAAAAAAACTATGTAATTTGAAACGTCAAAAACCAAGCCACTTGCAAAGCCCAAAAGCAAAAGATAAAGGCATAAAAGTGGCTGAGTTGTCGTTTGGTACAACATTTATTTGAAAATCCTTTTGAAAAATTTTTCTTTTTGGGCATTGTATTTGATTTCTTGAATGGTTCCTTTCAGTTTCAATATGCCACTGTCAACGTCAATTTTTTCTACTTCCATATTTGTGCCACAGACCGACATATTTTGTCCGCAAACGCAAAGTTCCACTTTTGTTTGGCTCATATTTGTTACGGATTCGACACCAGTTATTGAAAGATATTTTTGATTTGAAAGGTTGACTTGGCTGTCAGAAAATTTTTTTTCGCTCATAATTTGCTCCTTTTAAGACAAACACAAAATCTGTGAATTTACATGGTTGCAAATGCAAGTTCATTGAGTTTGTTGTGTTTTTTTGCCATTTTGATGGTTGAATCGCTTATCATTTGATTTTCGCGGATAATAACTTCGTTGTTGAGTCCCATAAGAGTATATTTTGCACGTTTGCCCAAAAGATTTGGGGTATTGGCAACTATTTTTGTTGGGAAAGTTGACCTTTGAGTATCGGCGCTTTGAATTGGAACGATTTTTACTTTGATATCGTTTTCGGAATATGTTTCAAAGGTTTCTTTGGGTTTGAAACTGTTTATGCTTATTTTTTCTTCGTTTTCTTTAAGCAAAATCATGTCATTGCCAACGTTTATGATGTTTTTTACGTCTATATGTTTGCCTTTGTTTGTGACCAAATACAAAAGATTTGACTTTTCGTCAATAACGGCGTCGGTGATTTTTCCAAAATTGACACCGTTTATTGTAAAGGCTTGTTTGTTGATAGGGCTGTTTGGTTGTTCGTACAATGGTTCAATTTTTGTTGTGTTGCGAATTATGATGCCTTCTTCGGTCAGAGCATAGATTTTGTTTGTACTGATATAATTTTCGATATCTGTTTCGTCGTTGAAAATTATGTACCCGTTTATTTTTGTGAAAGGTTTGTTGAAACAAACACCGCAAATTGTTCCTACACGCTCACATTCATAAATGGAAATTACTTCTTTTGATATTAACTCAGAAATTTTGTTCATGTTTTCCTCCACATCATAATCTATTGGAAGATTGATTTGTTTATGTGACAAGTGACAACAATCGACAATTTTTTGCAAGCAAAAATAGTTGTCACTTTTTTGTGCTTGAAACTTTGTTATACAAAATATGGCAATAAAGGATAATTTGGAAAACGGGAAAATGTCCTTGTCAAAGTTTTGTCATACCAAGTTTTGACGTCGAATAAAAATATTTTGTGGAGAGATAATGTTTAATTTTTTTGATGCTTTGAAAACAGAATATGGCAAACATTCAAAAATAATTTCAAAATATAACGTTGTGATGACGGGTGGAAACCTTGTATACATTGAAGGGCACAAAGGGATAATCAAAATGCAACCAGATATCATCACGGTCAAAGTGCGTGGCGGATTGTTGCAAGTCAAGGGGGAAGACCTTTTTTTGAAGGAATTGACCAAAAACACAATTTGTGTGCAAGGAAAACTTTTCGGGGTAGAGGTGCTTTGATGAAAAGTGGATACAGATATACATTCAAGGGCGTAAACACCGAAAGGATTTTGAACAAGATGTCGGCGGACTTTGAATTGTTTGATATCAAAAAAGACGGCACAAAGGGACAATTTTGCATAAGCCTTTCAAAGGACAAAAAGTTGTGCAAGCAAATGAAAAATTTTGATATCCAAATTGAGCAAAAACAGGGTTTTGGAATTTTGTATCATTTGCTTTGCCTTGTCAAAAGATATGGAATTATGACGGCACTTCTTTTGTCAGTCGCATTTTTTGTTGTGTGTTCAAATTTTGTATTTGGGATAAAAGTTATGGGGATTGAAAGTATTTCACAAACCGAAGTAATACAAATTTTGAAGCAAAATGGTTTTGAAAAAATCAACAAAAAAAGTGATATAGATACGTCAAAATTTGAAAAAGACTTGTCATCGAATTTGAAAAATATTTCGCTTGTAAGCATTATCATAAAAGGCAACACACTTGTTGTGTCCATAAAAGAAAAGGTGCAGAACAGCGAATATGAAAACAAAGATAATTTTGAACCGATTGTAAGTAATTTTGACGGAGTACTTACAAAAGTGCAACTTGTGCAAGGAATGTTGAACAAAAAGGTTGGCGACATAATAAAGAAAGGTGATGTTTTGGTTTTTCCGTACATAGTTGATGCATCGGGAAATCAAAGGAAAGTTGAGCCGAAAGCCGAAATATATGCCAAAGTTTACATAACGCAAAAGGCAAGTTTTTATGACGTTGAAATGATTGCAAAAAGGACTGGAAAGAGTATGATCAAAACAGATATTTCTGCATTTGGATTGAAAATTTTTTCTGACCACAAGGAATGTGAATTTACTCTTTATGAAACAGAAAGTACAAAAAAAACAATATCAAATGGAAATATTTTTCCAATAACGCTGGAAAAGACAACCTTTTATGAAATACAAAACGAACGAGTTGAAAATGACTTTGAACAAAAAAAACAACAAATTATGGATGATTTGAAACAAAAAACTTTGAAAAATTTGCAAGAATGTGACATAATAGAAAATGAAAGGCAAAACGTGACGCGAATTGCGGGCAAAAATGAATTGGAATACGTTTTGGAAATACAAAAAAGGATAATTTGATGAAAAGCAATATCAGGATAAATTTTTTGGGAATAAAGGGATTTTTTTTGAAGAGAAAGATTGCAAAAGTGTATGACACGATTGCAAAATATCTTGGAATTGACAAACCTTTGCTTGTCAACGTTGGATTTGTAAGTGGTGATGCAATACAAAAACTTAACAAAGAGCACAGACAAATTGACAAGCCGACCGACGTTTTGTCGTTTCCGTTTTTTGATTTGAAAAATGGGACAGGCTTTGAAAAGGCAACCAAAGACGATATGTTTGATATCGACGGGACATTTGAACTTGGCGATATTTTGATTTGTGAAGAAATTGCCACTTTGCAAGCAAAAAATCTTGGGCACAGCAAAAAGCGTGAAATATGTTTTTTGGCTACCCATGGTTTTTTGCATCTTTTGGGTTTCGACCATATTGACCCCGACGACGAAAAACTTATGAACAGCATTGCACAAAAAGCGCTTGATACTTGCGGGATAAAAAGGAAATAACTTATGGGATTTGAAGGAAGTTTGACGGTAGGGGTTATCGGAAAAACCAATGCGGGCAAAAGTACGCTTGTAAATGCTTTGGTGGGTGAAAAAGTTTCGATTGTAACACCAAAAAAGCAAACCACGCGTGAAAATATTTTGGGAATACTCAATTTGCAAGATTGTCAGATTGTTTTTGTCGACACACCTGGGATACACAAAACGGTTGACAATATGGGCAGGCTTATGATGAAGCAAGTTCGCAGTGCAAAAGAAAGTGTTGATTTGATTTTGTACGTTGTTGATTGTACAAAGCCTTTTGACAATTTTGAATATGAAAATTTGCTTGATATGTCGCAGAACGGTGACGTGATTTTGGTGCTGAGCAAGGTGGATATTGGCGGGTTTGAAAAAGTTTATCCGCTTATTGAAAAGTTCAAAAGTTTGAAAAATTTGGTGGATATTGTGCCAATAAGTGCAAAAAACAACAAAAATTTGGACATTTTGCTTGGAATTTTGAAAAAGAAACTTGTAAAAACAAACGAAGAAGATTTGTTTTTTGATCGTGATACTTACACTGACAAATCTGTAAGATTTATGTGCGGTGAAATTGTGCGCGAAAAGATACTTGTCAATTTGGATGACGAAATTCCGTTTGGTGTTTTGATTGAAGTGACAAATTTTTCGGAAAGCAAAAACTTGGTCGAAGTTGACGTTGACGTAATTGCCAAAAGGCAGTCGCACAAGGCGATAATCATTGGCAAAAACGGACAGATGCTGAAAAAAATATCAAGTCAGGCACGTGCTGATATGGAAAAATTGCTTGACAAAAAGGTTATGCTTAAAATATATGTTGCCACAAGGGAACAAAAAGGATAAAGATGGTTGAATTGCTTTCGCCTGCTGGCGTGTATGAAAAAATGGTTACAGCATTTGATTTTGGTGCAGATGCTGTGTATTTTGCTGGAAAAAGTTTTGGACTTCGTGCCTTTGCTGGAAATTTTGATGACCAGCAGATTTTTGATGCAACAAGATATGCGCATTCACTTGGCAAAAAAGTTTACGTTACATTGAACATTATTGCTCGTGATTGCGATTTTGTTGGATTGAAAGAATATTTGACTTTGCTTGAAAGGGCAAAGGTTGATGCGGTGATTGTGGCGGACGTTGGAATAGCCGTTTTTGTAAAAGATAACAGCAATTTGGAATTGCACATAAGCACGCAGGCAAATATTTTGAATTCTTATTCGGCAAAGTTTTTTGCTTCTATTGGTGCCAAAAGATTGGTTTTGGCAAGGGAATTGTCTTTGGACGAAATAAAAAAAATACGTGAAAGTTTGCCAAAGGAAATTGAAATTGAATGTTTTGTGCATGGAGCAATGTGTATTTCTTATTCGGGCAGATGTTTGCTTTCAAATTATTTGGCTGGGCGTGACAGCAATCGTGGTGCCTGCACGCAATCTTGCAGGTGGTGTTACACTGTGACCGAAACAACCCGAAAAGGTGAACAATTTGAAGTGCAAGAAGATGACCGTGGCACGTATATTTTCAACTCCAAAGATTTGTGTGTGATACAACATATCGACAAATTGATACAAGCGGGGATTGACAGTTTCAAAATCGAAGGTCGTATGAAAAGTCAATATTATGTGGCAAATGTAACAAATGCTTACAGAAGGGCTATTGACAGTTATCAAAACTCGCAAGACAAGCAAAATTGGGTTTTGCCAGATTATCTTTTGGACGAAGTCAAAAAATCAAGTCACAGACATTATACAACTGGCTTTTACTTTGGTGAAAAAGACAAAGAAAAACTTGATACTTCGATGCCGACACAAACTTACAAGTTTGTTGCAGTTGTGCTGGAAGATGCAAAAAACGGATATGTTTTGATTGAACAACGCAATCGTTTTTGCGTTGGGCAAGTTTTGCAAGTTTTGGCAAACGATGACAATTTGAACAAACAAATCACGGTCGAAGAAATGCACGATGAACAAGGTGAAACAGTTTTGGATGCAAAAAATGTAAATCAAAAGATATATTTGAAGACCGACCTTGATTTGAAGCGTGGAAATATTTTGCGTATCAAAGTTGAACAATAATTTTTGAACGTATTAAGCAGTATGTTTTTACTGCTTTTTTTGCACAAATTGTGTTTTTTTTGCAATCATTTGCCAAAATTTTGCGCATCTGTATATAATACTTGTATGAAAACTGTATATCAACTGAGTGTAAACAAAGTATTGGAACAATTTGAAACAAATGCGAAAGGTTTAAGTCAAGCCCAAGCAGAACAAAGACTTGAAAAAAATGGTGCAAACGAATTGCCCCAGGGTAAAAAACAAAGCAAATTTTTGAAGTTTTTGTCGCAGTTTAAGGATATAATGATACTTATTCTTTTGGCGGCAGCGGCGGTTTCCATAGTTGTAGCCGTGATTGAAAAAACAACAAGTGAGTTGGTTGACGGCATTATCATCATGGCAATTGTGCTTTTAAACGCCGTTTTGGGTTATTTGCAAGAAAACAAAGCCGAAAAGGCGATGAGTGCTCTTCAAAATATGACAAAGCCCGAAGCCAAAGTTTTTCGCGATGGTGAACTCAAAAAAATCCAAAGCAAATTTTTGGTTGTTGGCGATGTTGTAGTTTTGGAGGCGGGTGATATTGTGCCAGCCGACCTGAGGCTTTTGGAGTCCGCCAATCTTGCCTGTGACGAATCATCGCTTACCGGTGAAAGCCATGCCGTTGAAAAATCATGCGAGTTTTTGGGTGAAAGTGAACTTGCTTTGGCTGACAGAAAAAATATGCTTTATTCGGGCAATGTTGTCACCGCTGGCAGGGCTGTGGGCGTTGTTGTTGCCGTTGGTGAAGACACCGAAATTGGGCGGATAGCAAAGATTTTGCAAAATACCGAAAAGGAAGAAACACCTCTTCAAAAAAATATCAAGTCTGTTGGCAAAGTTATTACAACATTGGTTTTGGCAATTGCGACAGCTACATTTATATTGGAACTTGTGCTTCGACCAAGTGAACCAATTATCGAAGCATTTTTGATTGCTGTTGCACTTGCGGTTGCTGCTATACCCGAAAGTTTGCCAGCGGTTATTACTATCATAATGAGCATGGGCGTTTCAAGACTTGCAAACAAAAAAGTCATTATAAAACATTTGCACGCAGTTGAAACTTTGGGCTGTTGCGAAGTTATTTGTTCGGATAAGACGGGGACTATAACTCAAAACGTTATGACTGTGACTTCACTTTTTTATGGCGGACAAGAACAAAAATGCGAAAATAACATTGTAAATGAAGATTTTGTTGCACTTTTGAAATGTATGACACTTTGCAATGACAGTGTCGAAAACAAAAACGGATATGTTGGTGACCCGACCGAAACAGCACTTACAAACTTTGCAAAAAAATGTGGATACAAAAAAAGTGAAGTAGAGCAAAAATACAAGCGTGTTGACGAAATATCTTTTGACAGCAAGCGAAAACTTATGACAACTGTAAATTTTGACGGTCAAAATTATGTTTCTTGGACAAAAGGTGCTATTGACAATATTTTGAGTCGTTGCGACAAAGTTTTGATTGACGGAAAAGAATTTGAACTTTCCGACCAACAAAAAATTCAGATTTTGATGGCAAACGATCAAATGGCGGATAAAGCACTTCGCGTTTTGGGATTTGCTTACAAAAAGCAAAACAAAAGTTACAAATCTGACAAACAAAATTGGGAAAATAACCTTGTTTTTGTGGGGCTTGTCGGGATGATTGATCCACCACGAAAAGAAGTGAAAAAGGCGGTTGAAAGATGCAGGCTTGCGGGAATGAGACCAGTTATGATTACAGGTGATCACAAGGCAACTGCATTTGCCATAGCAAAAGAAATAGGCATTGCTGAAAACAAAAATCAAGTTATGCTTGGCTTGGAAATCGACAAACTTGATGACAAGGAATTTTTGGAAAGGTTGAAAAATATTTCGGTGTTTGCGCGTGTCAGCCCCGAAAACAAGGTGCGTATTGTCGAAGGTTTCAAAAAACTTGGAAAGGTTGTGTCGATGACCGGTGACGGCGTCAACGATGCACCAAGTTTGAAAAGCGCAAGTATCGGTGTTGGAATGGGTATTACAGGCACAGACGTGACAAAAGAAGTTGCTGATATGATTGTAACAGACGACAATTTTGCAACCATCGTACTTGCTGTTGAAGAAGGCAGAAAGATATACAAAAATATTCAAAAAACCGTAAAATTTTTGTTTTCGGCGAACATAGCCGAAGTATTGTCAATTTTCCTTGCTACTTTGATATTCCCCAATACTGTATTTTTGTTGCCGGTACAAATTTTGTTCGTGAACCTTATAACCGACAGTTTGCCAGCGATAGCCATGGGATTTGAACCCGCCGAAAGTGATTTGATGAGTCAAAAGCCCCGTTCAAGCAAAAAGAATTTGTTTTCAGGCGGTGTTGGCATTGATATTGTATTGATGGGAATTGTGCAGGCAGGTTTGATTATGGGAACGTTTGTTGTTGGTCTTGCCCTTGGTAGTGGGGCTGCTGCAAGCACCATGGCTTTTTATGGACTCAACCTTATTCAGTTGTTTTTCTTGTTTTCGGCAAGGGTGGAAATGAGTGCTTTCAAGGCAAATCCTTTCAAAAATTTGTGGCAAGTTCTGGCACTTGGTATTGGAATTGTATTTATTGCAATTATGGCGGCAACCCCTTTTGGCAAGGTGATAGGTCTTGTTGGACTTGATTTTGTACAGTGGATTGTTGTGCTTGGAATGAGTTTTGCAGTTTTTCCAATTGCAGAGATTTGCAAATTGGCAAGACAAATTTGGACAAAAAGGCAAGAAAAAAAACTTTAAAAACCAAATAAATGAAAAAAAACAAACAAAAAAACTTCCAATTTTGGACTTTCCCCAGTTGGAAGTTTTTTTTGAAAGGATTAAAGTTACATTTAAATTGCAAACTCGATGTCTTGTGTGTATTGATTTTGTGATACATTTTGACGGATTTGCATGGCAAGTTGTTCGGTTTCGTTTTTGTAATCTTCCAAAAGTTTGATGCCTTTTTGGATGTTGTTGTATGTCAAACTTCCGTCCATGTTTTCGATGTATAATTTTTTGCCAGCCTTTGTAAGGTTGAAAAGGTTTCTTGCATCGTCGACGCTTTTTGTTGCCAAAGATTCGGTTACTTTTTGTGCTTGAACTTTTGTTTGCGTTTGAGCAATTTGATTTGCCAACGTCTGTTTTGCAGCAGGGTCGGTGACAGTTGCAAGTTTTGATTTGAACTGGTTGAGTTGTTGTTCAAGTGAAGCAAGTGTTTTGCGCTCTGCGAGCATTTGGTTGTGCTTTGTTTCAAAGTCTTCATAAAGTTTGGCTTCGTCATTGTCTGCAACTTGAACTGTTTTTTGAAGTTCGCTTGCCGAATCACCCATAAGTTTGTCATAAATATTGAATGTTGATTCATATTCGTTGATGTTGGTTTTTATTTTTGCAAGGGCTTTGTCAACCGCTGCCAAAAGTGTGTTCAATTGTCCAAGTTCGGTTTGGTCAGTTGCATTTTGAATTTTTTGCAATATGTTTGTTTTTACGTTTTGGTGAGAAGTGTAAAGCGCTTGAAGATTGCCAAGTATGTTTTGATATTTTTGTTGCATTTTTGAAAGAGTGTCAATTCTCATGTTTGCAAGGTCTTTGTTTGTAAGTTTTTGTTCTTCGTCACCTTGGCTCTTTTTGTTTTTCTTTTTGCTCTCTTTTTTGGCATGACCAAGTTTTGAGCCGCCGACTTTTACTTTTTCAAGTGGGGCGCTGAAAGCAAAACCGCTTCCACCAATACATATTCCCAAAATTATTGGAAGGAGACCGCCGCCAAAAAATCCTATAAAGAACAATGCAAAACCCAAAAGTTTCATTGGGTAGGTGAGGTCAATAGTTTCTTCCTTTCCTTTGCTTTCCTTTGCTGCGGCAGGTTTTGAAGAAGAAGGTTTTTGTTCGCCCGCTTGCTTTGGTTTTGCATTTGGGGCTTTTATGTTTTGATAAATATTGCTTTGAGATTTGATATATTTGAATGGTTCTGATTTTTCCACTTCGCTTGCGTGTTCCAAATTTTCGCTTGTTGTTTGGTGGTTGTTGTCATTTGGATTAAGGTTCAAAAAGGCACAAATATCATTGAATGTTTCGTCAGAAATTTTTGTCAAATTTTTGTTTTCGTCTTCAAAACAAAATTGCATGGTGTTTTCATCTTTCTTTGTGTTGAAAAGTGTTTTTGAATTGTCAATTTTTTTCAAAAATTCGCCATCTGATACAAAGATGTTGTTTGCTGTTTTTGCGATGAGCAATTCCTTGCCGTTTATGTCAAACGAACTTGTATCGGTGTTGTTGAAACTGCTTATGGTGTTGAAAAGTTGGCTTGGGAATTGGTCAAATCCGTCAAGCCTTGTTTTGAGTTCCAAAAGATTTTTTGGAAGGCTTGTGTTCATAAGGTCGACACTTGAATAAATTGTTGTTTCAACGCCTTTTGAATTTACCCTTGCGATTTCGTCAGGGCGTATCAAAAGTCCATTGACTGCACTGTTATTTAGTGTCAAATTTATCGAAAGGTCAGGGTTTATCGTGATATTGCGTACATTGAATTGCAAAGTGTTGTTGACTTTGTAATCACATACTGTTGCAAGTGTGTCAAATTTGCCATTGTTGTTGTCAATATCCAAAGTGATTTTGTCGGGATGAAAAGTTATGGCAATCATACTTTTGTTGGAGTTGTCACCAACCAAAATTGTATTGTCACGATTTGCAATATCGACTTTTATATTTCCTGCTGGTTTAGATTTTTCGTCCAAAGAAAATTCGATTTGTGCGTCCATAATCACTCCTTTGTATAACTTGTTATTATTGTATAATCTTTCGATTATTTTGTCAATAGGTGATGTTTGATTTTCAATGTAAAACAGCATATTTTGTGCATCAAACAGCCATTTTAAATTTGGATGTTTTTGTTTGGAAAAAATGTTTTGACAGATTTTGTTGTTGTAAACTTGAAAAAAGATATTGCTGTGATGCATTAAATGTTTTCAAAACTATTTTGTTTGAAAAAAAGTGAAAAATAAAAATGAAAAAATATATTTTTAACTTGCTCCTCCTGTTCTGTTGCACATGCAGCGTGTATGCTCAAAACAGTTCGGTAGAGGTACAAACAA
>CAJKWP010000034.1 GCA_905203645.1 uncultured Christensenella sp.
ATAAATTGTAATTTTAAAAATAATAAACAAAAGGGTATCAAAATGAAGTTTGTAAGGTTTTTAAAAATATTTGCAATTTGTCTTGGTGGACTTGTTGGTGTAACTGGTGTAAGTATGGGTATTATGTACTTGGCTGGTTACTTTGACACCAAAACAATTTATCCAGAACAAATCGCTTTTGTTCAAAACGAATATCAGGTTGAAGGCGATTTCAAGATGATGATCAATACTCCAACCGAAGATGTCAACGCACTTGACGTCACTTTGTCTTTTGAAGGGATACAGTCATCGGGGGATACTATTTCTGACGGAGTTATCTCGGTTCCCAAATATGTCAAAATCGGAAAAGAGTTTGATGTCAAAGTTGTAAAAAGTCCACAGGTTTTGAATGGGCAAACTGTTGACTGGGTGAATGGTGGTATTTCAAAACTTGTCGCCAGTTGTGAAAATATAAATGCACGAAAAGCGCAGACACAAATTTTTGTTGATGTTCCTGTTTTCGACATCAATATCAAAACTTCAATTTCTTCAGAATTTGATGACCAAAATTTGCAATCAAATTTTAATGTTGATTCTGAGTTTTTTGCCTTGGCAGAATTCGTACCTGCAAGAAGTATGTACAAATACAGTCGTGATACCCAATATGGCGGACAGGCACAATACAAAACTGTTTTCTTTTCAACACTTTCAAATGCGATAAGCATGGTTGAAACAAACAACCTTGACAGATACATAAAAAAATTCAAAGCAAACGCTGTGACTGACGGGGCTCAAATTGTTGCACAAGCATTTTCAAATTCAAGCACTGAAAACCAAGCGTATGACGCAGTTTCAAATTTTGATGACCCAGAATTAAAATATAACAATTTGCTTTCGATATTGCAAAATGCCGTTGATGTTCAAAAGGCGGTAAGCAAAACTCAAAGTGTCAATGTAAAACAATTGCTTGTTGGAAACTTTGTCATGGATACAACCAAAACAGTTCCAGCAAAATACAATCAGTCAACCAAAATTTACGCCAACAAATCATTGCTTGGTGACAATGAATACAGTTTGGACACAAAAATCTTTGCAACTGACAACCAAACATTGCTTTCAAATCAAATTACAAAACTTGGATTGGTTGTTTTGAAACAAACTGGAACTGGTTATGAACTTGCAAAAATCTTTGCAGAAGGTGAAGACAACTCGGATGCGGACGTTTTTGTTTTGGCAAGTGCACGCAAAGAAGCAACTATTTTGAATTTTGAAAATACTGCAACTGTATTTTTACCTGTTGAAAATCGTGTGAACGTAAACCAATCATATTGGGAAATTGCTCCACTCAAAGAAAATATAAATCTTCATTTTGCGATTGTACTTTTTGACCAAGATTTTGCGATAAGAGATTTCTCTTTCAAAAATATAGCAAGTCACGAACCAAAATTTATTTTTGATATCCAAAGTGTTCAAGTGATTTCAAATCAAGTTTATTGGACAAACCCACTCAATGAAGAAAAATCATTGTATATATACGACGGCGCTACACCAGCAGAAAATGTTGCAGAAGAATATGATTTGAAACAACATCAGATTTTTGTTGGTGACAACACTTATACACAAACAAAATATTTTGCTTATCTTGAAATGAATGACGGAACCATAGTAAATCCAAACAAGGGTGAAGCAATTGACCCAAGCAAAGATTTGAGCAAGTTTATCGCAACAGCCGAAGGCAGAATTTACAAAGCAAATATTTCTTCGGGTGTAAATGCACTTTTGTATGAATTGCCAGATGGTGTTGTGAAAGCACTTTACAACACGCAAGAACTTGACGGGAAAATAAAAGTTTTGTTTGCAACGTTGAAAACTGATTTTTCGGGCAGTATTTTGAAAGATGCTGACGGGAATTTTGTTGTTGACAGATACAGTTCAAATTCAAACATTGGTTGTCAAACAATGACATTTGCAACAAAAAAGACACTTGTAAATGTGAAAGCTCAAGTTGCGCTGGATGCTGGTGATGACAAAAATGCATATTTTGATGCTCAAAACAACCTTTTTGCAGTAAAAATCAACACAAACGATTGTTTTGAAATAAAATTTGATTTGCAACAAAACCAAAAAGATATCTTCAAACGTGATTTTGAAGAAGGTAAAATTTCTGTTGATTTCTTTGTAAATGGACAAAAAAACAACAGTATGTTTGTCACCACATTTGACGTTGAAAACGCAAGTGCAAAAGTAACAGTTGGCGAATTTGATTATGAACCAAATGATTCCGGTTACAGAAATATCTCGATAAAAATAAATTATTTGCGCGGAAACGGAAATGTTGTAACTACTGATGTAACAAACTATTTTGATATAAATAATGCTGACAACAACAGCAGTATTTTGCAAGTGTATGACGGCAAAATTAACCAAATAAGTTTTGCAGATTTTGAAAAAGAAGCACCTGTGATGCAAAATAACTCCGAGCAAAACCCAATAATTGTTTCTACAAATCTTGAAAAAGAAGGCGATGCACAAAATGGAATTTTTGAAGCAAAAGCAGGTTCAAGTTATTTGATCAAACTTGATGATATCGATGTAAGCGAAGATTTGATGGATGAAAAAAATCAAATCAAAGTTGTTGCAAAAGACAAATACGGAAAACAAATCATTGAAACTGGTGAAGACTTGTATTGGGAACTTGTAAGCAGCAACGAAGATATTTTGAAGGTAAACAATGCAACAAAGACAATTACATTTGTAAAATCTTCAACCGAAACAGTATGGCTTAAAGTTCGTACTTACAAAGTTGCCGGCGTGGGCAACCGAGTTGTTGAATGTGAAAGAAATATTTTCTTCAAAGTTCAAACAGGTGGAAGAATTGTCAAGGTGGAAAAACAGACAATTAACTCAGGGATTGAAACAGTCTTTGACAACCTTGGTGAGCAAGTTGAACAGCAAGGTGTTTTGGAAAACAAATTTAAACTTAAAGACAATCAAAAGAATTTTTCAGAAACTTCGTTGGAACTTGAAATTTTGGGAAGATCTGGAAATGAAATTTCTCTTTTGAACCTTGTAAAAATTTGTTATGGACTTGAAGCGGACAATGATTCATTTGAAATTTTTGATTTGAAAAATATTTTGCAATGGACCAGAATTGACAAAAACAATTTGAATGGTTTTGTATCATTCAAAAATATACAAAATGCAAAAGTTGATTTTGCAATTGATCAAGACACTGGTTTGGCAGAACTTTCAAATGATAAACTTTTGTCATTCGCAATCGAAAAGAATTTTGGAAAGATTGGTTATATGAATTTGAGAATTTCAAGTGAAATCGGTATAAATCTTTCTGTAAACATTACTATCAGACCTTTTGTTGATGCGAGTATAACCAATACATACAGTCACGAACAAGACGGTGCAGCATCACTTGCAGAAGGCAATATCACGTACTTGGGTGTTTATGCTCAAAAAGAAATTGATATCAAATTTCTTCTTAATTTTGATGTAAATGCAACTGCCACAGACAAACATTCGACAAGAAAAATAGTGTACTACATTTGCAAAGACGCCAGTGATCAAATTGAAAAAATTGGATATACTGAACTGAACAGGGTGTTTAACAACAGTGACGGTGACAAAACATTTGAAATCAGATATATTTTTGATGATGTTACTGCAAATACAAAATACAAAATGACTGTCGTATTGGATACAAGTGACAAAAACTTGGACAACGATTTTGAAAAACTTGCTTACGATTATTTTGCAGATGTTTACTTTTATGTAAACCCAAACATAACATGTGTCTTACAGGATGGTGAAGATACCGACAATGACGGAAGACAAGATACCAAACAAATTGGAGCGTATCAAAATGAATTGATAAAAAATGTTTTAAAAATCAGCGATGCTATATCAGACAACGTTATTGATGTTAAAAGAATTGTTGGTTCGCAAGTTTTGAATTTTGAAAAAACAAACGATAACAAACCTTATGTTTATGCAAAACTTGTCGATGAAAAGGGAAATGATCGCAATTATACTTTCTTTGAATTAAGTGGCGAAGAAGGTAAATTGCCAAATACTTTGAAGATCAGAGAAGGCAAGTTGTTATCAGGAAAACAAAATGTCTATATCGGTGTGTTCTATGGAACAAATGAAGAAAGCGATCTCAGACTTTTTATTTACAATTTTGTTGTAACTCCAAGTTTGAACGAAAACAAAGATTTGAAAGATGAAAACAATGAAAATTTACAAGACAAAGACGGAGTAAATCTTGATCAAAAGATGGGATTTGTTCAATACGGTGGAAAAACATATTTGCAACTTTTGACAGGAATGATCTATGAATTTGATGACATTGCAAAATGCTTTGTAGTTAAAGATGAACAAGGAAATATTGTTGAAAGTTCAAAAATAAATGCAGAATTTGATTTGGAATACATAAATCAAACAAGATATTGGACAATTATAAATCCAACTATTCAAATTGGAAGCAATATCAATACGCTTGTTGTTGACCAGTTATTTGTAAACTTGACAATTCAAGGTGTTGGAACAATAAAATATCCAGTACTTATTACTCCACAACTTGCATTATACGTAAATTATATTGAGGATGACAGCCAAAACAATATATTGGCAAATCAAGACTTGTATACAAATCAAACTGCAAGCGAACTTGCCAAAAATGATATTTATGACATAGTTCAAGACAGCACTGTAACAAATATATTTGAAAATGAAACAAAACTAAATGGAATAAAAAAGATTGACGGTGCAAACTATACGTTTGAAATAAAAGATGAAAATGGAAATAATTTTGTAAATAATTTTGCAAGTATTGATGAATATGGAAATTTGACAGTTGATGCTATTGGCGAAGATAGAACAATTTTGATTGTTGCAAAACTTGCCGGATTTGATATCCTTTACCGCATCAAAATTATGTCAAGTTTGAAATTGGAAATTTTCTATCCATACATTGAAAATCTTGACGAAGATGGAAGATTGATTGAAGACCGAGCAGAATACGTGCTGTTTGCAAACAATGATACAGACAGAAAATCATTTAATCTTACCGAAGAATTTTCTTCAAATATTCCAGCGCACAGTCAAAAAATAACTATATTTGAGGAAGAAAAAAATCAAGAAAAGAACGTAACGCAAAGATTTATGATGTTCCGCTATGATCAGACACAAAAGCGTATCCAGGTAAAAGAAACCGAAAATCTTGAATTTTTGATAAAAAATATCCAAAGTGGAACAAATGTTTTGCGCGATATAGATTCTTCACTTTGGGGACAATATGCAGCTTTGGAAACAAGTCAAAATACAACAAACCTGATTTTGTCGAAAATGGGCAACTATGTTGTAACAATTCAAGTTTTTGCAAACAATGGTGCAAGCGCCGAATACGTTGTCAGGGTTGAACTTTCAAGCAAAAATTACACTCTTGTTCAATCAAAATCTTTGGATGGAACACAAGATATCGACGATATAACAAAAATGCCAAACTTGTCAGGCGATGATATTGTTATTTCTTCACCTGTAAAAGATGAAAAAGAAAATGTTTCACTTGAATACATAAAACTTAAAATGATAAGCGGTTCAACCAGTTCGGACAAGACAAGCGAACTTGGATACTTGATTGTTGACCAAAGCGGAAAATTATCATATGACAAGCAAAACAAGCAAATTGTTTGCGATTATACAGCAAATGATATAAATGCACAAATTATCTTCTTTACAAAGTATGGTGAAGTTGGAAGAAGAAATATCAAAGTAAATTCAATTACAAAAGCGCTTGAAAAGACAGAAGATGGCACACTTATTGTTGACGGAACAAGCGGATACAAACTTGTGCAAACAAAAACACTGTATTCTGGACAAATTGTAAATCTTGAAGAGTTGTTTGTTATTGCAGTGCAAAACGATGACGGAACTTGGACAAAGCAAACTGCAACATATACAGAAATTGGATTTGACAAAACACCATCATGGCTTGTTGGAATACAAAACAATCAATTTGTTATCCTTCCTTTGAAAGAAGGTGTGCAGGATAGTTTGACTGTTACGGCACATTGCAAAATAGGTGACGACGGACAAGATTTCCAATTTACAATACTGTTCGATATTAAGAGTGGAATAACATCAAAAAAACCTGCATCACTTGATCCGGTTCTTGGCGGCGTTGTTGTTGCAGGAAAAGACCAAGTTATAAGCATTTTTGAAGATTTGTTTGATGTTGAAAATGCCATAAATTTTGCTTTTGACAACACAACAAAATCTGCAACTGCTACTTTGGCAAATGTTGATGGAAAAGACATAACATATCGCCTTGTTTATGAATTACAAAGCGGAATAAGTGTTTTGGATTTGGATAATATCGTATTTGAAAACAACATTTTCAAAATAACAACAAAAGCAACTGCAAGTGACACAACCGTAAAATTTAGATTCGTGTTGGAACTTGAATATGAACACTACAGATTTGAAGCAGTATGTTTCTATCAATTTGAAGTTACCCCTGATTGTGATGTTGTTATAAATTATCCAAACATAGATGGTCAAGAATTTGCAACCGAAAAATTGTATTTCGCAGATGAATTTTCTTTGAACGAAAAACCAATTTTTGGACAAGAAGGTACAAAACGTGTACAAATTACACCAAAAGAAGGTATCGGTGCACTTGATATAAAAGTAAATTATCAAATAGTACAAGGTGCGGTTAATATTGTCCCAGAAAAAAAAGAAGGCAACAGCATTGACCAAAAATATACATTTGCATTTGGTGAAGATACAAGTTTTGCTCTTGTTGAATTTGAAATTTTCGTATCTGGTTTGCAAAGGGCAACTTACAGTTTGGAACTTTACAAAAACTTTAACAGTTTGTACAGCGTAAATGTTCAAACACTCAATCAAAAGGAAGATTTGAGCGAAGTGTTCTATATTGCCGAAGGCCGTCAAGATATATTCAACGGACCGCAAGCATTCAAATTTATTGTTTCAAATATTCCAAGCCTGTTATCGACACCAAAGAAATTCGAATATTTTGCAGATAACGTATCACTTGGCGAGTTTGAACTTGATGCATCAAGCTTGGGACAAAGCAAAACAATAATTTTGCCATATCAAAGCGGTCTTGAAAAATTGAATTTGAAAAACTTGAAATTCAAAATCAACGGTGATACAAAATTTTATACGTTGGACGAACTTTCTGCTGGGGAAATGGCATACTTTACAAAAAATGCAAGCGGAAATGTCAATTTTGAAATTTTCAGCAGAATAAGAATTCAATACCTTGGCATAGATGTTACAAACTATACCGAATTTTTGCAAGAAAATATCAAACTTATTGGAAATGGCGAAGGCGCATCAAGCACCAGCACCAAAAATTTTGTCATAGATTACATTGGTTTGGGAGTGCAAGACGATGGCACTTGCAACACAGAAATTGAAAAATCTTTGAAAATAGTTTACAAATCTGAAAGCAATGTTTTGGGAAATTATTATTACAAAGTTAAATCTGATTTGCAAGTAACAAACAATGATACAATAAAGATTACAGCAGGTGAAAAAATAGACAAACTTTTGAGTGTGTTTGGTGTTGTTGATCACAACAACAACTTGCTTGTAGATTACAAAAACAACGCAGTTCAAATTTCTGACAATATCAAAAATCAAAAATTAGTTTTGAATCTTGAATTTAACAAATTTGAACAATCTGGCAACGATGTTTATTTTCAATATCTTGATACAAGACAAAAATATGAAGCGGGCGAATTTCAACCGATGACATATTCACACAAAGTTACGAGTATTGGAGGTGACAGCATTGCATACGATTTTGAAATTCAAGCAAATGGTGCTCCAAACAGCGGACTTTATTGTGAATTGGTTTTTACTTGGATTTACAAGATTTCGGATAACAGTGCAGAAGATTTGATTTTCAAACAAATTATTCCAGTTGAAATTCAATCAAACGTTCAAATAGAACTTAAAAACCTTGACGGAAGTAACAACTCAGCTGCAAACCCACAAAAGATAACAAGCGAAATGTACAGTTCAGATGGTGTAAAGAGCTTTTATAATCTTGTTTTGATTGACAAAGAAAATATCCAAAGTGCACTTGTAAACGCTTACAAAATAAATACTTCTACAACCGAAAACTTTGCTTATGATCTTGCGTTTAATATTTTGAATGCAAAAGCCGATGCATGCCAAATGATAATCGCCGAACAGTCAAAGAGTTTAACAATTTACAAACCAGACTTTTCTGTCAAAGATATTCAAATTCAGTTGTCAGATAAATATGGCTATACAAAAATTTATTATTTGCAAGCAGAACCCACTGACTTAATTAGTTTTGTACAAATCACTGGAAGTCAAGTATTTGAAAAAGACACGTTTGTTTTGAAAAACAGTGCAATTACTTCTGATGCCGACCATGAAATAGTTTTGTCAAAAACTGATTTTACAAATGATTATTATGTTTCATACAGACTTCTTACTGCTGACGGAACAGACCTTTTTGGCATAAGCAACTCCAACTTGGTTGGTGCTGGAACAATGCTCAGGTTTAACACTCTTGACAGTACAGTGTTCTCGGCATCAACAAAAACTGTATATTGTTATTTGGAAATAACTATAAAATATAATGATGAAAGTTATACAATAAATTCAAACGGATTTACGCTCAGACAAAGATATTCATCAAACGTGATTGACCAAAGTGCAAGAGATGGAGTTGAGTTTGAATTGAATGACAAAGTTTCATTCTTTGACAACAAAATCGACGGAATGATTGCAAAACCATTGATTTTTGCTGAAAAAACATTGGTTGTTGAAGACCAGAATATAAAAGATATGATAATAAGCGCCAAATTGAAAACAAGTTCGGTTACAAAAACTTCTGCTGTTTCAAAGGATATGCTTGAAGAAAACGTTGCACAATTGGGTGGCAAAACAAAATCATTCTTGATGATGAAAAACGTATTTGGCGAAAACTTGATTGAAAATTATAATTTTTATGTTACAAGAATGTCGATATCTGTTGGTTCAAACGTTTTGAAATTAACCGTAGATACTGCCAAATTGAAATCGGTTTATTTGGATGCAAACGGAAAAGAATTGTCGGATGCATCATACAACTTTGGCGTAGTTTTGTTTGATGGAACCCAATATATTGTTGCAAACGTCACAAATACAAAGTCTGAGTATGATTTGTCAAAGATAAAAACATCTGACGACAACGCAATATTTGGAATAGTTGGCTACAAACAAGATGATATTTTGCCAAAAATGTCAATCAAACAAACAAGTGACTCGGGTAAATACATAACCAAAATGGTTGTTGACAAAAATGGATATCAACAAGATAGTTACATCGCCGAATATGTATTCACAAATAATGGTGAACTTGGCGGATTTGACCAAAAGACAATCAGATTGTCACAGATTGATTTTGAAAACAACAAAGCCTATTTGAATATCAATGGAATAAATGCAACTAAAGATATGTACACAAGTGGCGAACAATTTTTGATAGACTTGACTCCAAATCAAAAACAAACCGTTTCAAATGAAAGAGAACAGTGGTTGCTTACACAAACTCCATACTCTGAACAGGCAAATATTTGCGATGACAAGCGTATTGAAGTTATTACAGTTGAAAACTTTGGCGAAACAAATCCTGATGTTTGCAGGTTTGCACAAAACAGACTTGTAAAAAATACAGATATCAAAAATATTGTTGTTGACGGTGGAAAACTTAAGTTTGGATTGATCAACAGTTACAAAATCGAAAATATTTATGTAATTGCATCAAAAGATGGTGTTTTGACAAAAATTTTCCCACAAAGCTTTGAAAAAATTTCAAACAACCAGTATGCATTCAAACTTGAAGAGTTTGGTTTGCAAAGTTATTTGGCAAACAATTTTGAATTTTATATTCAATCAATAAAAAATAATTCAAGTCAAACGATTTCTGTTCAACTTTTTGCGTCTTTGAAAAATTTGACACAAAATTTAACCTTGACGTCAAACCAAACAGTTGTACTTGATGTAAGCCAAGGACTTTGGGACAAAATTTTTGACAGGCAAAATGCAAAGACCGTTGATATTAAACTCAGCGGTGGCAACAAATTAACTGTAAGCCTTGACAGAAATGGGAAACAAGAATTTTCACTTTTGAAACAAGGAATAACAAATGTCAAAGACATTGTTCTTTCAGACCAAAGTTATGAACAAGATTTTGTTCAAGTCGATTTCTTTGATGACACACTTGGCTTCAAAGTTAGTTCGGCAAATTCTGGCTCGTTGAAATTTGTGCTTTCACGCACAAGGGACGGACAAACAACAAGCGTTGATATCACTGTTGCGCTGTATGGTTACAGTTATACATACTTTGTTGGTTTGACTGACAAGTTTGGCGAAATGCCAAAACAAGGTGACAAATACGCCTTGACATGCACGTCAAAATCAAACAGTTACGCAAGTGATGTTGTGTTCTTTGTCCCATACAAAGTGGATGGACAAAAACAAGTAACAATCAAAAATGAAAACCTTGAACTTGGAACAAATCTTTTGGAATTTGAATTGCAGGATATGACCCCTATTAAAGCTGACAAAATCAGTTTTGACAGCAAGGGACAGTACGAAGCAAAGGCGGGAACGCAAAAATATATGTCAGTTGGTAAATTCTACTTGGCAAAATATCACGGTGCATATTATCAAGTAAAACCTAACTTCTTCCTTACTCCGTATTTTTACGAACTTAATCTTGACAAAGTAAGTCAAAAGGAGTCAAATTCAATCACTATTTCCGATTATACACAATCAAAAGATGACAGTGGAAATACAAATTACACTATCAATTTGAAAAATTGGGCAGAGGGAATAAGGTTCAATGATATAAATGATAACGTTATAAAGGATTTGTCAAATGAAGATATTTTGTTTGTGAACAATACAAACAAATTGCATTGCAGTATTGTATCCGACTCACAATCAAGTGGCGGAAGTGGAAGTGCAGAAATTGACGACAATTTCAATATTATCGTCAAAAATGTATCAAATATTTCACTTTATCATATTACTTTGAAAATCCAAGTTGCTCTTGGTGGAAATGACAAAAACCAAGATACCCAATGGCTCGATATTGGAAGTATAACTTTGCAGTTTAATTCAAAAAATCAATATCAAATACCATTTGGCAGCAAATTTGTTATCTCAAATCGCAATCAATCAATCGAAACTTTCAGGTTTGTTGCCTATGGTGACGAGGGAAGTTCAAGTGGTGAAAACTTGTCGTTCAGTGCTTCAAGATTGTTTGATGATCAAACAATTGTTGACATGTCACAAGTGAGAACAATGACAAAAGAGAACAACAAAATTTATTTGCTTGAAGAAGAAAATTCTTATCAACTTTCTTACAACACAGACGAAAAAACAAAAGTCGCAGTTGTTGCAAAATCAAAACAAATTGAAACAACTCAAAGAAAAGTATTTGTTTATGGACTTACAAAAGGCAACAGCATAACAATCAAGGCAAAAATTTCAAGTATAAGCGAAGATTATGTTTATGCCACTTATAAAACAGAAGAAGAAGTCTTTTATGGAACAGTAGCACTTTCAGAACTTTCTTGGAAATCTATGGCAGGTGGTAACGAGGTTGACATAACCACACTTTCACCTGACAAAAACAACATAAATTATTACAACTATTTTGAAATCGACAGCCAATATGCCGACAAATGCTGTGTCCCACTTTCTTATGTTGATTTGGACAACTTTGATCAAAACGGATCAACTTTCAAGTCAATTTCAAATTATTTCGATGCATCAAGTTTTGATGACGGCAATGCTCAATCTGGACTTATAGCAAATGACAATTTCCGATACAGCAAAACCTTTGAACTTGCAAAATTGGAAAGTGAAAATTTGCAAAGTGTAAAAGTTGTAATGCCAGCAAATTCTGTTAAATATTTCCAAATTTCACAAAATGATGTCAATGGAAACATTTACTCACATATCAAAAAATTGGAAAACACAAATGCAACCAGCAGTATTGTTGACGTAAGCCTTGAAAACGATGCAACAAAAACTGAATTGGGAACACTTTTGGGAGTTGTTATAAAAGATATCACAACAACAAACAAATCGAATACAAGTTTTGATTTGAGTTCAATTTCATTTTTGAAAGCAAAACAAGGCATGTACAAAATTGATTTCAAAAAAGGTGATACAGAACTAAATTTGCACATTTTGAAATATTTTGCAAATGATAAAAATATGTCGCAATTCAAATTTTTGCAGTACCTTTACAATCAAAAAAGCCAAGTATTTGACAGTTCTGAACAAGACACAAGCATAGTGATAAAAATGGCAAAAACAACAAGTGTAACTTTGCAAAATTGTCAAATTATCAAAGATGTGTATGGAACATACAGTTATTCAAATTATGCGGGCGTACAAACCTTGGTTGCTGATCAAAATTTATTCAAAACAAACGGTGATATTGACGAAAACATTACTTTAACAATTTTTGATACAACCAATTCTGCCGACAATACAATACTTGTTTGGCATGAATATAAAGATAGTGAAAAACAATCAAAGACTGGGTATTTGTATTATTGCCAAGACAACGAAAGCAAAAACATATCCGCAGACCAAGATTTGAAGTGCCCTGTTGGCAGTACAATATCACTTTTGTGGGATGGAACAAAAACATTTGCAAATATCACAGCAGGCAAAACTTATGTTTTGAAAATCGTAACAAATGATGGCACGGCTGACGAGAAGTATTTGTTTGTTGCAAAAGGTGACAACTATAGCCAAAGCGCTTTTGACATAAAAACAATTTTGCAAGGACTTGGATTTGATATGAACACAACTCCAATGCCTCTTCGTGACAAGGTTGAAATACTTTCAAATGTGGACTTTGTATACACTGACAAAGGACTTGTATCAAATATTTATTATTTTACAAAATATGACGATGTCAAAAAAGCAATAATATATTTTGATAGCCAAAATTTGCAAAACTTGCAAAATCTTTGTGCAATATTGGGTACAGATCACGCCCATATTGACAAAATTGGATTTGAAGAAGCAACTGATTTGTCCAAGAATGTAATGGTAACTTCAGGTTATTATTTTGTAAAAACATCAAACAAAAACGTGATTGTCAAGTTTGAACAGGATGGTGCTTTGGACTTTCGTGCCTTGCAAGCACTCGACGGCAAAGTGTACGACATGTTTGAAAATGGCTATGTCGATACATTGGCTGTATCCAAAATCAATACTCATTTTGTTTTGGATGTTCCAACAATCGTTGGAAATGCGAACGTAAAAATTATTTGCGGGAATGCAGAAAAGATTGTTTCGGCAACTGCAACAGATGGAAAGATAACTTTGGATTTGGACGAAGATTTTATCAGATTATTGGATATACAAAATTTTGAAGACGGTTCGAAAATCAAATTTGTAAACTGGAACAAAGAAGACAATGTAAAAGTGTCGGGTCCCGACGCTTTCGAAAAAGAGTTTTCTTTTGTGGAAGTTAAAGACTTATTTGCATAAAAAATATTGCAACTGTAATGTTTTTGAAAAAGAATATTTAAAAATCAATATAATATTG
>CAJKWP010000035.1 GCA_905203645.1 uncultured Christensenella sp.
TAAAATCTGATGCAGAAGGTGAAATTGTGTATCCAGCAACTTATGATGATGGCACAAATGGTAAACTTCCAGTCGCACCAAACGGTTTTAGTACTGTTGCAAATGCGATAGGATACTATACTGGTGACAATTTTGAAGAAGCAGTTTATACTCAGACAAATGAAAAAATTACTGCAATTGTTGTTTCGGAAGGTATAACCGAATTGCAAATTGGTGCTTTTGCAGTTTTGACAAAACTTGAAAATGTTATTTTGCCTTCGACACTCAAATATATTGGTGCAGGTGCTTTGGCTTTCTGTGATTCATTGACACAAATTTCATTGCCCGAAGAGTTGGAAATGATTGACAATTATCAAGTTGGTGGTAACTATGTTGGCGCTTTCATGAATTGTCATAATCTTTCAAGTGTTACTATTCCAAAAAATATCAAAATAATCAAAGAACAAACATTCCAAAACTGCACAAATCTTGCGACTTTGATTTTTGCACAAGGAAGCCAATGTACACAAATCGCTGAAAGAGCCTTTTCTGAATGTGCGATAGAAAGTGTGGTTTTGCCAGAAGGTATGACAACTCTTGGTGAGGATGCATTTGCTTTTTGCTATAATTTGGTTTCAATTACGCTCCCTTCGACAATGACGACCATAGGTACAAGTTCTTTAAGTTATTGTTATCAACTTTCTGAAATAATTAACAAGTCAAGTCTTGACCTTACACAAACTGAAATGGGAATTGATACAGATAAATATGTTGTAAGAAAAGCAACAAGTGGTGAAAGCCAGATTGAAAAATATGGTGATTACAGATACATTGTTGGTGATGATGGCACAACATATTTGATTGGTTATTTTGGAAAGGACAAAAATATCTCA
This sequence comes from uncultured Christensenella sp., assembly GCA_905203645.1. Lineage (GTDB taxonomy): Bacteria > Bacillota > Clostridia > Christensenellales > UBA1242 > CAJKWP01. The sequence goes on from CAJKWP010000035.1 coordinate 873, forward strand.
TTGCCAACTGACCGTACTTATGCTATCAAATCTTATGCATTCGTTGATTGTGGACTTGATTCGATATTCATTCCAAACAATGTTACTAGCATTGGCAATTATTTTCTTGGAAGGAGTAATAGTGTCAAAAATCAAAATATTAACAAAATTACCACACTTACAATACCAGCAAGTGTAACCAAAATAGATGATTACGCTTTTTCTGGTTATACTTGCCCCAATTTGTGCGAAATAATAAATTTGTCACAAGTTGACTTAAACAATAGTAATAATGGAATTGTAAGAATCGCAACAAGCGGTGCAAGTCAAATTGTTGAACACAATAATTTCAAGTTTATACAAGGTGACGATTCAAATCTGTATCTTGTTGGGTATTTTGGTAATGATACAAATTTGACTTTGCCAACTTTGGAACAAAACTACAAAATAAAACCGTACGCCTTTGATGGAAATTATAATCTTAAAAAGGTTGAGATTCCAAGTTGTGTCACAAGCATAGGGAAATATGCTTTTGAATATTGTACAAAATTGGAAGAGATAATATTCAATGAAGGAATTACAGAAATTGATTACTTTGCATTCCATTACTGCATATCATTGACTTCAGTTGAACTTCCAAACAGTTTAAGCAAAATTGGTTATAATGTATTTTTCGAGTGTAAAAAATTGCAAACTGTAACGTTAAATTCTTTGACTCCACCTGCTGCAGGTACAGTAATGTTTAGTGATAATTTGCAAACTATCTACGTTCCAGCCGAAAGTGTTGATGCCTACAAAGCAGCAAATTGTTGGAGTTATTATGCTGACAAAATACAGGCGATTGTATAAAATCAATGAAATATATTCGTTTTCAAAAACAAAGTGAATAAATTCACTTTGTTTTTTTGTTATGGCTTGTGAAAATTTGGAAAATTGGATTTTTTGTGCTAAAATGTCCTGTATGGAAAAAATCAAAAAGTTTGCACAGGTTATTGTTGATGTCGCTTCTTCGCAGGTGGACAAAATTTTTGATTATGCTTTTTTTGGCGATGACTTTGGCATCGGGCAAAGGGTGATTGTTCCTTTTGGAAATCGCAAAATTGAAGGTTACATAATCGGCATAAAGGACAAAACCGACGTGCCAGATGACAAACTAAAATATATTTTGGGCAAGGTTGACGATTTTGCCATTTTTGACCAAGAGCAAATTGACCTTATGTATTTTATGCAGTCAAAGTATAATTTGAAAATGATAGATATCATCCGTCTTTTTTTGCCAAGTGAAATGCGTACGGGCAAAATAAGACCGCTTGTAAAGACATATTTGCAAATTGACGAAAACAACTTGGACAAACTTATGATGCTCAAAGAACAAAGTTCGGCATTTATATTTGCTCAGTCTTTGCAAATTGGACAGCAATATGAACAGGCAACTTTGAACAAACAGGCACCTTATGCCACAAAAAGACTCAAAGAAATCGGCTTTTTGAAAGAGATATCCAAAAACGTTTATCGCTCGCCACAGGTTTTTGAAACCAGTGCAAAAAAAATAAAACTCAACCAATCACAGCAGGACGCTGTTGAAAAAATTTCTGCAGGTCAAAATCAAACGTTTTTGTTGTTTGGAGTTACAGGCAGTGGAAAAACCGAAGTGTACTTTTCGGTCATTGACAATGTGCTTGCAAAAGGCAAAAATGCCATTCTGCTTGTGCCCGAAATCGCACTTACTCCACAAATGCTTTCACAAATGAAAGGAAGATTCGGTCAAGACGTTGCAATACTTCACAGCGGTCTTTCCAGTGGCGAAAGATTTGACGAGTGGACGCGTATAAAAATGGGGCAGGCTCGCGTTGTTATCGGTGCACGTTCTGCAATATTTGCTCCACTTGAAAATATCGGTGTTGTCATAATTGACGAAGAACATGACGGCAGTTATTGCAGTGAAAACAACCCCAGATACAACACACTTGAAATTGCTCAAAAACGTACGTCTTTTTACGGTTGCCCGCTTGTGCTCGGAAGCGCAACTCCAAGCATAGAAGATTTTTACAAGGCAAAACAGGGTGAATACACGCTTGTCAGTATGCCCGAAAGGATAAATCACAATTTGCCAGAAATGGTGATTGTGGATATGCTGTCGGAACTGCGTGAAGGCAACAGCAGCATGTTTTCTCGCAGACTTTTGTCCGAACTTATCAATGCAATGGAAAACGGTCAGCAAGCGATGATATTTATAAATCGCAGGGGATACTCGTCGTTTCAGATGTGCCGTGATTGCGGATATGTTGCCAAATGTGACGATTGCGATGTATCGCTTGTTTATCACAAAGACGAAGACAAATTAAAATGTCACTATTGTGGAAAAACTTACAAGGCACTCACCAAATGCCCAAATTGTGGCAGTGGTGCAATCAAACTTGGTGCTATTGGCACTCAAAAGGTTACAAGTGAACTTGAAAAGATATTTGACAAAGTAAAGATTTTCCGCATGGACAACGACACAACAAGCACAAAGGGTGCGCACCAAAAGATTTTGCAACAGTTTTCGCAAACCAAGCCTGCAATTTTGGTTGGAACGCAAATGATTGCAAAGGGGCATGACTTTGGCGACGTAACCGTTGTTGGAATTATGGATGCCGACCAGTCACTTTTTTGCAGTGATTACAAGTCCAATGAGCGCACGTTTCAACTTATAACGCAGGTGAGTGGAAGAGCGGGCAGAAGCAGCAAAAGCGGTGTGGCAATCATTCAAACTCTTTGCCCACGGCATTATGTTTTCCGCTATGCTTGCACCAATGACTATGTTGGATTTTATGACAAAGAAATAAATCTTCGCAAGACTACAAAATTTCCGCCATGGACGCAAATTGTGCGCTTGCTTTTTTCAAGCGAAGATGATAGTATATTGATTGATTGTTTGCAAAGATGTTATACAAAAATCAAGGTGCTGGCAGATGAATACAAAGACGACTTTGTTTATTTGAATGCAATGAAAGCACCACACAAACGTATAATGAAAAAGTATCGTTATCAAATATTGATGAGAATCTTGCCGGAAAAGCAAGACGAAATTTTGAAACAGATATACAAAGTAGCAAACGAAGTAAAAGACAAAAATGTTTCGGTGTTTGCCGAAATCAATCCAAACAATCTTGGTTAAAAGGAGAAATTATGGCAGTACGCAACGTTGTAAAACTGGGTGATGAGATTTTGCGCAAGCAAAGCAAACCTGTCAAAAACTTTGACGAAAACCTTTGGCAACTTTTGGATGACATGTGGGAAACTATGTATCTTAACGACGGCATGGGCTTGGCGGCGGTCCAAGTTGGTGTGTTGAAAAGGGTTATAATCGTCGATGTCAACAACTGCAAACTCGAACTTGTAAATCCACAGATTATATCGCAAGAAGGCAGTGATATCGAAAAAGAAGGCTGTTTGTCCGTGCCAAAGCCAAGGGGATATGTTGAAAGACCATATCGTGTCACCGTAACGGCACAAGACCGTGAAGGATATAATTTTACAATCACAGGCGAAAAATACATGGCAAGATGCTTGTGTCATGAAATTGACCACCTTAACGGCATTTTGTACATTGACAAAGTTGTCGACAGAAAATAAAGTCAAATACAAAAAAGCGCTCAAAATTGCCAAAATATTTTTTAAGCAATCTTTAAAAGGGAAAATATGGAAATAGTATTTTTGGGAACTCCAGAATTTGCACAAATTTGCATGGAACAAATCAAAAATTCGCATCACAAAATTGTTGCAATCATTTGCAGTGAAGACAAGATTTGCGGTCGTGGACAAAAAATGCAAATGCCGCCGGCAAAAATTTTTGGCTTGCAAAACAATATACCCGTTTATCAATTCAAAAGCATCAGAAAACATGGTGTCGAACTTGTAAAAAGTTTGAAACCACAAATCATGGTTACTGGTGCATTTGGACAAATACTTTCGCAAGAACTTATTGATATTCCAACTCATCACATAATCAATATCCATGGTTCGTTGCTTCCTGCTTACAGGGGTGCTTCGCCAGTGCAAACGGCAGTTTTGAACGGTGAAAGGATTACGGGTGTCACGATTATGCGAACCGAAGCAGGGATAGATACGGGTGATATTTTGATATCCGAAAAGGTGGATATTCTGCCCGAAGATACAAGCGGGACACTTATGAAAAGAATGGCACAAGTGGGCGGAAAACTTTGCGTAAAGGCACTTGACCTTATTGAAAGCGGACAGGACAAGTTTTTGTGGCAAAAACAAGATGAAAGCAAAGCAACATTTACAAAAATGTTCAAAAAAGAAGACAGTCAAATCAACTTTGAAAACACTGCTGACCAAATAGCAAACTTTGTAAGGGCATTTAATCCAAACCCTATATCACATTTTGTGTATGACGGTCAAATCTTCAAAGTTTACTTTGCGGTCAAATATACAAATGTTGATTTGATAAAAAATCAATATGGGCAAAAAGAATTTTCTTGTGGCGAAATTGTGTTTGCAAATCCAAAGCGTGGCTTGGTTGTATCTTGTGGTGATGGATTTGTCGAGATAACGTCTTTTCAAGCGCCTAATGGCAAAATAATGCCTCCAAAAGCGTATTTGAATGGCAAGTCAATGACAGTCGGCACAATATTGAACAAGTGATATCAAAAGGACAAAAGGAAAAAATTTGAAAGCAATCGTACTTGAAAAACAAAGTGACAAATTTTTGGTTGACAGTGAAATTGGCACATTCACTCTTTTTTCAAGGGGAAAAAACAAAAATGAAGGGGTGTTTGTCGGCGATTTTGTTGACTTTGACCCGCAACAAAAAACAATCGAAAAAGTTCATCCAAGAAAGAGTCTGCTTGTAAGACCTGTCCTTGCAAATCTTTCAAAACTTTTTGTTGTCATTGCACCCGTGCCAGCACCAGATTTTTCTGTTGTTGACAAACTTGTTTTGTATTGTTTGTTTTATCAAATCGAGCCAATAATCGTTGTCAACAAAACGGATATTTGCGACCAAGAATTTTTTGACAAAGTAAAAACTATTTATCAAAACGTGTGCAAAATAATTTTTGTAAGTGCAAATCAAAAGCAAAATTTGGACGAGTTGCACCAAGAATTTTTTGGCAATATTTGTGCTTTGGCTGGACAATCGGCCGTTGGCAAATCTGCAATAGTTTGCAGTATTTATCCACAAAGCAGGGCTGTTGTGGGCGAATTGTCGCAAAAGATTATGCGTGGAAAAAACACGACCAGAAGTGCAAAACTTTACAAACTTGAACAAAACACTTTTTTGGCGGATACGCCAGGGTTTTCAAGTTTGGATATAACATACCTTCCACTCAAAGAATTTGAACTTTGCTATTATTATCCCGATTTTCTGCTTTTCCATGACAAGTGCAAATACAAATCTTGCACTCATACAAAAGAAAGCGAAACTGAATGTGGCGTAAAACAAGCAGTAAAAGCGGGCGAAATCGACAGGCAAAGATATGAAAGATATCTTCAAGCGTTTTCTGATCTTTCAAACAGGACACTTGCAAGAAGAAAGCAAATGCAACTTGAAAAGAAGAAATAAAGGTTTAAATGTGCAAATACAAAGTTTTTTTACTTGAAATGCGATGTATGGCACGTTTTTTTGTACATATACTAATTTTTGCAAAGAATAAAAATTTTAGTGAATTGCTTGCACTTTTTTTTGTTTTTTGCTAAAATAAATTCGATTTTAAAAAAGGAGAAGGATTATGGCAGAAAAAAGCGAAAAAAATGGTGTATTGATTGCACTTATGTGTTTTTTCTTTGGCTTCTTGGGTGTACACAGATTTATGGTTGGAAAAATTGGCACAGGCGTTTTGTGGCTTTTGACAGGCGGATTGTTTGGCATTGGTGCACTTGTTGACTTTATCATGATTTTGTGCGGATCATTTACAGACAAAGACGGCAACAAAATCAAACTTGCTTAAATTAAATGTCATTCTGGTCGCAAGGGGATGCAAATTTCCTTGCGATTTTTTTTTGTTTATATTATAAATATATACATGGAATTAAAGGGCAGTGTCGAAAATATAGTTTTTCGCAACGAAGAAAATGGGTGGACAGTCGCAAAAATAAGCGAGGGTGGCCATCTTTATACTGTTGTCGGAAAACTTTTGCAATGTAACGTTGGACAATACCTGGTTTTGGAAGGTCAGTTTGTTACAAATTCAAGGTTTGGACAACAGTTTTCGTTTGACAGTTATGAAATAATCATGCCTACAAGCCCACAAGCTATCGAAAAATATTTGTCAAGTGGACTGATAAAAGGTGTTGGACCCGTCACTGCAAAATCTATTGTACAACGTTTTGGCGTTGACACACTTACTATTTTGGAATACTCACCCGAAAAATTGGCAGTTGTAAGGGGTGTAAGCAAGGCAAAAGCAATCAAGATTGGTGAAAGTTTCAACGAGCACAAAAAGGTGCAAAATGCCGTTATATTTTTGCAAAATTACAACATTTCAATAAACATGGCAATGAAGATTTATCAAGCGTATCACGAAAAGACAATCGAACTTGTAAAAGAAAACCCTTACAGACTGGTTGAAGATATCGACGGAATTGGATTTTTTACAGCGGACACTATCGCCGAAAAAATGGGTATTGACCGCAAAAGCGAGTTTCGTGTCAGGGCGGGACTTTTGCACTGCATTGGCGAAGCGTGTGAAAAAACAGGTGACACACTTTGCATTTACGACGAACTTTTGGCAAATACTTTGTTTTTGCTGAAACTTGACGGTGATTGCACCGAACTTTTCGAACGCGTTTTGGACAGACTTGTTTTGGAAAAAAAACTTATGCATTTTTGGAACAAAAACCGCAACTGCGTTATGCTTACAAACCTTTATTTTTGCGAAAGTTCGATTGCAAAAAAATTATGTCTTTTGCAAACACTTGCACAAAAAAACAACCTTGACATCGACCAAGACCTTGCTTTTTATGAACAGACAAACAAAGTAAAACTTCACAGCGTACAAAAAGATGCCATAAAAATGGCTGTAAACAACGGTGTTTGCGTCATCACAGGTGGGCCTGGAACCGGAAAAACCACTATTGTAAAGGCAATTTTGACATTGTTCAAACAACAAAACAAAAGTATACTTTTGTGTGCACCAACAGGCAGAGCGTCAAAACGACTCAATGAATCGACTTCTTTTCCTGCAAGCACAATTCACCGTGCTCTTGAACCCGCATTCAAACAAATGGGCGGTTTTGTTTACAACGAAAAAAATCCACTTGAATATGACGTAGTTATCGTCGACGAAGTATCAATGGTTGATGCAAACTTGATGAATGCACTTTTGAAAGCACTCCCACGTACTTGCACATTGGTGCTTGTGGGCGACAAAGACCAACTTCCAAGCGTTGGTGCAGGCAATGTTTTGGACGACATAATCAAAAGCGAAATCTTCCCAGTTGTAAAACTTGAAAAGATTTTCAGGCAAGAAGAAGGCTTGATTATCACAAATGCCCACCTTATAAACAAGGGCGAAATGCCAATATTTGACAACAAATCAGGTGACTTTTTTTATGAAGGTCAAACCGAGCCACAGGATATTTGCGACAGCATAGTATCACTTGCCACAAAACGTATTCCAAATTATTTGCAAATTGACACAAGCAGAGTGCAGGTTTTGGCACCACTCAAAGCAGGTTTAAATGGCACAACAAATCTTAATACAGTTTTGCAACAACAAATCAATCCGCCATCACCAAAAAAAGCCGAAGTAATGGTGGGCGCAACCACGTTCCGAACGGGTGACAAAGTCATGAACACCGTCAACAATTATGATATCGAATGGTGCAAAAAGAACCCAGATGTAAAATATAGCTATGAGCATGGAAGCGGTGTGTTCAACGGTGATATAGGTTATATATATTCGATTTCGGACAATGGCGAAACCGTTGTGTGGTTTGAAGATGGGCGTGAATGTACCTTTCAAAAAACCGACCTTTCATCACTTCAACTTGCCTATGCCATAACTGTGCACAAAAGCCAAGGAAGCGAGTTTGACGTGGTAATTATCCCGCTTGTCGCTGGTCCACCACTTATACTTACACGAAACCTTATTTATACGGCTGTGACCCGTGCAAAAACTATGGTTGTGTTGGTGGGCGAAAAAAAATTGCTTGCACGCATGATACACAACAATCGCATTATACAGCGTAAGACAATGTTAAAGTCGTTTTTGGAAGAAGAACAAAAGATAGTATCGGAGATGTTTGATGATTGACAAACTTAAAGGATTTTTTGAAAAGGTATCGGATGTGTTGTTTCCAAACAACTTCAAGTGCATATTTTGTGGCGGCGAAATCTTTGACGACAATGTGCTGAAAACCTGCAAATCTTGCAAAAATGACTTGCCATTTGTGACTGGAAAAGTCTGTGAATGTTGCGGAAACAAAATTGTCAAATCTATGTCTGATTATTGTATAAAATGCAAGGATACTCCAAGATTTTTTGACCAAGCAAGGGCTGTGTTTCAATACACAAGTCCTGTAAGCAATACCCTGAAAAGATACAAAACTGCAAATGCACAATTTTTGGCAAGACCACTTGCAATGTATCTTGCACAAAAGTACTTTGAACTTGGTTGGGATGTTGACTGTGTCGTTTCGGTTCCGCTTCACAAAGATGTCAAACGCAAACGTGACTTTGACCACGCATATTTGCTTGCACAAGAATTTTGCAAAATTACTATGCTTGATTTTGACAACAATTTGCAAAAGGTCAAAAACACCGTAAAACAAACAGAACTTGACTTTGTTGGCAGACAGGGAAACTTGGAAGATGCCTTCAAATACAACGGCGAGTGTGCTGGCAAAAATATTTTGATTATCGACGATGTTATGACAACTGGTGCCACAATAAATACGATTGCATTTGAACTTAAACGCAAAGGTGCAAAACATGTTTATGCACTCACTGTTGCAAGAACAGTCTTTGAAAATTCCGACACAAAAGACGACAAAAAAAAATAATTTTGACCGAATGATAAAAACTCTTGCCAAAAAACAAAATATATGCTAATATGTTTCAAGCAAAATCTTCAGGAGGAATTATGAGCAGAGTATGTGAAATCTGCGGAAAAGGACACATGACAGGCAATACTGTCAGCCACAGCAACCGCAAAGCAAGCAAAACTTATAATGCAAATATACAAGAAGTTACAATGGATATTGATGGAAAATCACAAAAAGTAAAGGCTTGTACAAAATGCATCAAAAGTGCAAAAAACAAATAAGAAACTTATCAAAAATTTGCCAACGAAAGTTTGGCATTTTTTTATGTACGTTTTCAAACGACTTATTCAAATTTGATAAGATATTTGTTCAACACAAGTTTCAAAAAACCTGAAAGAATTTTTGGTGCTTTTATGCATATAATTTTCATATAATACTCCTTTTATATAGCCAGTTTATGCCGCCAGAAAACTTTTGGTTACCCTTTGAAATCATTTTAAATTGCTCTTTATTGCACGCAGAGTTGCATAACATGGTCAAAAAAGGCGGTATTTTGGCACAAAATGTGCAAAACTTACTCAAAATTTCCCAAAATGGCAAAAATTACTTGAAATAATTTTCGTTTTATTATATATTATTTTTGCTTAGTCAAAGCGCAATCTTTGTTTTTGCCAAAATATGCCTTTGAAAAAGCACATGGAAATCAAAACAATGACTGTTGATACAAACAATTATTATGGAAAAATAAGCGTTGACAATGATGCCATAGCATGTGTGGCAGGTTTTACTGCACTTGAATGTTACGGTGTTGTTGACCTTGTATCAAAAAATATAAAAGACAATATCAAAGAACTTGTAAAAAAACAACCTTACCTGAAAGGTGTAAGGGTTTCTATCTATGAAAACAGGATTTTTATTGACATCAGTTGTATCTTAAAGTACGGCGTTTCAATAAGTGCTGTTGCCGAAAGTTTGAAAAAATCAGTAAAGTATAGTATCGAAAATTTCACCGGCATGATTGTTGGCTCGGTCAATGTTCATGTTGTCGGTGTTCGTGTATAGGGGTAAAAATGCAAAACAAAATAACCGGAAGTACTTTCCGCAAAATGATAACCGCAAGCGCTGCCTTGCTTGAAAAAAACAAAAAAATGGTTGACGCCTTGAACGTCTTTCCAGTTCCAGACGGTGACACTGGAACCAACATGTTTTTGACTTTGAAGTCATCAGTGAACGAAGTCAATAACTGTGTGAACAACAATGTTGAAAATCTTTGTGAAGCATACGCCAAAGGTGCGCTCAGGGGGGCAAGGGGAAACTCAGGCGTTATCACTTCACAGATTATAAAAGGTATCTGCTCGGTTCTTTGCAAATCTTCAAACATCACAACAAAGGTTTTTGCAAAGGCAGTGAGCGAAGGTGCCAAAGTTGCTTATCAAGCGGTTACAAAGCCAAAAGAAGGCACAATCTTGACCGTTGTAAAACATATGGGGGACAAAGCAAACGAAATTGCAAAAAAGACCGCTGACTTTGAAGAGTTTTTCCCAATGCTTTTGCAAGAAGGCGAATATATCCTCAATCAAACACCTGAAATGTTGCCAGTTTTGAAAAAAGCGGGCGTTGTTGATGCTGGTGGTCGTGGACTTTTGGTTATTTTTACTGGCTATTACAAAGCAATCATGGGCGACGAAGAACTTGAACTTTCATTTGAAGAAACTATCATTCCAACCGAAGAAGAAGTCGTTGCAAATCTTAATGAACTTGCCGAAATCGAATTTGGTTATTGTACTGAATTTATGATTATCAATCTTCATAAAAAAACAACCACAGCTGACATCGACAAATTACGTGAAAAACTTATGAACATTGGTGATTCGGTCATTTGTATAGGTGACTTGTGCCAAGTAAAGATTCACGTTCACTCGAATCAACCAAACGTAGCTATCGGTTATGCTCTTGAACTTGGTGAAATTTACAACATCAAAATCGAAAATATGATGGAACAAAACCGTGAACTCAAAAAGAAACGTGCTCAAACTGAAGAACTCAATGAATTTGGCATGGTTGCAGTTGCACCTGGAAAAGGTATAAGCGACCTGTTCAAAGATTTAACGGTTGATCAAACAATCGAAGGCGGTCAGACTATGAACCCAAGTGCCGATGATATCGCCAAAGCAGTTGACAAGGTAAAAGCAAAAAATGTTTTTGTTTTTCCAAATAACAAAAATATTATTTTGGCTGCCGAACAGGCAAAGGGGCTTACAAACAAAAACTTGATTGTAATACCAACAAAAAGTGTCCCCGAAGGCATTGCATCAACACTGGCATACAACCCAGATGCCGATGTGAAAGAAAACACCGAAGCGATGACCTGTGCTATTTCAAATGTAAAGTCTGGTTCAGTGACCTATGCCGTAAGGGATACTCACGTTGACGGCTTTGATTTGACAACTGGCGAAATTATCGGACTTGACGACAAAACTATCCTTTCAAAGGGTATTTTGGTTTCAACAACTTGTGAAAACTTGATCGAAAAAATGATCAATAACAATATTGTAAACATAACGCTTTATTACGGCGAAGATGTACGTGAAGAAGAAGCCAACAGCCTTTGCGAAAGATTGTCTCAAAAATATCCAAATTGTGAAGTAAACGTTATTTATGGTGGGCAACCAGTATACTATTATTTGGTTGCACTTGAATAGGTGAAATATGGTCGCTCTGTGGCAAAGTTTAACAAATCTTCAACAAATTACATTTGTGTTGGCGTGTGCGTCAACACTCATTATCGTTGTTGACTTTGTTTTGTTTTTGGTAAACTTTTATGGCATAGATCGACTCAATGCCGAAGCAATCAATTTGAACAGATACGAAGTTGTTGCCAACAATGACAGTGATATGTCAAAGGATACAACCCCAAGACTTATTTCCATAAAAAGTTTGAATATTTTTTTGGCGGTAAGTTGTTGGTTGTGTTTTTCACTTTATCATGTGCTAAGCCTTACAAACTTGATTATTGTATCGGTTGTTTTTGGTATGTACTTTGCTTGCCTTGACCAACTGTTTTTAAGATTTTTAAGAAATATGTAAAACCATGAAAAAACTTTTGTTGCATTGTTGCTGTGGACCATGCTCTACAGCGTGTATAGAAAGATTGATTGGTGATTACCAAATCACCTTGTTTTATTTCAACCCAAATATTTATCCAACACAAGAACTTGAAAAACGTGCACAAGAACTTGAAAAGGTTGCAAAATATTTTGGTGTGGAATGTATAATCGATCACACTTGCATAGATTTTGCTCCACTTGCAAAGGGTTTGGAAAATCAAAGGGAAGGCGGAACAAGATGTCAAATTTGTTTTGACTTGCGCCTTGACAAAACAGCACAATATGCAAAGCAAAATGGCTTTGACGCATTTGCTACAACCTTGACTGTAAGCCCTTACAAAAATTCAAAACAAATTTTTGAAGTTGGACAAAATATTTCAAAAAAATATGACGTTCCATTTTTGGAAATGGACTTCAAAAAAAATGACGGTTATCATCGCAGTATTGTGCTTTCAAAACAACTTGGATTGTACAGACAAAATTACTGTGGATGTTATTGCAGCTTGCAAAACAAGTAAAAAAACGCAAAATAATACATAAATTTTGCGTTTTTTTGTTAAAATATTGACAAAAAATAAAACTGCGAGGATTTTAGAAAAAAATAATTCTAATTTATCCTTTTTAAAATATTTAAAAAGTTAAAAATAAT
>CAJKWP010000036.1 GCA_905203645.1 uncultured Christensenella sp.
TAATTTTCTTCATCTTGTTGAACAGAAAAACTTTTGTCGTCAAATTCAAAATTGTCTTCTTGCAAAACATTTTTGAAAGCAGTATCAAAATTGCATATTCCACGGAATTCACAAAAGTTGCAAGCGTCTTTTGTTGGCAAACAATTTATCAAGCCGTCGCAAATTTGACTTACAGCACTTTTGCAAAGTTGTCCGCCATAGGCAAGCATATCTTCAAAATTTTGTTTTCCACTTGTCGATGAAAGTTCCAATTTTCCGCTTTTTATATTTTCTTTTTTGGTGGACAGTTTTGCAGAAATCAAAGTTGATGTTGGATTGTCAAGGCAAAGGGTGTTGTCCATGTGCTTTGCCACATTTATATCTTTTTTGTAAAAGCCTTTGAGTTTGTAATTGTCCAAATTTTTTTGGTTTTTAAGTGGCATCAAAAATACACCACTGCAATCGCCAAAAAGTTTTTTTGTAACTTTGCCATAGATAATTGGTTGAATTTTTGTTCCGCAAAATACGTCTTTTTCGGTTATGTCGGGATTGCCAGATTTGTAATCAATTACCCTGTACATATTTTGACATTTGTCAATGCGGTCGACAAAACCTTTGATTTTTACTCCGTCAATTTCTTCCAAAAATGCGTATTCGGTTTGTATTGGTTTGAAGTCACTTTGATTTATATGTTTTTTCAGTCCGTCACAAAACATTTTGCATTCTTGTTTCAAAAGTGCAAGAGTAACTTTGTTTTGCTTTCTTTTGCCAAACTTTTCAAACTTTGGCGATTTTGAAATTTTTGCAAAGACATCACTTAAAAACTTTTGTGTTTGTTCTTCGTCAAAATTTTCGGCATGACATTTTACAAAGTTTTCGGCAACAAAGTGCAAAACGTTTCCGATGTCACGTGCATCGATTTGACAATTTGGATTTTCAGACAATTTGAGCCCATAGTTCAAAAAATGTTTGTATGGACACAAAAAGAAATTTTCAAGTTGCGAAACTTTTGTGTATCCTTTTTCAAAAAACAAATCTTTTGCATTTGAAATGTTTTGTTTGTTGTTGTCAAAATTCAAAAATTTCAAATCGCTGTCGTCAATATTCAAAGCGTCATAAAGGCTGTTTGTAACAAAAGTCGAATTTGCAAATTTTCCCAAACTTTGCATCAAATATTTTTCGGCGACTTTTGGATTTGTCAAATGGAAAAGAGTGTTTTCAATTTGCATATCTTTGGATACAAAATCTTCAAACAAATTTGTGTTTGTTATATCACTTGTCGTCTGCCCAAAAATTTGCAAAAGTTCCAAAACAAAATAGCAGGGTATATCCTTTCCGTCGACAAGGCTGTAAGAAATATACAGTTTTGTTTTTGGGCAAAGGCAAAGATTGAAAAGTTTGAATTTGTTGCGTTTGTTTATCATGTGAATGGTTGGCGTAATTTGTTCAAGTCCGCTTACGTTTTGAATGTCCTTGTCCAAAATAAGTCCGCAATCATACACAGATTTTGGCAACGCATCACCACTTGCACCCAAAACAAAAAGAATGTCAACGTGTGCAAAAAAGTCGTCGGTGGCATCACCGATATATATGCAATTTGACCTTATAGGCACGGTTGAAATTTTTATGTTTTGGCAGAAGAGTGAAAAGTCTTCTTGAAATTTTGACAAAACAAATTTTTCATCACCCAAAATTTGTGCAAATGTTTGAATTGCTTTTTCAAACTTTTCATAAATTTGCAAAAATATTTTTTCCTGTTTCAAGTCGCCTTGTGTGGCATAATTTTCGGCTTGATTTTGCAAAATATTTTGGCAGTCAAATTGCAAAAGTGTGTTTTGCAAAAGTGTGCAAAATTCAAGTGTTGTTTTGCAAAGTTTTGTTTGTTTTGCAAAATTTTTCAAAATATCGGCATAAAAACAGTATTTTTCGTCAAAAAATTGCGTTTTTTCAAAGTTTTCGTCATAAAAATCGTTTTGCAAAAGAATATTTGCAATCTGTCCACGTTGGAACATATCAAGTTCCAAAAAGCCAGATTGCCAAAAGTTTTGCACGTATTCACGTTTGTAACCGCTTGCGACAAAATCAAAAAGATTATCAAAAAATTTGAAAAGGGCGGTGTCGCAAAGATTTACACTTTCTTCAATATAAACTGGCAAACCATAAAGATTTGCTTTTTCCCAAATGACTTGTGTGTTTTGAGCAAGGTTTGCGACTGCAACAGAAATGTCACCGGCACGAAAACCGTTTTTGAGCATGTTTGCAATTTGACAAAAAACAAAATTTATTTCGTCTTCAAAAGACTTGCTTTGGAAAACTTGCAAAAAGTCAGATTTTTGTGATGGAAATTTTTGGGTGTTGAAAAGATTGTTTTCTATTTGAGATTGACAAAAGTTAAAATTTTTGTCACACATAACATATTCCACGTCTTCAAAACTGGACGAGATTTTTCCATATATATCCAAATCGTAAAAAGATTTTTGAGTTTGATTTGAGGGGACAAGTGCACCAACATAGATGTCACAAACTTCACTTATAGTTTTTACAATATCAAAAATTTGATTTGTAAACGAATCAAAACCAACAAACAAAAAGACGGTGTTTTCAAACACTTTTGAATTTTTTATGTTTTGCTTCAAAAGGAAAAGCAAATCGTTGTTGTCGGTTTTTCCAACACACAACTTTTGATATTCTTCAAATATGATTTTGAAATCGTTTATTTTGCCACTTTCAAAATCAATTTTTGAAAGGTCAACGTTTGAAGATTTGAGTTGCGAAATAGTTTTTGACATTTCGCTGTAAAACGCACTTGAATTGTTTTGTTTGATAAAGCAAAGTTTATCTTTGCAATTTTGGATGGCGCGTTTTGTGACAAGGGCTTGTTGCGACGACGAAAGGGTGTCGACCTTTATGCCAAGTTCGTCCAAAACCATGTACGCCAATGACGAAACCGAAACAACTTGCGTGTCGAATGTACAAGACTTGTTGGTGGCAGAAAAATACAAAAGTTCGCAAAGCAAAGAAAACTTGTCGGGGACAACTACCTTGTAATTTTTCCCAGACTCAGCACAAACTTTCATCATAGTGTCAGCCAATTCATACAAATTTGAGCCAACAACGCACACTTTTTTCATATAAACAATTTTATCATTTTTTTGACAAAATTTCAACGTTTTCGCTTGGAAGATTTATTTTGTTTTTCACAATTTCAAACTTGCCACCGCGTCACTTATGTAGACAGAAAAAATGACCTGTTGGGGAGTAAAAGATATTGGAGAGAGCGATTCTGCAGGAAACTGCAAGTTTCCGAAGCCTAGCGGCGCGACAATACTTTTAGACCCAACACGGTCATAATCCAATGTGCACTTATGTAGACAGAAAAAAGACAGCAAGGGGTGTAAGAAACTTGAATAGTGATGTTGTAAACGTCTCTGCAGGCACGTATGTGCCGAAGCCAAGTGAACAACACACTTTCAAGTAAGATTACACCCTTTGCTGTCTTTTTTCTGAAAACACCTTTAAGTAAGCATCACCAAATGCGGTCGCGCTTTTTCATCCTTATACATCCAACAATCAAAAATATTGTCATAACACCAAAAAGTATTCCACAACCAATCAAGATTTCTTTTGTACGATTGATTTTGATTTCCAATGGATAATACTCGCTTTCGATTTTTGTGTTGGTTGCTTGGTCTGTGTAAACCGCATAAACACGTACTGTTTGATAAGTTGTTGCTTGGAAAGTGAACGATTTGCCACCTTCTTGCATGATTGAATCAAATTCTTTTATATACCAGTTTATATTTGAAAGGTCATAATTGCTGTCAATGTTGTCCAAAGTAAATGTGTATTTGTCAAGACCAGTTGAGTTGTTTGTATCTTTGTGACAAGATATCTTCAAACTTGTGATAGTTTTGTACTTTATGTTGATTGTAATTGTTTGTGAAAATATACCGTTTACACTTGCTTTGAAAACAAACTGCCCAGGAGTAGTTGGTACAAAAACGTATTCACTTGCTTTTCCAGAAAGTTTTGAATATTTGTTTGTTGTTGTTTTTACATACCAATTTATATCTGTGCTTTGTGGATAACCATCCCATTCGGCAACAAGACGAACATTTGTCATATTGTCAGACATTTGTTGGGTTGTGTTTCCCATCGCACGAAGAGTTACATTTGTTACATTTGAAAAAACAAAGGAAATACTTGCACTGTCAAAAATAGTTTGCGAAACTTTTGCAACAACAGTCCAAGTTGTTTCGGTGTTGATGTTGAAAAAGTATTCCCAGTTGTGGTCAATAGTCAAAATGCTTTTGTCGCTTTGGGTTGTGTCAATCGAAATGCCGGTTTGTGCATTGATTTTTGACCCGTTGATAAGCCATTCAACACCCGCAGAAGTGTACGTGTCGGTCGAAGAAAGTGTTGCAACAAATTGAACAGGTTGTTTGTTTCCAATCAAGATTTGTTGCTGTGACGCTTCGATTTCAAGTGTAGTTTCAGGCGCAGTGAAACTGCTTTGAGATTTTGCAAAAGGCATAAAAACCAAAGCGAATAACAACAAAACAAATACAAAATAACTTGCTTTTTTCATCACAAATAATTTAACACAAAAAAATAAAAAAAACAAACAATAAACATACAAAGTTTAAATTTGTGAAAATATGACAAAAAAATCGCTCAAAAATGCTTTTTTCAAAACGATTTTTGCTGTTTTTTTGCCCCTGCAATACGCAAAATAACCAAATTTGATGACAAAAAGCAAAAATATGTTTTTGCAAAAAATACTTTCTTTTTTTGTGTAAAATTGATACAATAGAAAAGAAAAATTTTTGTCGGCGGAAAACAAACAAAAATTTTGCAAATATTTGCAAGCCATTTTCAAATTTTGCACGACAAAAAACTGACAAAATATACAGCAACAAAAAGGGGAAAAAATGAAAAAAGAACAAGCTATGCCCAACTTTATAAAAATGGAAGAATCTATGTTGGATTTTTGGAACACCAACAACTGCTTTGACAAATTGGTACAAAAAAACAAAGACAGCGGAAAATACTTTCGCTTTTTGGATGGTCCAATTACCGCCAACAACAAGATGGGTGTTCACCATGCATGGAACAGGTCACTCAAAGATATAATGCTCAAATACAAAGCAATGCGTGGATATGGTGCACATTATCAATGCGGATTTGATGCACAAGGACTTTGGGTCGAAGTTGAAACCGAAAAAGAACTTGGACTCAAAGACAAACGTGATATCCAAAATTTGGGACTTGACAAGTTTACAAAAGCCTGCATGGAAAGGGTGAAAAAGTACAGCGGAATTATCACCGAACAATCAAAACGTTTGGGACAATGGATGGATTGGGAACACAGTTACTTTACAAACTCTGACGAAAATATAACATCTATTTGGTACTTTTTGAAAGTTTGTTTTGAAAAAGGTTGGCTTGTTCAAAAATTCAGACCTATGCCTTGGTGCTCACATTGCGGAACCAGCCTTTCAGAACACGAACTTTCTGACAGTTATATGGACATGACTCACACCGCCGTGTTTTTCAGATTGCCAATAAAAAATTCGGATATGGATATGCTTGTTTGGACAACTACTCCATGGACACTTTCGGCAAACGTAGCCATCGCCGTAAACCCCGAATTTGAATACAGCGTATGCAAAGTAAAGGGCAGTGACAGAAAGTTGGTTGTTTGCTCTTCTTGCACAAAAGTTTTGAAAAAAGATTTGGAAAGCGTTGAAAAAGTTTTGAAAGGCAGTGACCTTGTTGGACTTGAATACGAAACTTGTTTTCCACAACTTGAAAAACAAAATTTTGTTCACAAAATAGTCGCTTGGGACATGGTTGACAGCACCGAAGGCTCGGGCGCTGTTCATATCGCCCCTGGTTGCGGAGTAGAAGACTTTGAACTTGGCAAAACACTCGATTTGCCAATGATTTGTCCAGTAAACGAAAACGGAATATTTTATGATGACTTTGGCTTTTTGGCAGGCAAGGAAACAACCGAAGTTGCCGACTTGGTGTTTGCCGAACTCAAAGCACAAAACAAACTTTTTTACACACACGATTACACACACCGTTATCCAATTTGTTGGCGTTGCAAAAAACCACTTATTTTCCGCTTGACAAAAGAATGGTATATAAAAGCCGATGAAATCCGTCCACAACTTATCGCCGCTTGCGACGACGTTGTTTGGCAACCCGAATATTTGAAAAAACGTATGCTTGATTGGCTCAACAACATGGGTGATTGGAGCATTTCCCGCAAACGTTTTTATGGCCTTCCACTTCCAATTTATCCATGTCCAAAGTGCGGAAAAGTAACCGTTGTTGGAAGCCTTGATGAACTGAAAAAACTTTCAAGCGAAAAGGAAGTTGACGCACTTCCACATTTGCACAGACCATACATTGACGACATAAAAATCACTTGTCCACATTGCCATGAAAAAGTTGAACGTATAAGTGAAGTAGGCGATTGCTGGCTTGATGCGGGCATAACACCTTTCAGCACCAAAAAATACTTTACAGACCGCGAATTTTGGAAAAAGAATTTCCCAGCCGAATGTGTTTGCGAAATGAAAGAACAAATAAGGCTTTGGTTCTATTCACTTTTGTTTATGTCAGTTACACTTGTTGGCAAGGCACCTTATCAAAAGGTTATCGGCTTTGCCGCACTGGTTGCCGAAGACGGCTCAAAATTTTCGAAATCTGGCAAAAACAACATAAGTTTCTTTGACGCAGCGGACAAAATCGGTGCCGACGTTTTAAGATACATGTTTGCTTCAAACAATATGCTCAATGACACACGTTTTGGCTATGGCGTAGGTGACGAAATCCGTCGTAAACTTTTGGGACTTTGGAACGCATACGTGTTCTTCAACACTTATGCCGTTTTGGACAATCCAAAGATTGACGGCTACAAACCCGATGAAAAATCGCTCAACCTTTCGGACAAATATATGCTTGAAAGATTGAACCAATTTGTTCAAAACAGCACGGGATATTATGACAATCAAGCGTTCAACCTTATTATAAAAGAATTTGAACTTGTTGTTGACGACCTTACAAACTGGTATATCCGTATCAACCGCAAAAGATTTTGGAAATCGGGCGACGAAAACGACAAAACAAACGCTTATTGGACACTTTACACCGCTATCAAAACTATTTGCCAAACAATGGCTCCAATCATTCCTTTTGTGACCGAATACATTTGGCAAAATATGGTGCGTGAACTTGAACCAAACAGTGCCGAAAGTATTATCCTTTCCGATTTCCCAGAAAAAGTTTTTGATATAGACCAAAAAGATATAATCAAACAAACCGAAATAGCAAAGGATATCATCACAAAAGCGCAAAGATTGCGTAACGAAGCACAAATAAAAATCAAGCAACCACTCAAAACATTGTTTGTATGCTGTGATGAATACACAAAAAACGCGTGCATAGCAAATCAAGATGTAATAAAAGACGAACTTAACATAAAAGAAATCGTGTTCGAACACGACAGGCAAAAATTTGTTGAAAGTTATTTGAACGTAAACTTCAAGACCGCAGGTGCAGTGCTTAAAGGCGACGTACAAAAACTTAAAAACACACTTTTGGATGCTGACAAAACACAAATGGAAAAATTGGTTGAAATGTACAAATCGGGCAAGGTTGAACTTGAACCATTTGGCGTTTTGGATGCAAATTTGTTCACTCTTTGCAACAAACCAAAACCAGACTTTTTGATTGCAACCGAAAACGACGTAACATTGGTGCTTGACATAACCATTGATGAACACTTGATGATTGAAGGTTTGTATCGTGAACTTACACGTCAAATCCAACTTTGCCGAAGACAGGCAGATTACAAAGTCGAAGATCGCATTTATGCTGAACTTTGTACCCAAGGCAAAACGTTGCAAAAAGTTATTGACGAATACGCACCAAAAATCAAACAAGAAGCGTTGATATTGAATCTTGAACCAATTCAAAACCAAGATTTTGAGCAAGAGTTTGAAATTGGCGACGAAACCGTTTTGATAAAACTTAAAAGATAACAAAAAAACTTTCAAACCTTGGCGGCAGATTTGCCAATAGTTTTAAAAATACAAAAAGAGAGATTTATGAGATATAATCAAGAATGGAAAGATTATCAAATACTTGCCACAAGCAATGGCGAAAAGTTGGAACGATGGGGCAAATACACTCTTCTTCGTCCTGACCCACAGGTCATTTGGAAGGGCGCAGATTTGAAATACTTTGGCAATGTTGATGGCCATTATATCCGTGGCAATTCTGGCGGCGGATATTGGGATTTCAAAACAAAACTTCCCGAAAGTTGGGTTGTAGGCTGGCGTGATTTGAAATTCAAAATTGTGCCTATGGGCTTCAAGCACACAGGACTTTTTCCCGAACAAGCGTACAACTGGGCAAGGATGATGGAAAAGATAAAAGGTGCAAACCGCCCAATCAAAGTGCTCAATCTGTTTGCATATACTGGCGGGGCAACCGTTGCATGTGCAAAGGCGGGGGCAAGTGTTACACATGTTGACGCAAGCAAAGGAATGGTCGAAAGGGCAAAGGAAAACTTGCGTTTGTCGTCACTTCAAGATGCGCCAGTGCGTACAATAATTGATGATTGTGAAAAGTTTGTTGGTCGTGAAATCAAACGTGGAAACTTTTACGATGCAATTATTTTGGACCCACCAAGTTATGGCCGTGGACCCAATGGCGAAGTTTGGAAAATCGAAGACAAGGTTTTTGACCTTTTGAAACTTTGCAAAAAAGTGCTTTCGGACAAGCCACTTTTTGTGCTTTTGAACAGTTATACAACAGGGTTGCAACCAACCGTACTCAAAAATATTTGCAAACTTTGTTTTGATTGTTTTGAAAAATTTGACGAATATGAACTTGGCATTCCAACCGACCAAAATATAATTTTGCCATGTGGTGCAAGTTGCTTTTGCGAAAATTAAGGAGTAAACAATGGAAGATATAACAATTTTGTACGAAGATAACCACCTTTTGGTTGCCGTAAAACCGCAAAATATTTTAAGTCAAGGCGACAAAACGCAAGATAAAGACTTTTTGACTATGCTCAAAGAATATCTGAAAGAAAAGACAGGCAAAACAGGAAATGTATATTTGGGACTTGTGCATCGTTTGGACAGACCAACTGGCGGAGTTATGGTGTTTGCAAAAACGTCAAAATGCGCCGAAAGATTGGCAAAGCAAATGCTTGACAAAAAGTTTGAAAAAAGATACCTTGCCGTAACTGACGTTCCAGTTGCAATCAAAATGCAAAGATTGGAAAATTATTTGAAAAAGGACGGCAAAACAAACATTGTCAAAGTTTGCCCAATGAGCGAAAAGGACGCAAAAAAAGCGGTTACAGTCTACAAAGAAATATCTTCAAATGCCAATCATTCACTTTTGGACGTTCAAATCGAAACTGGTCGCAGTCACCAAATTCGTGTGCAACTTGCCAATATAAAATGCCCACTTTTTGGGGATAATAAGTATGGTGCAAAGGGCAAAACCGAAAACTTGGCACTTTGGGCTTACAAACTTTGCTTTTTCCACCCAACAAAAAATACACTTATGAAATTTTGTGCAATGCCACCACAAACCAGTCCTTGGACAGAATTCAATCTTGACAAAACAGACTGGAAATAAAATCAAAAGGAGCCAATATGCAGACACGTGAGCAAGTTGAAACAAAATACAAATGGGATTTGTCATCATATTTTGAAGATGAACAACAATTTGAAGAAGCACTCAAAGAACTTGACAAGACAAAAGATTGCCTTTGCAGATTTGAAAACAATCTGAAAACTCGTGAGCAAATTTTTGAATGTTTGCTTTTGTCGTCAAAGCAAAGTTTGCTTGCAGGCAAACTTTATGTTTACAGTGCACTTGTCACAAAACAGGACCAAGGCGACAGCAATGCGCAAGAACGTCTTGAACGTGTCAGCAATATATTGACGCAAATTTCGGCAAACAACAGTTTTGTCGACGTTGAACTTTCGGCTTTGGACAATGATTTTTTGACCGAACTTTCAAATGACAAACAATATCCACAATTCAGTGAAGTTTTCAAAAGCATAATTCGTGAAAAGCAACACACTCTTTCAAAAGCCGAAGAAAGATTGCTTTCACTTATGTCAGATTTTACAGGTGGTTTTTCGGATAATTTTGACAAATTTGATGATGCAGATTTGACCTTTGACGACGTTGTTGACAAAGATGGAAACAAACTTCCACTCAATCACGCAAACTATCAAAAATATATTTACAACAGTGACAGAACTCTTCGCAAAAGCACTTATCAAGTTATGAACGGCACTTATGGCAAGTTCAACAATTTTTTGGCATCAAACTATATTTCAAACACAAAACTTGACGTTTTTTCAAGCAAAATTCGTGGGTTTGAAAATTGTTTGCAAGCCAGTATGTTTTATGAAGAAGTTGACCCAAAAGTTTATGAAACGCTAATTACCCAAGTCAACAACAATCTTGACAAATTGCAATCATATTTGAAACTTAAACAAAAATCTTTGAAACAACAAGATTTTGGCATTTATGATTTGCACGCACCCGTTTCGGACTTTGGCAAAAGATACACTTATGACCAAGCATTTGAAATTGTCAAAAATGCGACCAGCGTTTTGGGAAGTGAATATACTTCGCTTTTGCAAAGAGCAAAGGACGAACGTTGGATAGACGTTATGCCAAACAAGAACAAAGATAGTGGGGCATACAGTTGGGGTGCTTATGGCGCTTTGCCAGTTGTTTCACTCAATTTTGTGGGTGACAGCAACAGTATGTTCACACTTGCCCATGAACTTGGACATTGTATGCACACATACTTTTCAAACAAAAATCAACCCCAAGAAAAAGCGGGCTATACAATTTTTGTTGCGGAAGTAGCAAGCACTGTCAACGAAATGCTTTTGTGCCAATATCTTTTGAAAAACGCACAAACCAATCAAGAAAAAGCATATTATTGTGATTACCTTTTGGGTACAGCAACGGCGACAATTTTCAGACAAACCGAGTTTAGTCAGTTTGAAAAAATTATCCATGATTATGCCGAAAGGGGACTGCCACTTTCAAAGGATATATTGAACAAAACATATATGGAATTGCAAAAAAAATATTATGGCAAAGATGTGGAGCAATTGCCAGAAATGCAATATGAATGGAGCAGAATTCCACATTTTTACAACAGTTTTTATGTTTACAAATACGCTACTGGCTTGATTTCGGCTATGGCTATCACCAAAAAGATTTTGTCAGGCGAAAAAGACGCCGTGCAAAACTATTTGAAATTTTTGACCTTGGGTTGCAGTCTTGACCCAGTCAAATCATTGTGCATTGCAGGCAGTGATTTGACAAATTCCCAAACATTCCAAGACGGATTTGAGTATATGGGTGAGATTGTGTCTTATTGGGAATCGCTTAATTAAGGGTGTTTTCAGAACCGACTATCCAACACAGTTCGGAAAGAGTGGTGTAGGACTGAACTAAATAATATAAAAATAAAAAGTGAGCTATCCAAGTGGGATAACTCCTTTTTTTTGTTGTCAAAATTGTTTTACATTGAAAATTGTTCTTTATCAACGTTGTCATATTTGAAAATTTCTTTGCCGTTGTAATCATACAAAACTGTTTCGGTTTTGTCGTCTGTTACAAACTTTACAAGGATTCCATTTTTGCAAACGCTTACAGAAATATCTTTTTCGTAGCCGTATTCAACTTCAAAAAGGCTTTTGCCGTGATTGTTGAAGAATTGGAAAATTTCATATTGTTTTTGGTTGAAAATTTCGCCGTTATAAAGTTTTGTTTTTACAACCAAAGCACCTGTTGAATAGTAGGAAACACTTTTGACAAATTCTTTGTTTGGGTTCAAAATCAAACTTCCGTCAAAACTGAAAAATGACCTTCCAAATTTGTACTCATAAAAGAAATGTTTGCTGTCGAGTGTTTTTCTTAATTTTTGCATATCTGACTCCACTGTATATTCTTATTATGATTGTATTATCAAAATGTCAGGTTGTCAATAGTGAATTTTGTCGAAATCAAAACAAAAGTTCAATCAAGTTGATGATTATTCCACTGGCGATGCCAATCAAAATCATTGATATTGTTATGATTATATTTTGTTTGATATTTTTGTTGTTTTTGAAAAGCACCAAAATGCCGACGCCACTTCCTGCCGAAAGACCGCCGACAAGTGAACCAAAGTGAATGATTCCATTGACGTACATTGTAACAAGCAAAACCGAAGATGCACAATTTGGGATAATGCCGACAAGGGCAGTGATGACAGGTTGCAAGAATATGTTGTTGCCCACAAAGTTTGAAATGCTTTCCAAACTGAAAATTGATAAGATAAAGTTTATAATAAATGTTGCAATCAAAATGTAAAGACCAATTTTTATGCTTTCAAAAAAACTTTCGACCAAGATGTTGCAATGGCAATGATGACTTTCGGGCATTTGGTTGACACTTGCATACGAGAACAATTTTTTTGTGCACAAGTCGATTGCATAGCCGACAATGACCGCAAATACAAACTTGATTGCCAAAAGAAGCAAAAGGTTAAGTACAAAATTTGGATAAGCAATCAAGACTGCAAAGGCTTCATCGCTTGTTGCGATAAAGACCGCAAACAAACTTCCAACAGTGATATATCTTTTTGAAAACATATCTGCCATGGCGCTTGAAAATCCACATTGTGGAAAGATTCCCAAGGCGCTTGCAAAAAGCGGACCAAACTTTTTTGACTTCAAAATGATTTTGCCAAAGTTTTCGGAATGTGAAATCATGTTGGTTATCGTGTACACCAAAAACAGTACTGGCAAGATGTTGAGTGTGTCAACAAGTGCATCCAAAAAACAATCCCACATAGCCGCTCCTTTTTTAAGATAAAATTGAAAATTTGAAATTTTGTGTAATTTCAAACAATGATTGAATAACCAAAGAGTTAGTCAATTAAAGCCGATAAGACAGATAAATATATTTAAAATTTTAAGCGAATAATACTAGCACAAAAAAAGTATG
>CAJKWP010000037.1 GCA_905203645.1 uncultured Christensenella sp.
TTCAAAATTTTTATAAAAAACTCATGAATAATTATACAAAAAACGCTTGCATAATTATAAATTGTATTGTATAATAATGAAAAATTAGCAAATAATTATACATTTATAATTATGCATAAAACTCTGTATTCCGCAAAATATAAGGGATTGAGCCATTCGAGGAGGCGTAACGTGGCAAGAAGTTTAAGACAGTCAAAAATATTGGAATTGATATCTGCATTTGAAATTGAGACTCAAGACGACCTGGTATCTCAACTTCGAAATTCTGGTTTGGATATAACACAAGCAACAGTTTCAAGGGATATTAAGGAACTTGGACTTATAAAAATTTTGAGTCAAGAATCTGGCAAATACAAATACTCGCTCCCTGTTTCTGATGATGCAGTTGTATCAAACAAAAATATTTCTATATTTAAAGAAGCAGTCATATCAATAAAGCCAGCACAAAATTTGATTGTCATAAAAACCATCAAAGGTATGGCATCTGCAATTTGCGGATTGGTTGACAAATTAAATCTTGACAATGTTATGGGAACCGTGAGTGGCGACGACACAATTATGGCAATTTTTCCAACAAATGATTTTGCATTATCTGCTTCCAAAACACTTGTCAATATGTTGTAATACTGGAGAAAAAATTGTTAAAAGAATTAAAGATAAGAAACCTTGCGCTTATATCAGATTTAACCCTTGAATTCAAAGAGGGGTTTAATGTTTTATTAGGGGAAACTGGTGCAGGTAAAAGTATAATCTTGGATGCCATAGATTTTGCATTAGGGGCAAAAGCTGATAAAAATCTTATTTCGCACGGCATGGAGTTGATGAAGGTTGAGGCGTGTTTTGAAGATTACAATCAAAGTGTATCAACCGTATTGAAAGAAATGGGTTTTGAAGATGAAGGTTTGCTTATTATTTCAAGGTCACTTGGAATTGATGGGAAATCTGATATCAAACTCAATGGCAACACATTGACGCTTTCTATGCTTAAAGCAGTTACAATGTATTTGGCAGACAGTTATTCTCAACACGAAAACTTGATGCTGCTAAAAGAAAAAAATCAACTTGAAATTTTGGATTCTTTGACGGATGGACTCGACAATTTGAAACAAGAATTGAAATCGTTGCTTGCCGAAAGAAGATTCATAGGTGAAAAATTTTCAATGCTTGGCGGTGACGATCAAAATCGAAATCGTGAACTTGAATTTTTGAAATACCAAATTGACGAGATAAGAGATTTGAATCCTACAAACGAAGAAGAAAACACTCTGATGGAAAGATTCAAAATTCTTTCAAGCAGTGAGAAAATTACCAATGCATTGGAAGAGGCATACTTTTGTCTAAATCAAAACAACTCAGCTCTCAGTCAAATCAAGACTGCCCAAAAAGATTTGAACACCATAAGTGAGTATTCGGAATCATTTGAGCAATTAGCATCAAGATTGGAAAGTTGCTATTACGAAGTAGAAGATATTTGTATGACACTCAGAAATGAGATGTCGCATGTAAAATATGATCAGCACGAAATGGATCAAGTTGACAGCAAACTGGACAAGTACAAGGATTTAAAAAGAAAGTATGGCTCTTCGGTCGAACTGGTGCTCAAAACTCTTGAAGATTTGGAAAGAAAATATCAAATGATTGCAAATGCTGACGAGCAACTTGCAAAGCTTAATGTTGAACTTGAAAAATTGAACAAAAAGATAAATGATGCTTGTCAAAAGATATCTTTGCAAAGAAAAAAGACTGCAACAGAATTTGAAAATGGAATGTGTCAACAATTTTTGGATTTGGGTATGAAAAACGGCAGGTTCAAAGTTGAATTTGTACAAACAGAACCAAATCTTAACGGCTATGACAACGTAAGATTCATGTTTTCTGCCAACCTTGGTGAAGAATTAAAACCATTGTCAAAAATTATCTCTGGCGGAGAAATGAGCAGATTTATGCTTGCATACAAAAATTTGAATGTGAAAGAAAAATCAACAGTTATCTTTGACGAAATTGACAGTGGAATGGCAGGCGAAATAAGCTCTCAAGTCGCAAAAAAAATTGCAAATATATCAATATCAAATCAAGTCATATGTATTTCACACTTGCCACAGGTATGCGCTATGGCAGACAATTTCTTTTTTGTATACAAAACTTCTGACTATCAAAAAACTCAAAGTCACGTAGAGGTTTTGAATGAAGAACAAAAGGTTGAAAAAATTGCAAAATTGTCTGGTGGAGAAGGTATTACAAGCGAGGCGCTGGCACATGCTAAAAGTCTTTTGGTTTGGGCCTGTGATTACAAAAATTCTACAAAATCAAAACAGAGTAAATAATTTTAAATTTTATACAAAAAATAAAAGGGAAGTAAATCTTCTCTTTTTTTTTAAGGAGTATAAAAAATGTTCAAAAAAATTGTCATCAAATCAATCGGTGTTTTGTTTTGCGTTGGGTTTGTAATGCTTATGGTCAATACAAATTTTGTTGCATTGTCCGATTTGCCACAAACTGGGTATGTGACTTACAACGAAATAAACGACATGAACAAGCAATCACAATTTGGAAAGTTTGTTACAGCTGATTTGGAACAAAAAGACATGATAGTCGGTGGCGAGAAAAACAAAATTTCAACCTTGAAGTTCAAATTGTTTGGAATAATCCCAGTAAGGGAAGTAAGTGTCAATGTTGGCGAAGAAAAAGAAGTTTTTGTTGGTGGTATTCCACTTGGTTTTTCCTTGAATACAAAAGGCTTGATTGTAGTTGGAGATAACAGTGTATTAACTCAAGAAGGAAACAAAGAAACGCAAAAAGACAAAACTATTTTGCCTGGTGATATATTGACAGAAATAAACGGAAAGGAAATCACAAGTGTTTCGATCGTAGAAGAAGAATTGAATGATTTTGACAATGAGTTTGTCAATTTGAAGGTTCTCAGAAAAGATAAGACGATAGACATAAAATTGAAGCCTGCCAAAGATATGGAAAGTAACAATTACAAACTTGGACTTTGGGTAAAGAACAATGCTTCTGGCGTGGGGACATTGACGTTTGTTGACCAAAACAAAAATTTTGGTGCACTCGGTCATCCTATAACCGATTACGAAACGGGTTCTGTTATTCCTGTTCAAGACGGGAAAATATACAACTGTTCGTTGGTTGGAATAACAAAGGGTGAAAGGGGAAAACCCGGAGAACTCAAATGTTTGTTTTTGCAAGGGAAAAACAGCAAAGGAAGTGTCAGCAAAAATACAAATAGTGGTGTTTTTGGAGATATAAAAGATTCATCTAACATTGTAGATGAAAACAAAAAGGCAATCGTTGGAAATCGCATAAACGTTAAGCCTGGTAAAGCGTATATTGTAAGTTCAGTAAGCGGGGTGCGTGAAGAATATGAAATTGAAATAATCAAAGCCAACAATCAAAAGCAAAAAAGCGACAAGTCTATTATTTTCAGAGTAAAAGACAAACGCCTTTTGTCGATGACAGGTGGAATTGTACAAGGTATGAGTGGAAGTCCAATTTTGCAAGATGGCAAAATAATTGGCGCAGTTACTCACGTATTTTTGAATGATTCAACAAAAGGTTATGGAATATATATAGATTGGATGTTGCAAGAAATTGCCTAAAAAATCAAGCAAAAAAGTGCACAGATAACGGTTGAAAGTATCGCATGAGTTAATTTGAATAACAGAAAAAATGAAAATTTCATGTTTAACTTTTTCAAAAAAGTAATAGATTGCATTGCAGTCGCAAGCCCACCAAAACTGGCAACAAAACAGCAAAGAACTATTTTCCAATTTGTTGCGAAAGCCAAGTTTGCTATATCTTTGCAGCCGTGAGTTATTTCAAAAAAGCCATTGAACAAGGCGCCAAAAGTACTGGATTGATTTATTGGCAAAATTGTATTCAAAAATTGAATCAAAACAAAAAAGATTACAACGTAAGCACCGACTACAAACATTGAATTAGCCGAAGAAATTACATTTTTTGAAAGTACATCTTCATTGGTTGAAGATGTATTTTTTTGTGGAAGAGTGGTTTTGTCGTTCAGGTTGTATTTTCGAAAGATTAAACCATTGAGCAGTGCACCCAAAAGGTGTGAAACAAGCATTATATAACCCGCTGTTTTGTTTGCCAAAAGTCCGACTCCGACAGTTCCAACCAAAAACATAGGTCCGCAGTTTGCACAAAAAGTTATTATTCGTTGTGCTTCACCACGGTTAATTTTTCCTTCCATATACAAATCTGTTGTAAGTTTTGCACCGACAGGGTATCCCGACATAATGCTCATAAGATATACAAAACTTGAAATGCCACTTACGTTGTACAATTTGCTAGTTACATTCGAGAATAATTTTGATATTGGTTCAATCATGCCAAGACTTGACAGAAATTTGGTATACAAAATAAAAGGGAACAACGAAGGAAGAAGTACAGTTGCCCAGACAATCAATGCATTTAGCGCTTGGTTCATGTATACTTGTGGTTGTGCAACCATGGCAACAAGCAAACAAAATATTGAAAGTGACAATAATACTGAATATAGTACTTTCAAATTTATTTGCGCTTTGCGTTTGACAAGAGTAAAAGTTTTCACTATAATAAAATATGTTTGACAGTCGTCAATCTATTCCAAAAATAAACATCCACAAAAAGCGAGTTTTCTATGAATGTTGAAAAATATATATTGCACAAAGCAAAAAACAAAAACTTCACGATAATATTTCCCGAAGCGGGGTTTTCGGACAGAATAATAAAAGCAACAAAAATTATATCAAAAAAGAAAATAGCCAAAGTAATTTTGGTTGGTGATGAATCGTCGCTTGTAATGCGATTTAAAAACTTGAAAAAATTTAATATTGTAAATCCGAAATCATCCGAATTGTCAAGTCAATTTGCTCAAAAGCTTTATGAATATCGAAAGGACAAAGGTATGACTTTGGAGCAGGCACAAGAACTTGTGTTGGATCCATTTTACTTTTCGGCAATGATGGTGAAAGAAGGGTATGCCGACGGAATGGTTGGCGGTGCTGAGGTTTCTACTTCAAAAAATTTGAAACCTGCCTTGCAAATTATCAAGGCAAAAGAAGGTTTGGCATCTTCGTGCTTTGTGATTGCGGGCAAACACAAAAATATCAAATTGCCAATATTCTTGACCGATGCTGGCTTAAACGAAAATCCAACAAGTCAACAACTTGCAATCATTGCAAAGCAAACTGTTGATACGGCAAAGAGTATGCTTGGCAGTGATATAAAAGTAGCATTTTTGTCTTATTCAACAAAAGGTAGTGCTGAAAGTGAAATGACCCAAAAGGTTAAAGATGCGTATCAAACTTTTGCAAATGCCAATCCAGAGATTTTGTGCGATGGTGAACTTCAACTTGACAGTGCCTTGATTGAAAGAGTTGCAAAACTTAAATGTCCACAAAGTCCTGTTGCAGGCAAGGCAAATGTCTTGGTTGTACCTGACTTGAACGCAGGAAATATACTTTACAAGTGTATGCAATATTTTGGTGGACTTACTGCGATTGGTCCAATTGTCCAAGGGCTTAACAAACCAGTAAATGATTTGTCCCGTGGTTGCAGTATAAAAGATATTGTGTTATTGACCGCTGTGACTGTGTTACAGTGTGAAAACAATAAAAATAATAAGGAGAACAAACAATGAAAATTTTAGTTATCAATGCAGGAAGCAGTACTTTGAAATTTCAACTTATCAATATGGAAGACAAAAGTGTTCTTGCAAAAGGCAACGTTGAAAAGATAAATGAAGAAGGCTCTTTTTTGCGTTACAAAGCAAATGGAAAAGAATTGATTATAAATCAAAACTTTTCAAACCATGCCGAAGGTCTTAAAAAAGTTTTGGAAACATTGACTGACAGCGAAGTGGGCGTTATCAAATCGTTGAAAGAAATAAGTGCATTCGGTCATAGGGTCGTAAACGTTGGTGACACATACTTTGACGCATGTATAGTTACAAAAGAAGTTTTGGAAGATTTCAAAACAAAAGTAGAGTTTTCACCATTACACGTGCCAGGTGCCATTGCTGGTATTGAAGGAGCGATGGCTATAAACAGTGAAATTCCAAACGTTGCAGTGTTTGATATTGGTTTTCACAAAACTTTGCCAGAATATGCTTATCTTTATGCTATTCCAAAAAAATACTATGAAAAATACAAAATCCGCAGATACGGCGCACATGGTACAAGTCATTTTTATGTAGCAAACAGGTGTGCAAGCCTTATGGGAAAAGATATAAAAGACCTTAAAATAATCACTTGCCACTTGGGTGGTGGAGCATCTATTGCAGCGGTAAAAGGTGGAAAATGTATTGATACATCCATGGGATTTACTCCTCTTGAAGGTCTTATTATGAATACCAGAAGTGGTGACATCGATCCCGCTGTTTTGGAATTTATTTGCAAAAAAGAAAACAAAAACATAAGTGATATGCTCAAAATGTTAAACAAGGAAAGTGGTCTTTTGGGTGCTACTGGCGGTTTGATGGCCGACATGCGTGACATTACGGCAAATTTGAATAATCCAGACGTAAAACTTGCATTTGATATGTATTGCTATCGGATCTTGAAATACATTGGTGCTTACACCGCTGCATTGAACGGTGTTGACGCAATCGTGTTTACTGCTGGATGCGGTGAAAATACACCAGAATTGCGTGAACAAGTTTGTGCTTCACTTTCATATTTGGGTGTTGAAATTGACAACGACCTTAACTGGAATATGCAACGCGGAAAAGAAACTTTGCTCAGCACACCAAACAGCAAAGTTGCAGTTTATGTTATTCCAACTGATGAAGAGATGGTTATCGCACAAGAAACAGTCAATTTAATCAAAGGCTAAACAAAAATTACAAAAATACTTGACTTTGTGCAAATTTATATTTATAATGTCATAGTTTGATAGGAGGATAAATTAATGGCAGTTCCAAAAGGTAAGGTATCAAAAGCAAGAAGAAACAAAAGAAACTCGGCCAATTTTAAAGTAAGTGCTCCAACACTTGTTGAATGTCCAAGTTGTCATGAATTGAAACAACCACACACTGTATGTGCAAAATGTGGAAATTACAATGGCAAAAAAGTTATAGATACCGAAAAGAAAGAAAAAAAGGCTGAATAATTGTTATAATAATTCAAAGACAAGCAGATTGCTTGCCTTTTTTTTCGCTATAAAACAATTTGCAACGTTATTTGTTTGAAAAAAATTTTTATTTGTGTATAATTATATTGGTTAGTTTGCGTTTTTTTTGCAAACTGTGAAGATAAAAAAATAAACTTATGGAGTTTATATGAAAATAGTAATAGATGCTATGGGCGGTGATAATGCACCTGATGCAATAGTAAACGGCGCTGTATCTGCTTTGAAAAAATATGAAGATTTGCAAATTATACTTACTGGCAAAAAAGAAATGATTGAAAGCTCTTTAAAAGGATTTTGCTGTGACAGATTGTTTATTGAAGATTGCAGAGAAACAATTCAGAACGATGAGTCACCAACAACTGCAATAAGACAAAAAACAGATTCTTCTTTGGTAAAGGCTTTTGACATTTTGAAACAAAACAAGGCGGATGCTTTGATTTCGGCGGGAAGTACAGGTGCTATACTTGCGGGTGGATATTTGAAGATTGGAAGAATCAAAGGTGTTTCAAGACCAGCACTTGCTCCTATTTTGCCAACCAAAAATGGAAAAAAAGTTATGCTTATTGATTGCGGTGCAAATGTAGATTCAAAACCAATAAATTTGCTGGACTTTGCAATAATGGGCAGCTGTTATATGAAAATCTTTGGCATCGAGAATCCTAGTTGTGCCCTTTTGAGTGTCGGTGATGAACAGGGAAAAGGTAATGAATTGACAAAAGAAGCTTACAATTTGCTTTGTGATCAATCCAACAAAATCAATTTTGTTGGAAACAAAGAAGCTCGTGATTTGCTTGCTGGTGTTGCAGATATTTTTGTAAGTGATGGTTTTGCAGGCAATGTTGCACTCAAGGCAAGTGAAGGTGCAGTTTCTTTGGCTATGTCAGAATTAAAACATGCTTTCGGCGGGTCTGCTGGCAAAATAGCGGCTTTTTTAATTTACAAAAAACTAAAAAAAATAAAAGAAAAACTTGACTATAATAAGTATGGCGGATCAATGTTTTTGGGGTGTAATGCAATAATTATCAAATCCCATGGTTCAAGCAATGCAGAAACGATCTTGAAATCAATCGAACAAGCAAGAAATATTTACGACAACAAAATTATTGAACAAATAACACAAAAAATGAATCAAAGGCTTGAAGAAAACGATGAATAAACTTGGATACGTGTTTAAAAATAAAGAAATTTTGGGTGTGGCACTGACTCATTCATCTTTTTCGCAACATAACTATGAGAGATTGGAGTTTTTGGGTGATAGCATTCTTGATTTTTTGGTTGCAGATTACTTTTTCAAACAGACAGAACAAAAAGAAGGAGTTTTGACAAAATTAAGATCAAATTTTGTTTCCGAAAAATATTTGTGCAAAGTCTTTGATGAATTGAATTTGGAAAATGATGTCAAGCTTGGAAAAAGTTATAAGGGTGAAATTTCTGTCGCCATAAAAGCGGACATAGTTGAGGCTTTGATTGCCGGCGTTTATTTGGATTGTAACGATTTGGAAGTGGTGAGAAATATTGTATTGAAACTTTTGAAACTGGATGAATATAAACACCATATCGGACATGATTTCAAGTCAGAATTGCAAGAATATGTTCAATCAAAAAATCAAAAAGTAAATTACAGACTTGTCAAAAAAAGTGGCGAAAGCCACAATCCAATTTGGACTATGGCGGTATTTATGAATAATGTAAAAATCACTGAAGGCACATCTTCAAGTAAAAACAAAGCGGAACAAATATGTGCTCAACAGGCACTTGATTTTTTGAAAGGAGAAAAAAATGATAGAAATTAGACATTTGTTTCACAGATATATAAGGGAATATTTTGCTTTGTTTGATATAAACTTGCACATAGAAAAAGGCGAAAAAGTGGCGTTGGTTGGAAGTGAAGACAGCGGAAAGACAAGCCTTATAAGGATTTTGTCAAAATTGGAAAAACCTTCATCAGGTGAAATTTTGATTGACGGCAAAAATTTAACTCAAATTGATTTTAAAAGCGATATATCTATTGGATATATACCAGTTTACCCAATATTTTTTGAAAAGAAAACTGTTTATGACAACTTGGAATATATCTTAAAATTTGGTAAAACAAACAAAGACAAGTGCGAAGAACTTATATGCGACGCTTTAAAAAACTATGATTTGGAAAAATACAAAGACATACAAGTCAAAAAATTATCATTGTATGAAAAATACAAATTGTCTTTTGCAAGGCTTGCTCTTCGAAAACTTGACATACTTTTGATTGACAATATTTTTGATAACTTTTGCGAATTACAGGAAGACCAAAAACAAGATATACTCAATATCATAATAAATTTATACAAGGACAAAAATCTTACAATGCTGTCAGCAACGTCAAATATTGATTTGTCGCACAAATTTTCTGACAGGCAAATATTCTTCAAATCGGGAAGTATAGTTGAACATCTTGACTAATCGTCCAGATGTTGAAGGTGATAGTCGCTAACTTTTATATAATCAGTCGGTTCAAATTTTTTTTGTTCCGATTTTTTTTTGTTGCTTTGATTCAAAAGCCCCATCAACATTGACATTTGTGGCGATGCGTTTGAACCAAGTTTTGACATAAGGTTTTTATCTCCAAGCATTTCAATCAGGTTTGACATATTGTTTTGCTGATTGAAAATGCCTTTTTGTTCATTTTGTGCCATTTGATTATTTTGTTGGTTGTTTTGAAGGGTATATGCTTCTTGTGGATAATAGTTTTTATTTTGCATAAAGGGCTCCTTTAACAATTAATTTATATGAAATCATATAATATTTTAGTTAATAGGAGAGTGGATTATGTCTTTGTCAGAGTATTCTAAAAATTTTGAATATAAAGAAGTTACCAAAGTTAATGAGCAAAAGTTTGAACAAAGCAAAGCACAGAACGAAGAATATTTAAGGCAAAAATTTCAATTACTAAAAGAAAAAAATCATGATGAGTTGATGGGCGATTTGTTTGAAGAGGTTTCAAGACAAAAGCAAAACGGCAGTTTTGATTATGAATCGCTCGAAAGCAGTGTCGAAGCAATGAAGCCTTTTTTGTCAGCTGAGCAACAAGCAAATATAAAAGAACTGTTGGAAAAAATAAAGTAAAAGGGAGTAGCACAAATGAAGAAAATTGACGTAAATATGTTGAAAACAATCACAACTTGCTCTTCAACAAAACAGTTGGAAGCAATAGTATATGTAGCCAACATAAATCAAGCGATAAAGTTTTTCAAAGACAAAAATATTTCAATAATTGATGTGTATCCTTTTATCAACGCATTGTGTATAAAAAGTGATACATCTACTATATATAGTTTATCAAGATTGGACTTGATAAGTTATATTTCATCACATACCAGTGTAAAAGCTCTTGTAAAAGTATCTAAGAAAGTTGTAAAATTGAATAGTCGTTATACTGGAAAAGGTGTAGGAATAGCTTTTATTGATACGGGAATAAGACCTCATTTGGATTTTGTTTTTGGTCAAAACAGAATAATACATTTTGAAGATTTTGTACAAGATAAAAAAGTAGTTTATGATGACAATGGACATGGAACTTTTATTTCTGGTGTTGCCTCGGGCAGTGGGCTTTCTTCAAGTGGTGATTATTCTGGATTTGCTCCAAAATCAAATATAATTTCATTGAAAGCGCTCGATTTCAACGGTGAGGCAGGTGCAAGCAAGATTTTGCAGGCTATGCAATGGGTTTATACAAATCATAAGCAATTTGGAATCAAAGTTGTTTGCATGAGTTTTGGAAGTGAACCTTTGGGATACAATGATCCAATCATGAAAGGTGCCGAAATGCTTTGGAAAGCGGGCGTTGTGGTGGTTGCTGCTGCTGGGAACAGTGGGCCTGAATATGAAACAATAAAAAGTCCTGGTGTGAGTTACAAAATTATCACTGTGGGTGGTTTGAATGATAACAGGTTTGATGATGGTACATTTAACGAAAACTTTTTTGAAATAGCAAAATTTTCTTCAAGAGGACCGGCATTCAAGCGTATGAAACCAGATCTTGTTGCACCAGCTATTGATGTTGTTTCTTGCAAGCACGCAAATGGCTTGTATACAAAACTTTCAGGAACAAGTGTTGCAACACCAATGGTTGCTGCTCTTGTGGCATTGGCATATGAAAAAAATAAAAATCTCAAGCCAGACCAAGTAAAAAAGTGCCTTTTAGCTTCTTGCAGACCAGTAAGTTTCAACAAAAACTTAGAAGGATATGGACTTGTAAACGCAAACAAATTTCTGTCTTTTATTCCGTAATCGAAAATAAAATCAATGCATGCAACCTCTCGGTTGCTGTTTTTTTTGTATTTTTTGGAAAATAAGACATCTGCATTTGCCAAAGTATCAAAAAAGTGATATCATTTACTCAGCAAACAAAATTTTGCGTTATAGGAGGACTTATGATAGTTGACGAACTGAAAAGTGCAAATGTACAAGCACTGAAAAACAAGGATACAGTTGCAAGAAATCTTTATGGAGTGCTTTTGAACAAGATAAAACTTGCCGAAATAAACAAGCGTGAAAAAGGCGAACAACTTGTTGATGCAGACGTAGTTGCAATTTTGCAAAAAAGTATGAAAGAACTTGAAGATGAAAAACAAAACTATGAAAAAGTTGGAAATTCAGAAGAGGCTACAAATATTCGTTATCAACAACAGATTGTTGAAAAGTTTATGCCAAAAATGATGAGTAAGAACGAAATAAAGGATATCATAGTTAGTCTTGAAGACAAAAGTATTCCATCTGTTATGAAGTATTTTAAGTTAAATTTTGCTGGCAAGTGCGATATGCGTATTGTCAGTGAAGTATTAAAGGAAATTTGATGAAAATTTTTGCGATAAGTGATTTGCATTTGTCCCTTTCTGAAGAAAAACCGATGGACATTTTTGGTGGTGCTTGGGAAAACTATTTGCAAATCATCAAGCAAGATTGGCTTGAAAAAGTAAATGATGACGACATTGTAATTTTGGCTGGTGATTTAAGTTGGGCTATGAGAATGGATCAATTTGAGAATGACCTAAAATTTTTTGATGATTTGCCTGGTAAAAAAATCATTGTAAGGGGAAATCATGATTACTGGTGGTCAAGTTATACAAAAGTTAAACAAGCCTTGCCAGAAAATTTTTTTGCATTGCAAAACAATGCAATGAAGATTGGTGACTATGTATTTTGTGGAACGCGTGGTTGGGGATTGCCAAACGAAGAATTTACCGAAGAAGACCAAAAAATATATGCAAGAGAGCAAATCAGACTTGACTTGGCACTGAAAAATGCAAAAACAATGATGAACGAAGGTGACAAATTGATTGTGATACTGCATTATCCACCATATAATTTCAAAAATTTTGATAATGAATTGATGCAGCTTTTACAAAAGGCCAAACCATTTGCAGTTGTTTTTGGACATATTCATCAGTCTAAGGGGAAATACAGACTTGTTGAGCAAATCGATGGCTGTAAATATTATCTTACATCTTGTGACTTGCTTGAAAATAAACTTGTTCAAGTTGGTGATTAAACAAAAATTTTAATCAAATCATATATTCTGAAACACACGTTGGGTGTGTTTTTGTTTTTATTTAGTAAATTACTTGATTAAATATATTATTT
>CAJKWP010000038.1 GCA_905203645.1 uncultured Christensenella sp.
TGAAAACCTGAAAATATTTTCAAATACAAAAAATTGATGCAAAAACAACTTGATTTTTTTGCAAATTTGTTTATACTAAAAAGGATTAAAAGGAAATTTTTATGAATATTTTACATGATATTGACCCAAAAAGAATTACCCCAGAAAAATTTATTGCAGTTATTGAAATCAGCAAAAACAGCAAAAACAAATACGAACTTGACAAAGAAACAGGACTTTTGAAATTGGATCGCATACTTTACACATCAACACACTACCCTGCAAATTACGGCTTTATTCCAAGAACGCTCAGTGAAGACGGGGACCCGTTGGACGTTTTTGTTTATTGCAGTCAAGAGATATTGCCAATGAGTTTGGTTGAATGTACACCTATTGGCGCGATTGACATGGTTGACAACAATCAAATCGACACAAAAATAATTGCCGTACCTATGGGTGACCCAACATACAACAATTATACACATATACAAGATCTTCCACCACATCTTATTGATGAACTTATGCATTTTCTTAGCGTTTACAAAGAACTTGAAGGAAAGAAAACAAAAATCAGCAAGTTTTACGACCAAAACTACGCAAAAAATTCAATCAAAAAATGTATGGATGCTTACGAAAATTCAAACAGATAAACAACTATAAAATGGCATTTAATCTTACAAAATGCTATTTCTATTTATCTAACTCCTCTATCCTATACAAAAAATTATCAAGAATAGCAAAACATAATTGATATTCTAAACTTTCTTTGTCAACGGCATTTTTTAAAATTTTCAATGCATTTTTAACACAAACAACATTGCAATCAAATATACAGCTAAGGATATCTTTATTTATAGTGCAAACACCCCTTTCGCCTTCTGCCGTCTTTTTACAATCAAAATTATTACATCCTTCACAAAGTTCATAACATATCATATTCAAATACTCCTTTTTGGTGTAAATATATGATTATGTTACACATATTTTGTAACTTTGTCAATAATTTTACACCATTATTGGATAAAAATATTTATTATGGTTAAAATCATTACAATTACTGTGTATTTTTGTAAAATTATATCGGTAACAATAATGAAATTAAAAGAATTAAGAAAGCAAAACAATCTCAGTCAAGCCGAAATAGCAAAAATATTGAATACATCTCAGCAAAATTATAATAGATACGAAAATGGCAAAATAGAGCCAGATTTAAAAACATTATACAAACTTGCTGACTTTTTCAATGTAAGCCTTGACTACCTTTGTGATCGCCAATACAACAATAAGATTGGATATATTCCTGATGACAAAGTCGATATCATAAAACAACTTTTATTACTTAATTCATCAAATCTTGCAAAAACTCAGGCATACATTCAATCAAAACTTGAAGACCAAAAATAAATTTTAATCTCACCTGCATAAACTTTATAAAGTTCAATCAGTCTTTCAAAATTGATTTGATTATTTGCAAAAAACAGTTGACAAACGCTTTGTTTTTTGATATGATAACAAAGTCAATTTTGAATATGCGGGAGTGGCTCAGTGGTAGAGCGTTGCCTTGCCAAGGCAAATGTCGCGAGTTCGAATCTCGTCTTCCGCTCCAAACTTCAAAAA
This sequence comes from uncultured Christensenella sp., assembly GCA_905203645.1. Taxonomy (GTDB): domain Bacteria; phylum Bacillota; class Clostridia; order Christensenellales; family UBA1242; genus CAJKWP01. Next base: position 1,597 of record CAJKWP010000038.1, read on the forward strand.
ATACCTTTTATATAAAGGTATTTTTTTGATTAAATACAGATTTAAAACATCTTAAATTTATTTTTTATACATAAAAAAAGTGACTGAAACAATCAATCACTTTTACTTTTTCACATTTGTTTGCCAAAAATATTTATTTTTCCGGCTTGAAATTGTTTATAAAACTTACAAACGTGCTGGCATCTTTGAACTGGCGGTAAACCGAAGCAAATCTGATATAAGAAATCTCATCAATATCTTTGAGTTTTTCCATTACAAGTTCACCAATAACGGTTGATTTGACTTCACCGCTCAATGAATTTTGAATTTCCTTTTCGATATCCGAAACAATATTTTCGATTTGACTGAGTGTTACAGGCCTTTTTTCACACGCTTTGATTATGCCTTTTTTTATTTTTGAAGGATCAAATGGTTGACGACTTCCGTCATTTTTGATAACCAAGATTGGTGTTGTTTCGACAGTTTCGTATGTTGTCCAACGTTTTCCACACGCCAAACACTCCCTTCTTCGCCTGATACTGTTGTTCCCCGCGCGAGAATCAAGAACTTTGCTGTTTTCATAAGAACAATAAGGACACTTCATTTTGCACTCTCCATATAAGATAATACTACATATTGTTGATTTTGTCCAGTATTTTGTCAAAATTTGACGAAATACAAATATCTTGTAACAATTTTCAAAATCAGTAATTATAATTAAACAATCCCACAAATGTTTCAAAATTCCTTCGTGACAACAATTCTTTTGCTTTTGACATCATTGAAAAAGGAAATTTTACAGAAATACCACAAGAAACGTTGAGCTTTCTTGGAGTATTAACTATTTGTGCTTGTATTCCATAAGATTTCAGTAAGTTGGCAAAAGTAAAGGTTTCGCTTCTTGCACGAAAAACAGCCAATGTGTACTGCATATCTCTTTTCTCCTTTTGCAAAAATTGGTAAATTCACATTTTTTTACCTATTTCACTATATTGAAATGTAATAAAAAAAGTGAAAGGTGAAAGATTATGATATATCTTGATAACAGTGCTACAACAAGAACAAAACCAAAACAAGTTTTGAAAGCCGTAGAATTGGGACTTACAAAATATTCGGCAAACCCTGGCAGAGGCGGACACGACGCAAGCATACAAACCGCAATGATGGTCGAATCTGTACGTGAAAAAGTAAGAAATTTTGTGAATGCACCCAAAACACAAAATATTATTTTTACATCTGGTTGTACAGAAGCGCTCAATCTTGCAATTTTGGGGACAGCGCAAAAAGGTGGGCATGTCGTATGTACAAGCAACGAACACAACTCAGTGTCAAGACCACTTTATCACCTTGTAGACCAAGGAATCATCACGCTGGATATCGCCAACCCTGCAAATAATGACAAGTTAACAAGAAAAGACATAGAAAAACACATCAAACCAAACACATATCTTGTTTGCATCAATCACATTTCAAATGTTGATGGAATGGTCGCAGATATCGAGGCAATTGGCGAACTTTGTATGGAAAAATGCATTTTGTTTTTGGTTGATGGTGCACAAAGTGCTGGTCACATAAAATTGGATATGCAAAAGCAACATATTGACCTTTTAGCACTTGCTCCACACAAAGGTCTTTATGCACCGCAAGGAGTTGGCGTACTTGCAACAAGCGGAAGAGCAAAATTGACGCCAATAAAATTTGGTGGAACTGGAACAGAAAGTTTCAACCCAAGGCAACCACTTTCTTACCCAGAAGGATTTGAAAGCGGAACAATCGCCACACCAAATATATTGGGTCTTGGTGCAGGCATTGACTTTGTAACTGAAAATTTTGAAAGCATAGGTCATAAAATTGAAGATCTTACAACATATCTTAATTTTGAACTTCGAAAAATCCCTAACGTTGTTGTCTATACTCACCCAGACAGTGTTCATGGAGTAATTGCATTCAATATCGAAAATATGGAATCAGAAACAGTTTGCCAAATATTGAACGACAAATACAAGATTTGTACCCGAAATGGACTTCAATGTGCCCCACTGAAACATCAACAACTTGGAACTATTCAAACAGGTGTAGTAAGATTGTCACTAAGCTATTTCAATACATTTAACGAAATTTTACAAACAATCAAAGCGATCAAGCAAATTGCAAAACACTATAATACATGATGCCTGAGATTATTTTGTTTTTGTGTAAAAAAAAACTAGGCGATTGCCTAGTTTTTTTATGGTGGATCGCCAGGGGTTCGAACCCTGGACCCCCTGATTAAGAGTCAGATGCTCTGCCAACTGAGCTAGCGATCCGTATTTTTCTTCCCTGTACTTTTTTTTAGGGGTCCAGGGTTCCCCTTCCGTTCGCAATGAATTGCTCACCCACTTTGGCTACAAACTTGCCACTGGCAACTTTGCTTCACGCGTCGTGCCCTGATTAAGAGTCAGATGCTCTGCCAACTGAGCTAGCGATCCATATCACGTACAAAAGTATATCATATGCCAAATATTTTTGCAAGCATTTTGAAAAAATTGATAATGAAATAAAATCTTGTGAATATTGGCACAAAAAAAACATTTGAAACGGTTTGATCTTATTTGGGAAAAATTTCTCAAAATTTTTTTTGTATAATTGGTAATTATACCCGTTATAAAAAACAGATATTTGATTTATATGTTTGGTTTGAATATAATATGTGAAAAAAAGGAAAAGAAAATGCTTGAAAAAGAGTACAAATTTTTGGTAAACGAAATTCCACACTCTGATAACGTTGTTTTTATAAAACAATACTACTTTGATACGAAAAAATTTTTGGGAGTTGCAATCAAGTGGTTGAAGCTCGATTTGAAGCAAGCAAAAGGAATCGATTCGATTCGCCTAAGACAATGCGTTTTCGAAAACGAAACGACTTATTTTTTGACAGCAAAATCCAAAGGCGATTTGTGCAGACGTGAATACGAAACGCAAATACCCGCCCGTTTTGCAACAAATCTTTTGAAATTCGCAACCAAATTTATTGAAAAATCAAGAAGCATTTTGACAATAGACAATTTGAAATTTGAATTCGATTTTTATTACAAGCGAAAAGACAAATTGAAAGTTTGTGAAGTTGAAGTAAAAAAAGGCGACGAATATAAAAAAATATTGAAAATACTTACTCAAGACTTGGAATTGAAAGTAAAAGATATTACGTTTGACAGCCAATACAAAAATTTCAATTTGGCAAAGGAGTTATGATTGTGAAAAATTTTTCAAGTATGAACGAATGGTTGTATGCAAATTTAGACTTTGTTGAAGAGTGTAAAGAAAAGGGACTTAAACCGATTTGTTTGATTGGCGGCGCATCAAGTTCCGGCAAAAGTTTTTTAAGCAATCAGCTTCAATCTTTCTTGCTTTCAAACAACCTTAAAAGCATAATAATTTCGACAGACAATTACAACAACGGAATTGCAAAAAACATTTTTGACATAGTTGACAAAAAATATTATAACGGAACCATTCTGAACAAGGATAAAATTGTCCAAAATATAAAAGACGTAATAATTTCAAGTTCGTTTGAAAACAAATTTTGTGATGAAAATTTGCAAAAGATCGAAAGTTTGTGCAAAGTTTTGATTAACGTAGAACCACAAGTTTTTTTGAAAAACTTGAAATACGAATTCGATCATATCAATTTCGATACAAAAACCGTTTACGACCTGGACCAAGTTGCAGTCGACCTTTCACTTCTTTCACAAAACAAGAGTATACAAGAAAAACAATACAGCAAACTTACAAGTGAAAGACTTGAAAATATCAATATAATCAATGGCAATAATTATGACGTAGTTATTGTCGAAGGCATATACGCATTGGATAAATCTGTGATAAACGATTTGCAAAATGCAAACACAACAAAAACTTTTGTTGAATGCAATGACAAATATCTGTTTGTACGAAGGCTTATACGGGACTCAAAGGCCACCAACTGCCCTTCTTCATTTATAATAAAAAATTATTTTGAATTCGTATCACCCGAATACCACAAAAACATTTTGCCAACCAAACTCAACGCCGATTTCATTGTGAACAACGACATGAGTTTTGCCGAACTTCGCGAAGGAACTCTGACAAGTCAAGAAAGGTACAAGTTAAACTTTGAAACTTTGAAAATGGTTTTGAAGAATTCAAAGTTTTTGAAAAACACCTATTTGCAAGATATATATTTCGGAGATATGAACGATAAAGATTTGCTGAGATTGCGACTTGAAGGAACCGATAAAAACAATTTGTCATTGGAAAGTTTGACGTACAAAGGTCAGCAAAGATTGCGCAAAGACAACAAACTTGTAAGACCGATTCATATTCTTTGCAATCAAAACGATTTGAACCGCTTGTTTGAAAACAAACAAGTTTTGATGAAACGTTTTGAAAGTATCGGTCTTGACAAGTATCAAACAGTAAACAAACGTCGCATTATAGTTTTATACAAAGGCAAAATATTGAAATTGGATTATTTTGACAGAAATGAAATATACGTCGAAATAGAAAACGTCGAACAAGAATTGATTTCGAAAAATATCAAAAAAACTGCCAACTTGCAAAAAACAAATTTTGAGTTTTAAATAAAAGAAAAAACGGGTTTGAAACCCGTTTTTTTAATTTATTTTAACTTTTACAAACGTTTTTTTGCCTTTTTTTACAATATATTCGTCCTTATCCAAAACAAGCGTTTTCATTGGGTCAACAAGTTTTTGATCGTCAATGCTTACCCCGCCCTGCAAAACCAATCTTCTTGCTTCGGATTTTGATGGAAAGATTGAAAGTTTTGCCAAGAAGTCAACTGTGAGTATTTGTTTGTCATCAAGTGTAATTTTTTCGGTCGGCATACTTTCGGAATTTGCGTTTCCGGACGTAAACAACTGTTCACTGAGTTCCTTTACGCTTTGTGCTTCTTTTTCGCCATGAACAAGTTTCGTAACTTCATAAGCCATAATCTTTTTTGCTTTTACGATGTCTTCACTGCAAAGTTTTTTGATTTCGTCAATATCCATCTTTGTAAAAAATCTCAGCAATCTTTCAACGTCTGGATCCAAGCAATTTACAAAGTGTTGATAAAATTCGTATGCCGAAGTTTTGTCGCGACTTACCCAAAGTGTTCCTTTTTCGGTTTTGCCCATTTTTTGACCTTCGGCGTTTGTAAGAAGTGGACAGGTCAAACCAACCATTGTTGGTCTTGCAGTGCCGTCCTTGAAATTCATCTTTCTGCTGAGTTGTGTGCCCGCAACAATATTGCCCCACTGGTCAGAACCACCGATTTCCAAAACGCAATCGTACTTGTCGTTAAGATGTACGAAGTCATATGCTTGAAGGAGCATATACCCCATTTCCATAAACGTCAAACCGCCCTCTTCAAGTCTTTTTTTGTACAAATCATTTCTGAGCATTTCATTCACATTGAAGTGCACACCAACTTCCCTGAGAAAATCAATGTAACTTTTGTTGCGGAGCCAATCGGCATTGTCAACGATAATCGCTGGGTTTTCACCATCCAAAACGATAAATTTTTTCAAAAGGTCTTTGATATCACTTGCGTTCTTTGCAACATCTTGTTCAGTAAGCACCTTGCGCATATCTTTTTTGCCACTTGGGTCGCCAATAAGTCCAGTTGCGCCACCAACCAAAACAATACATCTGTGTCCACAATCCTGCAAAATTCTTGCCATTTGCAAACCAAAGAAATGCCCAATGTGCAAGCAATCAGCAGTTGGATCTATGCCTATATAAAATGTAATTGGACCTTCTTTCAATATTTTCTTCAATACTTCCATATTTGTTGTTTGAAAAACAAAACCACGTTTTTCAAGTTGTTCAAAAGCATCATTTTTAAACATATTTTTCTCCCTAACATCAAAAAACCGCCCTTTTGCCGGCGGAAGTTTTCAAATTTGCAAAAAACAACCACACAGCATCAAATGTAGCAATAGTAGTTATAACAATATTTTTGCAAACCTTTCATACAAATACTTTAATTCATTTGACAAAGCAATGTCAAGCAATAAAACAAAAAAGCCTTCCGAAGAAGACTTTTTGATTTCTGGGGTGGATGATGGGACTCGAACCCATGGTCTCCAGAGCCACAATCTGGCGCGTTAGCCAACTACGCTACAACCACCATAACCATGCGGTAAGTAGGATAACACAAATCGGCATAGTTGTCAACTGCTTTGTCATATATTTTGTTTTTTTGTTACTATTCTTTGTGGTTTGATTTTGACTTTACTACTCTCTTTCTACATTTCAAAATCATTTTTTGATTGTTTTTTCATTTTAATTCTGTAAAAAAATTCAATTTCGTCAAAGTTGTTTATTGGCAATTTTTTAAGGAAGTTGTATTGACTTGCCGTGAGCGCACGATGATCTTTTCTGATCGGAAGAAGTGCGACAAGTTTTCTTTCACACTTTGTGATTTTTACAAACCCGCGGTCTTCCATATCTCGTTCGCTGCATTTGTGAACAAGATGCGCTTGTTCTTTGTGACGATTGAAGTCACAACCATAAAAAGCGCCTTCAGGCGAAAGCCAGCCGGTCAAGTAACTGCCGTCGTAAACAACGGTATTTTCCCAATTCAAGTCCTTTTCGTCGCAATCCACAATTTCCAAACCTGTCAAATTGTTGTACGAAGATCGTGCAAAAGATATAATGCTGTACAAAGTCGCACTTTCTTTTGGAGTACGTGGGTCATATTCCCACCAAAAACCGTCTATTTTTACAAATTTGGGCATAAGCGTTCCTTTTTTTGATAATTTTATCATATACCGATATTTTTGCAAAACGAATTGTCATCCTTCCCTTGAAAAAAATCGTTTTTTGTATTTACATTTGGCTTTAAAAATGTTAAATTATACTGGTTATGAATCAAGAAGAAGTAAAAAATTGCGTCGTTATACGTAACGTTTTGAAAAAACAAACAAAGCGAACTTGTAAAAATGCAAAAAGACATTTTCAAAATTTGTGAAGATCCGCTTTTGATCGACGAATATTTGGCAGATGCCGACGTGCGTAATATTTTTGTTGATGAAGCACAAGATTTGAGTATTGTTACGTTTGTTGCGATGTCAAAAATATTTTGGCAAAGTTACTTTTCAGTTTTTGGCGACTTGGCACAAGGAATGTACTCTTATCAATCAATATGCGACTGGCAAGAGTTGAATTTGGCATTTGAAAATGCAAACTGTTTGCTTTTGGATAAAAGTTATCGTACAATAAAAGAGATTATGGATAACGCCAATTTGACACTTGAAAAACTTGCAATGCCACTTGCACAAAATGTTTTGCGTCATGGTGAAAAGGTTGAATTTGTTGATTGTCCAAAACAAAAACTTTGTCAAGTCACAAACACATGGCTTGAAAATCTTGAAAACAAAGGCTTCAAAACTATCGCAGTCATTTTCAAAAATGATGAAGAACTTGACACATTTTGCAAAGCCAATCAACAAATTGTCAAAATTGATGAAAATACCGAAACTTACAACTCACCTGTCGTTGCACTTACTGTAAAAACCGCAAAGGGTTTGGAGTTTGACAGCGTGATAATATTCAATTCAAAATCATACAATCTTCAAAACCCACTTGACTTGAAAGAATTTTTTGTTGCACAAACAAGAGCTTTGCACAAACTTGTCGTGTTGTCCGAAAATTAAATTTGCAAAAAATATTAAAGCAGAAAGACTTTCATTTTTCTTTCTGCTTTTTTGTTTTTTCATCCTTTGCTTTTTAATTTTTAGTCGCATTTTCAAGCAAATTTTGCTTTATTTTTGAAAGTTTGTCTGACAAATTTATTTGATATTGATGTGGATTGTGAAGTCTTTGTGCTTCTTCCCAAAGAGTTCCAAGTTCTTTGGCAACATTTTGTCTTGTCTGTTCGATTGTTGGAAAAGTGTAAATTGATTTTCCATTTTCAATCATTTTTATTTTCAATTCTTTTGTTGTATATTCTTCCAAATCCTTTGTTACCCATGACATTTTTGGGTGATTCAAGACAATTTTTCCACTTGGTTTTGGTTCATCAAATGTACAAAGCATATCTGTTATCAATTTGCCATTCTTATCATAAAATCTGTAAATCTTTTTGAAATCTGGATTAGTAATTTTTTCAATATTATCCGAAACTTTTATTTTTGGTATAATCTTCCCATCCTGCTCGATTGCAACAAGTTTGTAAACACCGCCAAAAACAGGATTTGATTTTGCGGTTATAAGATTTTCACCAACACCAAAACTGTCAATTTTGGCACCTTGATTCAAAAGACTTTCTATTAAATATTCATCAAGACTGTTTGATACAACAATTTTTGTTTGCGTCAATCCAGCCTCATCGAGCATTTGTCTTGCCTTGCAAGAAAGATACGCCAAATCACCACTGTCAATGCGTATACCTTTCAAAGTTTTTCCCAATGGTTTCAAAACATCATTGTAAACTTTGATAGCGTTTTTTACGCCACTTTGAAGAGTGTTGTACGTATCAACCAAAAGGACGCAGTTATCTGGAAAACTTTGTGCATACGCTTTGAATGCTTCATATTCACTGTCAAAACTTTGAACAAAACTATGTGCCATTGTACCCAAAACTGGCACGTTGTATTCTTTTCCTGTAAGGGTGCAGGCAGTTCCAACCGCACCTGCGATGTAAGCATCCAATGCACCGTCAACTGCCGCTTGTTGCCCTTGCGCACGGCGAGTTCCAAATTCCATAACTGTTCTGCCCTTTGCACTTCTTACTATCCTGCTTGCTTTTGTAGTAATCAAACTTGACCTGTTGAAATACAAAAGCAATGCAGTTTCCACCAGTTGTGCTTCAATCAAAGGTGCTTTTATGGTTATAATAGGTTCATTTGGAAAGACAACCGTTCCATCTTCCACAGCCCACATGTCACCAGTAAATTTTATTTTTGAAAGGTAATTCAAATAATCTTTTGAAAACAAATTCAAACTTTCCAAATATTCCATATCATCTTTTGAAAAGTGAAATTGAGCCAAGTATTCCGCGCACTTTTTTATGCCGTTTGCAATAACAAATCCACCGTTGTCAGGAATACGCCTGAAAAACAAATCAAAGTACGCGATTTGATTTTGCTTGTTTTGATCAAAGTATCCTTGCCCCATTGTAAGTTCATAAAAATCTATCAACAAATTTTCAAATTTTTCCATAATTTTTTCCTTTACATTACATATTCTTCTTTATAAAACATACCTAAAATTGCTCCATAATATTCAAAGCCATTTTGGGTTAGAATCAAATTTTTGTTTTCGATATTAACAAGTTTTTTCCGTTTCAAAAATTCTATTTCGTTTTGATATTTTTGGGCGAAATCTTGTTTTAAAATTTTTGAACAAACATCCATATTTATTGCCCCGTAATATCCACTTACTGCAATAAATTTTGATAAAAGTTCTTGCTCGGGCAACAGATATGTATCTCCCTTTTTAATTCGTCCATCTTGAAAACAGTCGCTATATTTTTCATAGTTCTTGCCAAAATTGTAACTTAAACCATTATCACCTTTGCTTTGAGCAGCAATTCCAACGCCAAAATAATTTACAAAATTTATCATTCTGTTTTCAAGATATGAAGAAAGCCCTTTATCACAAAGTTTTGTAAATGTGTTTTGACCAAATCTTCCTTTGTATCCGCATTTCTGTGCTTCTTTAAAAAGTGCCTTGTATTGCTTGTAAAGTTGTTTCTTTGTATAATTTTCTTTTACTTTCAAAATATTTGTTCTGAATTCATAAAAAGTTAAATGCTCTGGGTTGATTTCTTTAATCACTTTCATTGTCGCTTTTATTGAAGATTTTTTTATATATTCGAGCCCATACATCAAGTCTATGTTTACAATTTCAACTCCTTCTTGCCTGCACATTTTTATAATGTTTAAAATGTTTTCGATATTTCCATTGTTTCTGTTGTATTTTTTCAAAACCTTTTTATCAAAAGTCTGCAAGCCAAAAGAAATTCTTTTAAAACCATACTTCACCAAATCGCGTGCTTTCTTTTGTGACATAGTATCAAAAGTTGCTTCAATGCTTGGCAAAAAGTTATCAATCTTTTGATACTTATCAATTATTTTCTTTACACTTGACAACAAATATTCAAAATTTTCTTCGTCAAGTACGGTTGGCGTTCCGCCACCAATGTCCAATCCACATAAAATTTTGTCGGGGTATTTGTCATAAAAATCTTTGATATCTTTTATTATCGCTTCTACATATTCTCTTTCTTGGTTGTTATCTTTTCTCGCAAATTTTATGTATTCACAAAATTTGCACAAAGTTTTACAAAACGGTATATGGATATATATTGATATGTACTTGTCGTTAAAAGTTATCGCTTCATTGCTTGAATACTTATCCCAATCTTGTTTTTTTATTGGGTAACTTGTATTCAACTTGTCATTCTTCTTCAACAGTTCAAATTTTGCTTTTAATGCCTTGTTTATATTCTGCACTTTCAATCTCCTTATCAATATCTTCCCTTGCTTCAACCAAGACAAACTTTTTGTTTTTTTGAAAATCTTTTCTTATATCTGTTCCATGAATATTTATTCTGTCACGATCAATCGCAACAAATTTGCATGAAGGAAAATATTTTTCATTAAGTTCTCTGTAACTTTCATCACCATATTTTATGTTTACTTCAAATGGCACACTTTGCCAAAACAACAAAGCATATTCTTGAAAAAAGTTTTCAGTATTTTTTATTTTGCTTTCATCATGGTTCTGAGCTTGTCCAAGACCTTCTGCCGGCGCTTATTGACACCCTTTTGGGAAATGCCAATCTGCTGTGCATATTCCCGTTCTGTCATGCACTCAAAG
>CAJKWP010000039.1 GCA_905203645.1 uncultured Christensenella sp.
ACAAGTGATTGCAGAAATTATAATGTTTTTCCTTTTCTTCATCTTTTCTCCTTTTGTTTTTATTGTCTGGATATTTTGTTTTGTTTATACAAAACACTTTGCAAATTTGTTGTTCAAATGCAGTTTTGCAAAACCACAAGCACCACAATTGATTTTGCAAAAACACTTTGACCAAAACAAAACAAATCTTGCACGTAGATTGGGTCAGACTTCCCCGCTCTGTTCATTATTCATTATAGGGTACCCCCCCCCCATTGTCAAGCAATTTTGCAAAATTTTTTTTGCAAAATTGAATTTTTTTGATTTTTTCAAAAATTTTTGCAAAAAAAAACAACTTGACTGGTTTGTCAAATTGTTTTTTTTATCCAAAGTTCAAAAATTTTGCAAAATGCAACTTTTTAAGGATTATACTCACTCGGATTGTTGCTTTCCAATTTGTTTTGCAAATTTTGTTCATTTGTGTTGTTTTGTTGTTGTGCTGGAATGAATTTTACGTCATTTTCTGGCAATTCTATGCCTTCGTAAACTTCTTGCGTGCCTTCATAAATTATTCCATATTGTGGTTGATAATATTCGTGTCTGATAAGTTTTTCACTGACTACTTCGCCATCTTTCAGATATTGCATATATGCCTTGCTTTCATATCCTTCTTGTGGCATTTTTGCACGATAATATTCGCCTTTGAACGTTATTTTGTCGGAATATTGGCCTTCGGTGTCGGCAACGATTTTGTCACCGGGATGTGGAATAGTACCAACAAATTCGGCACGACGTCGAACGCTCTCACCTTCTGGGAATGGTTGTCCCCAAATTTCTACATAAGCGTCAGTTTCATCTCCCCACGTTTTTATATAAAAAGGTTTTTCCAAATTATTTTTGAACCTCATGTCTGACGTTCCGCGATTTACCATTGCATCAAAAGCAAGTGGAACGTAACTTACTGGCAACGAATGTGGATGTACTTCCAAAATTTCTATATCTGCCAAAAGCAAAGCGTTGTAAAGTGTTGTTGATGCTTGGCACACTCCACCGCCCTTTCCATTTACAAATTGACCGTTCAAAATTATCTTTGCGGTTTGGAAATCGTTGTCGTCAATTTTTTCTTCCACTACGTCGTTGAACGAAATTTCTTGTCCTGGTTCAACTTTGAGTCCATTGAAAGCAGAAAGTGCAAGCTGAACGTTGAATTTTCTGCCGTCAACTGACGAAGAATAATTTGTTGAAAAAGTACTGCGTTTTTGCAAGTTTTGTTCCAATTCTTCTGCTGAAATTTGATTTACTTTTGGAACGGTTGGAATTTGCAATGAAAACGAACTTTGTTTTTCCAGATTTTCCAAAATCTGTTGTTTTAACAAACTTTTGTTTACAATTTGCCCATCAACGGCTTCTGTTATTTGAAATGGTTTTTCATCATTTTGTGAAAAGATTACGTCAAGTCCTGATGGTTCGCAATCAATTTGAGAAGCTATTTGGTCGATTTTTTGATCCAAATTGCCAACTATTTTTGAATTTGGCACTGTGATATTGTTTTGTCTGCCGGCAAGCGAACCCAATTTTTGCAAAAAAGTTGGTTTGGCTTGTTGTATAGTCTGATTTGAAAGTGAAGCAATATCCGTATCGAAATCCGCACCTTTAAGAGTGAAAGTTTTGTCACCATGGACAAGTTTGATATCTATTTTGTTTTGTTGTTCGGTCAAGATATCTTTTACCCTTTGCGTTGCTTGAACCGTGTCAAGTCCTGCAAGAGTTTGACCATTGATTTTTGTATTTTTGAATTCTGCCGTTTGGTTACAAGCGCAAAACAAAAACATGAAAGCCAGCAACAGCACTGGTATAAAGTATTTCTTTCTCATTTTTTCTCCTTTTTTTGATTATTGTTTGCAGTTTTGCCGTGATTATGCTTTCAAAACCACATTTGTTACAATATTGAAATTTACATAACGAAGATAATCATCTTTGTCGTCAAGGGTGTCCAAAAAATTTTGGAATTTTTGTTTATCCTGTTGGAAAAACGTTTTTTGAACATCAATAACGTCCAATTTGTTGTCGCGAAGGATATTCAAAAGTTTTGAAAAGTCGTTTTTAACGTTGTTTTGAATTTTTCTTTCCAATTCGGGTGTAAAAACTTTTTGTCCGAGGTCAAAATCCCCTGGGTGATATTTTTGCTGATTTACTTCATCCAAAGTAAGCACAAAATTGACTATATAATATATTTGCGGAACGTTGTCGACAAACTTTGCAACGTGCAAAACTGGTTTTTGTTCGATTTGAAAGGATAATTTTGCATTTTTGAAAGGGCCATGGGTGTAATCTTCGATAGTCAGAATACTTTTGTTTTGTTGGTTGTTTATCCAGTTGTAATATTCGACCATGCTTCCATCAAGCAAAGTAATCAATTTTCCGTCTTTGAAGATGCAAGCACTGCCGTCATTCAAAATTTTTTGATTTTGGCTTGAATCTTGCGCTTCCATACCTGGTGATGCGTTTTCCTTTGTAGAATTTGATGAACCTTCTCCGCCCGAATCTTGGCTTTTGCCGTCCACTTCAATTCCTTTGTTTTCGTCCAATTTCATAAAACCCAAAATTGACGTTTTTGTTGGTGAAAAATATCCACGATAGAAGCTTTCAAGATTTGATTGATTTCCATAAAGATATTGATAGTTGTAAGACAACAAATCTTTGAGTGACAGATTTGCACTGCTGTCAAGGTCGTTTGTTATTTCCAAAAGTTGTTTTGCGCTTTTGTTTGTTCCTATGACGACGGTGTTGTTTCCAAGGTTGCTTGTTCTTGCCAAGTGATTGAGGCAATTTAGCATATCGTTTTCCATAACTTGCTCGCTTACAACCACAACCGAAGTATGTGGCAAAGCTGAAATTCTGCCCGAATACAGTCCAATTTTGTTGAGTGCTTCGACAAATGTTTTGTCGCTTGCGGATATTATTTTGTAATTTTCTTTAAACGTAGTTGTTGAAACTGGGATAAAACAAAGGGCGCTGACTTCAAATTCGTCTTCCTGTTTGTCTATGGCAAGTGCTGTTATAATAAGTCTTCGAGATGAATCTGGTTCACGGAAGAGTGCGATAGGCAAAAAAAGTATCATAATTGCCAAAAAAACATAAAACATAGGGTTCTTTTTGACTTTATTCAAAAATATTTTCATATTTCACCCCTTTATTTTTGTTTGCGAAAAACGAAACAAGCAAGATTAAAGGAATAAGTCCCAAGCAAAATGCTGACAAATATTTGAAATACCTTGTTGCCCCTGCAACAAGCATTTCAAGATTCAAAACCGAAAGATAAAGTGCGATGAAAGTGGCTATGTCAATTATGGCAACCGAATGAGTGCGATTCAGCGATGGGCAAATTTTGCTTAGGCAGTCGCTGAAACAGAACATGAAAAGTGACATCGAAAAATACAAAAGGAACATAATTGTAAGAAGTGCCAAAATATCCAATTTCCAAAGTCCGCCAAAAAAGATATTGAACTGAACAATGTCAGAAATAGCAAAAAAGTGCATGAAAGTTGTGTCTCCAAACAGTGCGAAATACATAATGTGTATACAAAAAACAAGCGCTATTCCAATTAAAAAATATTTGATTACAATTTTGTTCAGATTTTTTTCGGGTTTTATTTTGTCAAACATCAAAAGAAGAAAGCTATAATCACCAAACCAAAATAATACATTAAAAATTTTTGGCACAAATTTGAAACCAAACTCCAACTCGGGCATTCTTACTGCTCCAGCCAAAAAGCCGATTAAAAAACAAGAAAGTATGCCTACGACGATAAACCCAAAATAAAATTGTGCCGTTCTTCCCAAACATCGAAAACCTTTAAGCACCAAAAAATTGACTACGGGCAAAGTGCAACAAGCATACAACAATATGGTTGCATCTTCGTTCACCATTTCTTTCAAATAGTTGTACGATTCCAAAAAAACGTAAAGAAATTTGAGTGCGAAATAAAAAGCAAATATTCCAAAGATTATTTTGGTGATTATTTTGCCAAAAATATTTTTCAAAATTTCAAAAAGTCCCAAAGGATAAAATTTTTGTTTGAGTTTGAGTATAAACCACACGCCCAAAAATTCGACAAAAAATATAGTTATCAAAAGCAAAAACGCCTGATTTTTTGCTTGTGAATACAAAATTGACGGCAAAAGAAGCAACTTGCTTGAAAAAGTGCTTATACACAAAAGTATTCCTGCCTGTTTTGAACTTATTTGATTATTCATTATTTTGCCTTACCTTGTTACTTTTTTTGAAACTTTTTGGTCTTTGAGTCATTTCTGGCAATGGTTTTTTGAATATTGCATCCTTTTTGTCAGATTTCACAGTTGGTGAAAATGGTGCAAGATATGGTGCTGTGTATTCATTCAAATTGTTAAGATAAGCAACAAAATACACCATCCCGCCAATAACTCCCAAAAGTCCAAGTGATGCACCAAGCAAAATAAACACAAGTCTTAGAATTGACAACTGTGAAGATTGTTCGGGCACGGTGTACATACAAATAAAACTCATCGCCACAATGATTACTCCTGGTGGCGAGATAAGTCCTGCTTTTACGCCTGTATCACCCAAAATCAAAGCGCCGACTATGGACGTTGCAAGTCCAAGATATCTTGGCAAGCGAAGACTTACTTCATACAAAAGTTGAAACAGCACAAATATAAACAAAATTTCTATCATAGGAGTAAACGGCAAATCTTGCGTACTGTCGGCTATTGTAATCAAAAATTTTATAGGCACAAGTCTGTAATGATAAAGTCGAAGCGAAATAAACACACCAGGCACAATTACGGCGACCAAAATTCCAAGTGTTCTTATAACTCTTAAAAAAGATACATAATAATGATTTGTGTAGTAATCGTTGCTGTTTTGCAAGTCTTCCAAAAAAAGATATGGAACTGTAAGAACTATTGGCGAGCCATCAACCAAAATTGCGACTCTTCCTTCCAAAATTTTGGCACTGATTACGTCTGGCTTTTCGGCGGAACCGATTTGTTTGAACATCGAATTGGGTCTATCTTGCAAATACTCCAAAATATAATAACTATCTATTATTCCATCTATATTTATCTGTTTAATTCTTTCTTTTATTTTTTTAACTATTGCCTTATCAGTCACTGAATTAAGATATGCAAGTTTTATTTTTGTTTTTGTGTATTTGCCAACGGTCATATCTTCGATTTTGAAGTCTTTTGTTGGAAATCTTTTTCTGAGTGCACAGATATTGCTGTCTATGCTTTCAGTGAACCCTTCACGTGGACCTTGGATTACTGCCGATGTTGGTGGTTCGGTTGGTTGTCTTTGTGGGTACTTTTGAATGTCTACTACCAAAGCATTTTGCTCGTCTTGCAACAAAACTGCAACTTTTCCAATCAAAACGGCATCACATATTTCCTTGTCCGTCGAAACTTGTTCAATTTGCTTTATGCAAATAATTTTTTCTTTCAAAGTTTGCAAACTTACATTTTGCTCGTCATATTTTGCAAGTTTGGATACGATGCCTTCGACAAAAAGGTTGCTGTCAATGATTCCTTTCAAAAAAACAAGACTGACATCTTTGCCCGCCACAACAAAATTGCGAACAGAAACATCACTGCTGTTGGACAGTGACTTTTTTATTTTTTGTGTTCGTTGTGACAATAAAAGCATACTACCTCGATTTGAAAATAGTATGCTTTTTAAATTTTTTTTTATGTAAAATTATTCAAAACAAATTTGACCATCCAAAAAGAATTGCCCCCTTGACAAAATTTTTGCACTTACACTTTGTCCAAATGGAATTTGGCTCATATTTGATTTCAGGTCAATAACATAAGTGTTTTTTGTTTCGGTTTGTTTTGACAAAAACATTTGCTGTCCGATATAAATACAAAATGTTGGTGGATTTGTGTTGTTTGTCAAGTTGATTGTTACAAGGCAATTATCACGGTCAACGTATATGTTGTCAATATTTATTTCGTTTTCAAAAATTTGCAAATTTACATGATTTGACGATTGACTTTGCATATCAGCGTCTTGTTTTGTTGCAACAAGCCAAAATTCATAATTTCCTACTTCAAAATCGGGCTTGAATGTACAAAGACCATTGTTTGCTTGCAAGGAGCGATATTTGAGTTCACCAAGGTTGTCAAAAAAATAAAGTGTGTATCCGGTTGCGCCATCAATTGCTTGCCAACAAAGTTTGTCGTCTTGGACTTTCAAAACGGGAGTTTTAAGGTCTTTTTTGTACACAAACGTTTTTTCAGCACTTGGTTTGCTTTTTGTTTTTGGGCTTTGATTTTGAATACAATACGAAAATTTGTAACTGCCACCTGATTGCAAAAATTGGGTTATATCAAGAATGTAGTCATTTTGATAAAGTGTGCTTGTATGATTTTGATATGTTATATTGAATACGTATTTTTCACAATCGGCTTGTTCTGCAACAAGATATACTTTGCCAGACATTTGGCAAACTTGCAACTGCCCGTCAAGGACAAGTGGCACATTTTTCAAGTTTTGCAAAACAAAATATGTTCCTGTACCCGCACCTGCAAGCAAAACAAAAACGACTGCAAGTGCAATGACAAGTTTTTTTGGTGAAAACTTTTTGTCTTTTTTCTGTTTTGGGTCAGCATTTTTTGGTTGTTTTTTTTGTTTTTCTTTTGTTTGTTTTGCTTTTTTTTGCAAAACTGTCTTGTTTTCAGGTTGTAAATTTGTCAAATCATTTGTTTGATTTTCAACAGGAGCATCTTGCAAAGAGTTTTGCAAATCATTTTTTTGATTGGTTTGAACTTCTGTATTTTGAATGTTTTGCTTTGGAAAAACATCACCCTCACGATTTGGTCTTGGTGGTGGTACTGGTCTTGGTGGCAAAACTGGTTTTTGTTGCTCCATATCTTCTCCATTTGTATTTTAGCAAAAACTATTTTTTTTTACAAATACTTTTTGTGTTTTTATGTGTTATTGTCATTGTTTTAAATATATATATTTTGTACAAAAGCAACAAACATTATCAAATTATTTGAAAAACAACCAAAATGTGATATAATTTTTGTGTGAATAAAACTAGTTGCAAAAAAGAAAGAATTGTAAACTTCAGAGTATTGTTTTTTTGCTTTGTTGCTTTTTTTTGTGCAATTATTTTTTGCAAAAATATTTTTGAAGGAAATTGGTTTTATATTTCCTTTTTTTGTATTGTTCTTGTTGCGCTTTTGTTTCTTGCGTTCAAAAGGAAGTGTTTTGCAAAAATATTGTGCGTGATATTTGCTTTTGGATTTGGACTTGTCGCATTTTGTTTCAGCGTTTATTCATTCCAAGGAAACAAGTACTCTGGAACGCAAACAGTTCAAGGTCAAGTAAAGACAGTTTCAAAAAAATCTGTTGTTATTGAAAATGTCACCATAAACAACCAAAAACAAAAAAATATCATAGTGTATACTTATGGCAAAAACTTTGCCGTTGGACAAATCATAAAATTTGAACAAGAAATACAAAACGCAAATCTTTTTGAACTTGGAAAATTTAACTCGACTGCGTACAAACATTATGCCCCTTATGTTTGCAACGTTTCAAATGATGAAATCACTGTTGTTGGACAAGGAAGACTTTCTGTTGCACAAAAGTTGCAACAACATATAAAAAACGTGTATATTGACAATCTTCCACAAGAAGATGTTGGTCTTTTTTATGGCATGATTTTTGGTGATAAAAGCGAACTTGATTTTGATATAAGACAAAGTTTTCAAACAAGTGGAATATCCCACATGCTGGCTGTTTCGGGTTTGCATATCGGTTTTTTGGTTGGAATGTTGAACTTTGTATTGGACAAATTGAAAACAAAGCGAACAATAAAATGTGCAATATTTTTTGTTATTCTTTTGTTTTATTGTTGGATGTGTTCGTTTTCACCTTCGGTTGTCAGAGCATCAATCATGGCTATGACCGTTTTGCTGTCGGGACTTTTTGGAAAGCAATATGACTTTGTAAACAGCATTTCACTTTCAGGCATTGTGATACTTTTGTTCTCGCCCTTGTCTGCTTTTGACATTGGTTTTCAACTCAGTTTTCTTTCGGTGTTTTCGATAGCATTTGTGTATCCCCTAGTTACAAAATTTTTGAGCAAAACAAAATTGCCAAAATTTTTGACCGATTCTTTTGCGCTTACTTGTTGCGTGCAAATTGGCTTGCTTCCACTGACTGCAAATTATTTTGGGCAAATGTCACTTCTTTCAATCTTTGCAAATATGATTTGCATTCCATTGTTTGAAATTGCGTTCATTGGCACTTTTGTGACGACAATTTTTGCAAGCATTTTCAGTCCTTTGGGAATTTGTTTTATTCCTTTCAAATATATAATGAACTTTATCACAGTGATAGCAACTTTTGTTTCAAATCAAACATTGTTTATGATAAAACTTGATTCATTCTCGTTCGCTTCGGTATTATGTTTTTACTGTGGTGTATTTCTTGTTGGAAATTATGTAAATTTGAAAAAATCAATAAAATTTGGTGCGTGCTTATTTTTGGTTGCCTTTTCAATTTTTTATGGTACAATTATGGCAATTCCAAAACAATATAACACGCTGAGTATTTTGCAATATCAAAGCACTTGTCACATAATAGTATCCAAAAACAACAAAAAACTTATGCTGGCAAACGATGATGATATCCCATATAATTTTACAAATCGGTGCAAAATAAACAAAATAAACTTTTTGATATCAAACAAAGCCGAAACGGCGCAAATTCAAAAGTATTATGACATAAAACAAAAATCAGTTTATGGAACAGACGTTGTTTTGGATGATTTTGACATAAAATATATATATTTGTTGGACAAATTGAGTTTTATACAAATTAAAGTTGATGGGTATACTATTTGGTACATGACACGTACACTTTCTGACGTTGAAGAAGAACTTTTGGAAGATTTGCCACAGCCAAATATTGTCATAAACAAAAATCGCACAATTCAAAATATAGCCGATTACAAGTTGACTTCGAACAGTTTGACAACACCAAACAAACTTGTCAAAAATAACAACTTTGGCTTTGAAATAAAAAACGGAAAATTAAATAAATATTGGAGTTTAAATTGAAATACACAGAATTAAAATCAAAATTGAAAGAAAAACTCGATAATGTTTACACCATAATCGGTGATGACGAATTTTTGATTGCAAGTGCAATAAAAAGTATAAAAAAGCATTCTATCGACCAAATGCCCGAACTCAACTTTGACGCATTTGACCAAGAAAACTTTGATTGCGACGCAATAATCAACAAGGCACTCCAACTCCCCTTTTTGTCACAAAAAAGATGCTTGGTTGTAAGTCTTCCCGACAAACTTAAAAAAGACGACAATGAAAAATTTTCAAAGTATACAAAACAGCCAAATGCTGACACTGTTTTGATTTTTGTTGACAGAACGTCAGCATCAAGGTTTGGTGAAGTTATTGATTGTTCAAAACTGTCACAAACTGAACTGGTGAAAATAGTGCCAAACTTTTTTGCAAAATATGGCAAAAGCATAACGCTTGACGCTGCTCAACTTTTGATGGAAAGATGCAATTTTGATGCACAAAGAGTTTGCAATGAAGCCGAAAAACTTTCAAATTATTGCAATGACCAAATCGTAAGAAAAGACGACGTAAATTTGCTTGTCAAAGCTGACTTGCAATTTGAAGTGTTCAAACTTACAAATTATATTTGTGAAAAAAACAAACAACAAACAATAAAACAAATAAATGCACTTGTTGAAAGCAAAGAAGATCCACTTGGCATTATCACCCTGCTTTCAAATACTTTTCGTCGAATGTTTTATGCAAAAATATCAAATTTGACACCACAAGAACTTGCAACAAAAATGGGTGTAAAACCTTTTGCTATATCCAAGGCAAAAGAAAATGCAAACGCATTTTCGCAAAAAGAACTTAAAAAAATCTTGGAACTTTGCGAAGAACTTGATTTTATGACAAAACAAGGTCAAATGTCACCTGTAAACAGTTTGTACTATTTGGTGTTCAGCATTTTTTCAAGCAGTTACAACTAAAAAACATTGATATAAAACAAAAAAATCCTTTGATGTTTATTTCAACTTTTCAAAGGATTTTTTGTTATTCAAATTTCAAGAATACTTTTTATGTCATTTGATTTTTTTGATTTTTTGTTTTTGAAATGTGCAATCAAAAATATTGCAAGTCCAACCAAAATTCCGCAACCAATACCAACTACATACCACCACACATAAACAGGTGTTATTATCCAAAATGATATTTGGGGATTTTTGTCCATGAGCCATTGATGATAGTACAAGTCGTTTATTTTGAGTATTGCATCTGACGAAGAATGACGTCTTCTGTATTTTGTCACATAAGTGTATGAATACAAATACGCTTGGTCGTCATGCCACGATGGCACATTTGAGTTCAAAATAGAAAATGTAACAAATTTCAGATAGTCAGCAGTGTACATTTTGTCAAAAGATAAATTTGAAACACTGGCTACCCTACCTTCTGTTTGGATTTTTTTAACAAAAATCAAATTGTTTTGAGTTGACGGCAAATCTTCACAAAAATATTGCCAAGTTTCCAAGTTTTTGAAAGTAATTTTCATATAAATCAAATCTTGGTCTTTTTTTACAATGCCAACAATATTTTCAAGTTTATCTTTTTTGTTTGTATCAACTTCAGTTTGTATTTTTTGTTCATATTCCAACCTTAATTGTGACAGAATTGTTTGATATCTTGCCAATATTATGTTTTGAGTTGTTTCATCAATACCATTTGTTTTTTGCAAATTGAGTGCAAATGTTTCGGTGACTGAACTTCCGTCATTTACAACAACATGTGAAAATATAGTGTTGTCGACATAATTTGTTGGAGTTGAAAGTGAAAATCCAAAGCAAGTAAAACTCAAAAAAACACAACACAAAACACACAAAATCTTTTTCATTTTCACAAAAATACCCTGATAATTCCTTTTATAAACTTGTTGTTGTTAAAAATCGTTTCAAATGACATTTCGTTTTCTTTTTTTGCAGAAGTTGATGCACTTACAAGCACGCCATCATATTCAGAAAATATTTGAACAGAAAGTTTTTCATTGCTATTATATGATTCAAAAATCGAAAAATAAAACTGTTTTCCTTTTATATTTTTCCAACCATGGAATATTGGCTTGATAAGAGTTGTTTTTCGCCAATCGCCCGTTTTGGCAACTTTTTCAATCTCTGAAAGATTGTCATCGTACATTTTTACAAATTCTTCCCAATCTTTGATTGCGTTGAAAACAATATATTCGTCTTCAAATTTGTAAATTCTTTCGGGTGTTGCCTCTGGCGAGATATCTTTGAATCTTCCATAATCTTCTTCCTTTACAAGTACAAAATTCTGTGGCAATTTATTCCAAAATTCATCATTTAAAAGTTTTTCCATTTTATTTTCCTTTTTTCAATAATTTTACGTTTTTGTTATATCCTATTTGTGTCTGAATTGTCAAGTAAATGTGTATTCAAAGAAAACTTTTCAAAATTATTTCTGTTTTGAAGTTTGTTTTCTCAAATCACGATTGAAAATCAAAACAACTTTTTGATTCAGAAATTATTGAAAATAATCTAAAAATAAATTA
>CAJKWP010000040.1 GCA_905203645.1 uncultured Christensenella sp.
GTGGTCCCCCCCCCCCCATGTCAAGCGATTTTGCATTATTTTTTAATTTCTCAAAAAAATTTTTGCAAAAAAACAACCTGTTAGTTCCCTGACAGATTGTTTCGGTTATTTATTTTTTAAAAAATTTTGCAAAATGCTTGTTTTTGTTCGGCTTTCGTTTAACTGAACTTTTTTTGCCAACCTGACATAGCCAGTGAGGTTATTTTTTTTCAAAACATCCTTGATGCATAAACGCACATTCCTTTTTCATATAATTTTGTATGGTATTGAAGATAAGAAAAAAGTGGCTTGCAGTCGCTGTTTTGGTTGTGCTGGCGTTAAGCACATTTTTGTGTGTTTCGGTTGCAAAGCCATCTATGTCACAAAGGTTTGCGCCAATAATTGTTATTGATGCCGGACACGGCGGAAGCGATGGCGGAAGTGTAAGCCCCTTTTCGGGAATTGATGAAAATCACATAAATTTGCAATATGCAAAGACACTGCAACAAATTATGCAAAGTATCGGGTTCAAAGTCGTGATGACCCGTGAAAATTTGAACGGACTTTATCCGCTTTATTCCACAAATCGAAAAAAAGACGATATGAAAAAACGCAAAGAAATAATCGACAAAAGTGGTGCAAGTTTGGTTGTAAGCATCCACATGAATTCTTTTCCATTGCAATCGTGTTATGGTTGCCAAACTTTTTACAACCCAAGCAGTCAGTCCAGTATTTTGCTTGCACAAAATATACAAGAAATGTTCAAAAAAAATCTGACAAATGCACGTGCAAGTGCCCAAAGTGGTGATTATTTTATACTCAACTGCACCGACAAACCTGCCGTTTTGGTCGAATGTGGTTTTTTGTCAAATCAAGCGGAAGAACAACTTTTGCAAACACAAAATTATCGCACAACACTTTGCACTCTCATAGCCTATGGAATTATTTTGACGTTGACTTGATTTTGACGATATACAACGATATAAGTATTATATAATATAAATAAATTCTATCAATTTATTTTAAAAAAAATACAAAAAAAGCAAAATTGCTATAATTTTTGCAATTTTGCCTTGTTTTCAATCATGCCTTGTATTTAGTCATGTCTTGTGGATGTTTGGGTTTTGATTGTTTGTATCAAGTCTTCAAGTTTTGATTGATTGCTTTCTTGTTGGCCGTATCTTCTTACAGTGATGACATTGTTTGCGATTTCGTTTTCGCCAACAATTATGCTGTAAGGTATTTTTTGCATTTGTGCGCTGCGAATTTTGTAGCCAATTTTTTCGTTGCGGTCATCAAGTTCGGTTCTGATTCCACAATCTTCAAGTTGCTGTTTGATTTGATTGCATTTATCCAAATATTTTTCGCTTATTGGCAAAATGATTGCTTGGACAGGTGCAAGCCATACTGGAAATGCGCCGGCATAATTTTCGGTGATAATTCCCAAAAATCTGTCGATTGAGCCATAAATTACACGGTGAATCATGATTGGTTCTTTCTTTTGTCCGTCTTCGTCAATATATTCAAGTTCAAAACGTTTTGGAAGTTGCATATCAAGTTGGATAGTTCCACATTGCCATGTTCTGCCGATAGCGTCTTTGATATGAATATCAATCTTTGGTCCATAGAACGCGCCGTCGCCTTCATTTATCACGTATTCTTTTCCCAAGTGTTCAAGTGCATTTTTCAAGCCAGTTTCAGCAAGTTCCCAGTCTTTTTCGTCACCGATATGATTTTCAGGCATTGTGCTGAGTTCCAAGTGATAACCAAGACCAAAAACTCCGTACATTTTGTCAACAAGTTGCAAAACGCCTTTGATTTCTTGTTCGATTTGGCTTGGCAACATAAATATATGCGCATCGTCTTGTGTAAAGCATCTTACTCTGAAAAGTCCGTGCAACGTTCCACTTGCTTCGTGGCGGTGTACTTTTCCAAGTTCACCCATACGAATTGGCAGGTCTTTGTAAGAATGGATATTTTCTTTGTAAACCAAAATTCCGCCTGGGCAGTTCATTGGTTTGATTGCAAAGTCTTCATCTTCAACTTTGAAGGTGTACATATTTTTTTTGTAGTGGTCCCAGTGACCAGATATTTCCCAAAGTCGGCGGTTCATAGCCATAGGTGTTTCGATTTCAATATAGCCCGCTTTTCTGTGCATTTCACGCCAATAGTCAATCAAAAGATTTTTGACAATAAAGCCTTTTGGCAAATAAAATGGCATACCTTGTGCGTAATCTGAAATAAAGAACAAACCAAGTTCTCTGCCAAGTTTGCGGTGGTCACGTTTTGCCGCTTCTTCCATCATTTTTACATAATCGGCAAGTTCTTTTTTGTCCGCAAATGCATAGGCGTAGACCCTTTGAAGCATCTTGTTCTTTTCGCTTCCACGCCAGTAAGCACCCGAAACACGATTTATTTTGAAGCCATAATTTGCAAGTTGGCTGGTGTTTTCAACGTGTGGACCACGGCAAAGGTCAACAAAATCATCACCAGTGTAATAAACCGAAATAAGTTCATCATCGGCAAGTTCGTTTATTATTTCGACCTTGTATGGGTTGTTTTTGAACATTTCAAGTGCTTGTGCTTTTGAAATTTCCTTGCGCACAAATGGTTGATTTTGATTGATGATGTTTTTCATCTCTTTTTCAATTTTGGGGATATCTTCGTTTGTAAAAGCTACGTTGTCAAAATCATAATAAAATCCATTTTCGATTGCAGGGCCGATTGTCAAAACTGCTTTTGGAAAAAGTTTTGTTATTGCTTTTGCCATAACGTGAGCAAGTGAGTGTCTGCCGATTTGCTGTTTTTCAAGTTTTTCATTGTTTTTGTCCATAATGTTTTCTCCTAAAATTGTATATATTCTAAACCATTTTGTTTTTTTTTACAACAAATTGAAAAACAAATATCAAAATGTCAAAATATTTTTGATGTTTTTGTCAACCTTTTCGCATAATATCCAAAATTGCCCTTTCGTTGTCATCTGGCGCACATTTGTTCTTGACTGTTTTTCCGCATTTGTTACATTTGAAAACAATCACCTTTCCCTTTTTGGGGTTGAGTTCAATTTGAATGGGAACCAAAAGCCCCTTGCAATCATTTTGCCTGTCGCCAGGATTTATATCCACGTGCAACGAACACAAGCAATATGGACAATGATTGCGTGAAGATACTTTGAGCGGTTCCACAACCTTCTTGCAGTTTTGGCATACGAAACCATTATCGTTTTTGGTAAATACTTTCATATTTGCTCCTTTTTTTGAACAAAAGTAACTACTTTTGTTTTGGAATTCGTTTTTTTATGCTTGTTTTTTTGTGTAATTTTCAGGCAAATTTTTGTAACCGATTTTGTTTTGTCGGCATATAAATTGTTGTGGAAAACAAGCGCCTTCTTTATCCAAAACTTACGCATATCAAACACAACAGTTATTATCTTGGGTTGATACAAAATTTGTATTGTTCAAGTGAAAGCGAACTGGTTTGTTTTTTGCAGTTTGAATATCAAAAAAACCTGTTGTTGCCATTTGGAAACGATTATGCACGAGTTTTTGGTCAAATGGCGGAAGACGACCTTTTTCACAGCGAACTTCTTTCTGAAACAATCATATCCTTGGGTGGTAATCCTGTGTATTGCAGTTGCCAAGGCAAATGGCTTGGCGGACGGCAAATTGATTATGTAAAAAGCATAAAACAAATGCTGGAACTTGACATAGAACTCAAAGAAAAATTGATTATTGATTACAAGAGTGCAACAAGTAAAATTGATGATATGAAAATAAAAAAGTTGCTGGGTATGATTGTAGCAGAAGAAGAAGTGGCGTGTCAAAAACTTAAAGCACTTCTTTCAAATCCAATCAAATAAACATTTTGTGGTCACGCCCCATTTTGTTTTTATAACTTTTGATTTTGCAAATAATTTTTGACGCAATCAAACACTTGTGATTGTATTTGGTCAACTGTTTTTATTTTGTCCCCTTGCACGCAATCAATTATTTTGAAATCGAAAAGTTTTGCCAAAAGAAGGTAAGTTCCTTCTGCGGCTGATAAATATTCTTCATTTCTTTCATTTTGGTCAGGTTTTTCATCCCTGCCCTTTTTCAATATTTTGCTTGCCCAAATTGGCATATAAAGCAAAATCCTAAGGTCTGGTTTTGGAATATCCAAAAGGTCATATTCCAATTTTTGTACAAATTCAAAAAACTCCTGGCGTTTTTCAGATGGCATTTTACAGCCCTGAAAAGCCATGTTTGATTCGACGTATCTGTCCAAAACAACAACGTACCCGTCGTCAAGATATTTTTGAATTTTGTCCTTGTTGTAACATCTGTCAGCGGCATAAAACAGCGACGCAACCTTTGCAGGAACATTTACAGAAGTTTCTTCAAACACAGGTTTGATGTCAAATTGTTCCTTGCCCAAAAACGCACCACCAATAATTTTGCCTGTTGGCGTGTCGTACATTGGAAATGCCATTCTGATTGCTTTTATGCCCATATCAAGCAAATTTTGAACAAGCCTTTTTGTTTGAGTTTCCTTGCCACTGCAATCTGTACCTTCAACAACAATTATTTTCCCCATATCATTCCCCCCTTTTCAAAATTATAGCACACAAATATTTTTTTGAAACACAATTTTTTTTTGCTGACAATTTATGTTTGTAAAACATAATTTTTTTGTTTTTCTTTTTCATGTTTTTTGTTTGCAACAACAAACGTTAAAATTATATTAAAATTGTTCTAGTTTGTCTGTGAAACAAAACAATTAAATTTGCATAAGCACAATTTGTCGAATAGTGTCTTTAAAGATTGACTTTTGAATCAATGTTTTGTTATCATCACTCAAACAAAGGATATTTTTTTATATGATGACTATCGGTGGCACAGCACATATATTGTGGGTGATTGCATCCATAATAATTGTGACTGTTTGTTGTTTTGTGGTAAGGAAGGTTTCTTACAAGTGGCAGTGCGTTATGATTTGTTCTTGCGTTGGAATTTGTATGGTTGGAATATTGTTTTTGCATCTTACACATTATGGAAAGTCTTTGGACTTTGCAAACTTTTTTCAACAAATGTTCCAAGTATGCAATTTCAATTTTGTGTTGCTTCCACTTTGCCTTATCAAAAAGAATGAACTGGCAAGGCAATATTTGTTTTACTTTTCGATGTTCGCTGCCATGTCAACGTTTGTAACGTACACATCGGATGTTGAAGGTTCCATGTGGTATTCCATCGTAACAATAAACTTTTGGGTTGACCATTTGATGGTAGTTTTGGTTTGTCTTATGATGGTCAGCGCTGGCTGGTTCAAACCACGCAAAGAATATGTTTTCAAAGTTTGCCTTTGTCTTTTGGCATATTTTGGTGCGTGTTTCTTTGCAAACTTTGCTTTCAATGGTTGGTCCATTTCGGGTCCACACAATCATTCATACACAATGAGCAGTGGAAGTATAATGATACTTGAACCGCTTTACAAACTTATTCCAATTCCATTTGTCTATTTGTTGCCTTTGTTTCCGATATTTATGGGTTTGTTTTATTTGTTGGCATTTTTCTTCAAAAAATACACCTTACCCCACAATCCATATTCAGACGCTAACATTTTTCCAAAACAAATCAAAGCATCTCAATTTCCACAAAACAATCAATAACCAATTCAAAGCCCAATCAAAATTTGTTGTCGCGACCTACTGTCCCCACCAACGCCCTTATGTAGACAGAAAAAGACGGCAAGGGTTGTAAGGAACTTGAATAGTGATATTGTGAACGTCTCTGCAGGCACGTATGTGCCGAAGCCTTTTCCCACCATCGCCCTTATGTTGACAGAAAAATAAAGGGGCAAGGAACTAAATCTGTGCCTTAGTGAACGATTTCTGCAGGCACGCATGTGCCGAAGCCTTTTCACACCATCGCCCTTATGTTGACAGAAAAATGACCCGCTGGGGAGTAAAATGTATTGGAGAGAGCGATTCTGCAGGAAATGGCAACGTTCCTTGCCATTTCCGAAGCCTAGCGGTGCGACAATACTTTTAGACCCAACAGGTCACTTTTTCTGAAAACACCTTTAAGAAGTTTTTACGATATTCACAAACCTCTCCAACGCATTATTTGAAATTTGTTTTGAAGTCAAACACACAATTTCCCTGGCATTTATCGAAAAGTCTGGAAAAATAACTTCCACTTCCCCATTTGCGATTGCATCTTTGTAATATTCCTTGCTTACAAATGCAACCCCAAAACCATTTTTGACAAATTCATACAACAAAATATAATTGTCCAATTCGTACTTTGGCTTTGGTTCAATTTTGTTTTTGTTGAAAAAATTGTTGAGTGTAATTCTTGAATTGTTGTTTATGCTTGGGAGAATAATATCCTGCGTTGGAAAGTTTTGGATATCCAAACTTTTGCTCGGATATTTTTTTTTGTAATATGTGTTTCCGATAAGTTGATATTTTACGTCATACATTTTTATAATTTCAAAATCTGCCATATTGTTTGTTTTGTCCACAAATATCATGTCAAGTTCGTTGTTCGCAAGTTGCTCGGTCAATTTTTCGCTTGTTCCCCTTGTCATATAAATTTGAACATTTGGATACTTGTTTACAAAAAGGCACAAATATTCAAGCAAAATTTGATTGACGTTGGAACTGTTTGCCCCTATCCTTAAAATCCCATCATCAAGTTTTTTGAAATTTTGTGCCAATTTTTCAACTTCGTCAAATCTTGGCATAAGCAAACATATTTTGTTGTACAAAACGTTGCCAAATGCAGTAAGTTCAACACCTTTGCTTTTTCGCACAAACAAAATTTGGTCCAATTCCTTTTCAAGTTCCTTTATCGCAAACGAAACCGCAGGCTGCGAAACAAACAAAACTTCACTTGCTTTGGAAATATTTTTTTCTTTTGCAACAGTGTAAAAGCATTTGTAAAGATTCAAGTTAACCATAAATATTTTTTATATCTCCCATAAAAAAATTGTTATTTTCATTATATCAACTTTGTAATATAATTGCAAGCGAGGAGAAACAAATGGAAATAAACATTTTGGCGGCAACATCGCCATACAGATTGAATGTAAAAAACGAATTTAACAAACTTAGCGGTGAATTTGCAGGAATTTGCTATATGAGAGGAACATTGCAAGAAATCATCGCACAACCACTTGAAAAGAAACTTGCCCGTGCACAAAAAGCAAAAGAAAACGGTCATCACAGCATATTCGACCACGAATGCATAACTTTGTATCTTAAAGACGTTCCAAAACTCTTTGCTATGCTTTTGAACAATGAAAAAGTTTATGCAACAAGTGAAAAAAGTGCAAGATACACCCAAATGGAAGCAGACGGAATTGATTATGTAATGTACACAAAGTGGCAAAAAGTTCTTGAAGATTTGATACAAACGAAATACGGTGCAAACCCATTTTTTACACAAAAGAAAATACAAAAACTTGCGCAAGAAAATGCCAGATTTTTTCTTTCGGTTTTTACAAACACATCACTTGCCTACACCACAACATACAGACAACTCTGCTACCTTTATGGTTGGCTCAAAGATATTCAAAATCATCCAAGTGCATTGATACAAAAACTCAAACCCACTGCCGACCAATTTTGCAAGTATTTGGAAATAAACAATTTTGTTGACAAAATCATTTCACAAGGTTCCAAACAAAGCGGTTTCAGTTTGATTGCTGACAAAGACAAACAAGATTATTATGGTGACGTTTATTGCACGCATTACTTTGGTTCGCTTGCACAATTTGCACAAGCCCAACGTCACAGAAGTTTAAGTTTGCAATTCAAAGAAATGCCAACGACTTCATTTTATGTGCCAAAAATTTTGCAAGACGAGCCAGAACTCAAAAATCAATGGCTTTCGGATATGTTCAAAATCAAAGATTTGACACCACAAGGAATGATTGTACAAATTTTTGAGCGTGGCACTCCCGAGGCACTTGTTATGAAAATCAAAGACCGCCTTTGCACAAATGCCCAACTTGAAATTTGCCAGCAGACAAAAAAGACACTTCAAACATATATCGAACAGACAAAAGACCAGCAGATAAAAGATATGCTGATGCAATATAACAACGGCGCACGATGCAAAAGCGGGTTTGACTGCAAAAGTCCATGCGGTTTTGCCGATGGCATAAATTTGAACAGAAATATTTGAAAAATGGAGAATAAAAAATGAAATTTTTAAACCTTTCAGAAAATCGTAATTTTTATATAAATTACAATTATATAGTCAATGCAAACACAAACAAATTGATTACATTTGTTGACAAAAACGTTGATATTTTGCGTGGGGAATTAAGCGAAGTAAAAACATATTCTTCGGGAGTAATGACAGTTTTGAAAAAAGATTACAGTATAAAGATAGAATTTTTCAAAAATAATGCAAAAAGACTTTTCACTCTTTACAAAGGCGAACTCAACGAAATGGAAAACCGTGTTTTTGACATAAATGCCTACGCTTGCTCTTCTGGAGTGCTGGTTGCAACGATTTATTATGGCGATTTCAAACAATATGATTATTATTTGTACAAAGGCGGGGTCATTGAAAGTTTTGACCTTGAAGAGTTGTCACAAAAAGTCGATGAGTACGAAAAAGATTTGGGATTTTACATTGACAAGCCAAACTTTGATAACTCACACCCTGCAACAGATTTTTTGGTTGAATGTATGGATAATTTCGAACAATGAAAAAGGGGCTTTTAGGCCCTTTTTATTTTATTTGTCGTCTTGACCGATTGCTTCAAGTTTTTTGCGAACGTCTTCGGCTTGTAATTGTTCAATCATAGGTCCGATATTTCCGTCCATAAAATCATCAAAATTGTGAATAGAATATCCAATGCGGTGGTCGGTTATGCGACCTTGTGGAAAGTTGTAAGTTCTTATTCTTTCACTGCGGTCACCAGTTCCGACTTGATTTTTTCGGTTTTGTTTGTATTCGTTGTCCATTTGAGTTTGATAAAAGTCATACAATTTTGCACGCAAAACTTTCATCGCTTTTTCGCGGTTTTTGATTTGTGAACGTTCATCTTGACAGCACACAACAATGTTTGTTGGCAAGTGCGTTATTCTTATTGCACTTTCGGTTTTGTTTACGTGCTGACCGCCTGCGCCACTGCTTCTGTATGTATCAATCTTCAAGTCTTTGTCATTGATTTCAAGTTCAAATTCTTCAACTTCGGGCAACACAGCAACGGTGCAAGTTGATGTATGCACACGACCCTGTGTTTCGGTTTCGGGCACACGTTGCACACGATGAACACCGCTTTCAAACTTCAAATTGCTGTACGCACCTTTGCCTTTTATGGAAAAACTTGCTTCTTTTATCCCTCCAAGTTCAGTTTCGCTTATATCGTTTATTTCGGTCTGCCAGCCACGTCTTTCGGCATAACGCATATACATTTTGACAAGTTCGCCAGCAAAAAGTGATGCTTCTTCACCACCTGCCGCCGGTCTGATTTCGATTATAACGTCACTTTCGTCGTTTTCATCTTTTGGCAACAACAAAATCTTTATTTGCTCGTTCAATGCATCGATTTTTGTTTCAAGATTTTTTATTTCTTCTTCAAACAAAACTTTCATTTCGCTATCTGTTTGACTGCTAAAATCCCTTTTGCTTGCTTCAAGGTCTTTTTGAAGTTTGAAAAGTTCGTCATAGGCCTGTGCAATAGGTTCAATTCTGTTGCGTTCTTTTGCTTTCTTTTGCCATTCACGATTGTCCGCAATTACATCGGGGTCCATTATTTCTTTTGTCAATTCGTCATAGTGTTTTTTTATGTTTTCAATTTTTTCTAACATTTTCTTTTTTCCTTGCAATAATTATTCGTTCGATTTGATTGTAATCTTTCAAGACTTTTATGCCGACAAAATTCTTTTTCAAAAGTTTTTTCACATCGCCAGCCTGTCCAATGCCAATTTCCAAAAACAACATCCCGTTCTTTTTCAAAAATTTTGGGCTTTCGGATGCAATAATTTTGTAAAACGCCAAACCGTCTTCGCCACCGTCAAGTGCCATGAGCGGATCATAAAATTTGACTTCCATGTCCAAGTTTTCGATGTCACCGCTTTTTATATATGGTGGATTTGAAACTATGATATCATATTTTTGTTTTTTGTTCAAGTCCGCAAACATATTACTTTGGCAAAATTTTATTTTGCAATCATTGGCTTTGGCATTGTACTTTGCAATTTCAAGTGCATTTTTGGATTTGTCACTTGCATACATTTTGCAATTTGTATTTTTCTTTATAGCAACCGCAAGTGCTCCACTGCCCGTGCACAAATCCAAGATATCAAAATTTTTGTCTTTGCTTGCAAGTATAACTTGTTCAGCCAAAAGTTCGGTTTCACTGCGTGGTGACAAAACGTTTTGATCTACCTTAAACTCCATTCCATAAAAATCTTTTTTGCCAAATATTTTGTCAAGTGGTTCACCTTTTATCCTGCGTTCCAAAACCGATTTTATCGCCTGTTCTTGACTTTTTGATACACTGCCCACAAACAAAAGTTCGGTTGGCTTTTTTCCAAGTACGCCACAAACAAGCCATTGTGCTTCCATAAAATCATTGATATTGTTTTCGATAAGTTTGTTTTGAACATACGCCAACACAACCGACATCTTTTGATTTTTGTCATCAGTATTTTCTATCATCTTGCACTCCCAATATGCACTGCGGGCAACAAGCAACGCTGTTTGATTTTTCTTGCCAACCGACAAAAACGAAAACCACTTTGAAAATTTTGGATTTTGAATTTTGTCAACCTGGCACAAAATTTCGTACGCAATCGAAAAACACGCAATCAATACAGTCAAATTTATCAAAAACTTGAAAATTGGACTTGTTGCTATCGACAAAAATGTTATCATAAAAAGCGAAAAAATAAAACCAAAAATCAAGAAATTCAAATAATTTTTTGCAAGATATCCTTTCTTGCTTGGACAAACAACGATATTGCAAGCATAATTGAAATCATAAATATGTTCAAAGCCACTCAAAAATTTCAAAACAAAAAATCCAAATGTCAAAAGTCCCGCTTTGAAAATTGCAAACACAAAATTACGGAGCAAAAAGTGTTTGTTTATTTTGACAAAAATTATCGCCAAATATGATGGCAAAAAGCCAAACAGCAAAAAGGATAACAAAAGCGAAATCAATCCAACCAAAATGCAAAATATTCCTTCAAACGAAATTTTTGTTTTGCGTGCAAGATAGTTTGATACTTTGAACCCACCATTTTCCATGCTGTTTGAAAGCAAAAGCGCCTTCAAAAAAATATACGTGCCAAAAATCAAAAATTCGATTCCTCGCAAAAAAATTACGTTGTGCAAAATCGCTTTGTGCTTGAATTCAATCGATTTTTGAAAGTGAAATGCTTGGCTGTTTACATATCCAAAAACACCTTTTTTGCCATCACAGCAAAACACTCCGTCAAAACAAGGAAACATTTTCATATTTTTATTATTTACATAATTTCAAATATTTTTCACAAAAAACTTTAAAAACAAAACATAAATTATTTTTTTTATTTTATTTAT
>CAJKWP010000041.1 GCA_905203645.1 uncultured Christensenella sp.
GTGTGAATTATCTTTTGGGATTATATGGTTATTCTGATTATTATATTGATATAAATTCTTTATCAAAAAATAGTTTTTATTCCTGCGGCAAGCATAATTATTGCAAAAATAAATCTTAACATTTTTGAATTTATTTTTTTCAGCAATATTGCACCCAAAATTCCGCCTGCACAAACGCCGATTCCAACCCACAAAACCTGCATCCAATTTACACTTGTTTTTGAAATGTAAACTATCGAACTTACCAAACTTAAAGGAACTATAACTGCTATTGCTGTTGCATGAGATTTTTTGTTGTCAAGGTGCAAAAATTTTTCCAAAACAGGCACACAAATCATTCCACCGCCACCGCCAAAAAATCCGTTTACAAATCCAACAAAAACAGAAGCCAGTATCAAAAGCCAAACATTTATTTTTTTCATATTGATATTATTTGTCTGTTTGACTTTTTTATGCTTTGAAACTTTGTCGAGAAATCCGTATCGTATTTGATTACAATTTTTGTTTAAAGCAGTGAAATGCAGTCAAAGATTTGATGAAAGAGCTGATTTCGATCTTTTGAAATAACTTGAAAAAATTAACAGAAAAAAATTTGATTTTGGGCGCATTTTCATTTGATTTATTTTATGTTTTATTATATACTTATGTGGTTATAATTACTTTATAGGTGGTCATGTATGAAAAACAAAAACAAAATTTTCTTTTTTGGTGTCGCATTTGTTATGATGTTGGCACTCGTTCTTCCAATTTTTGGAAAAACAGAATTCAAAAATGCTGATGCCTTGAATTATGAAAGCGTATCTATTTCAAATGGTGATTTTAATTCAAGTAAAAACAGTTATTATTTGGATTCATCTCCTTCTGGTTGGCAGATTATCAAATCTGGCGTAATTTCTACATCTGGTATAATCAACACAAACAGTGAAAGATTTGATGATTATCGTACAACTTATCAACTTGCAAATTCTAATAATCCAGAAACCATGTCTGCTGACAAAAATGATACAAAAGTGCTTATGCTCAACCCAAAAAGCACAACAAATCCAAATGGCAATTTGAACCAAGGTTTCAAATCAAACGACATAGCCTTGGCTGCTTACGGTTATTATTCATTTACGGTACTTGCAAAAGTTGAAGTTGGCGGTGTTGCAAGCATTTATCTGAAAGGGCTTGACAATGTCTTAAAATTTGAAAACATTTCAAACACAACTTGGAAAGCATACACATTCTTTGTTGAGAATGGTCCAATATCACAAAACATTCATTTTGAATTGTGGCTTGGAAACGACGGAGCTCAAACATCTTCAAGTCCAGTATTTTTTGATAACTTGACCGGCAAAAAGCTTGCAGAAACACAATACAATCTTGACAAGGCTGATGACACATATCACCAAGTTTACACAGTTTCAAAAAACTATATTACAGGTTTTGAAAATGCAAACTTTGAAAATGGTCTTGTTGGATGGACAGCAAATGGTCCATTCCCTGCTGGTACTTATCACAAAGTTATCAACACAAAAGATAACGCAAGCATGAACGAATTTGATTTTTTGGATGGAAACAACCTTGAAGGCCCAAATGCTCTTTGGCTTGCCAGCAAACAAACTCCATCTTCAAGTTTTGGTTTCACTTCTTCAAAAATTTCTTTGCCAGCATTTGCTGTTTACAAAATTTCATTTATGGCAAAAGTTGGTGATGATACAACTGCTACGGTTGTTTTGAAAGAAACCGATGCAGTAAAAGATATTTACAGCGAATACGAACCAAAAACAACAAGTTTGACAGTCAATTCAAATGATTCATCAAACAACGTCGCAAACAATTACAAAACTTATTCTTTTTATGTTTGTGGACACACACAATACGACACAGAGATATTTGTTGAACTTTGGCTTGGAACAGAAAGTGAAGCAAAATCAGGCAGTGTATTGTTTGATGATTTCACAATCGAAAAAATATCAAAAACAGATTATACAAACACTTCAACAGGTTCAAACGTAAGCAAACTTGAATTGAAAACTTTGAGTGCAACACTCACAGTTCCAAACGGAACATTCAATTTGGGTTACAGCGAAGATGCCGACGTGAAATACCCTGCTGAACCAAGCAACTGGACAAAAGAAAATCCAAACAATCAAACATCTGGTATAATCAACACAAACACAGCAAAATTTGACAACATCAAAGATCAAATTGGTGGACTTGCAAATCCAGGCAACCCAAAAGGTTTTGTTGGAACAGACAATGAATACAACAACGTTTTGATGCTTTGGAACAAAACAAATTCTTATCAATCAATACTCAGTGACTCTTTGACTGTTGACAAAAACGATGGAAGTAACGAAGTATATTACAAATTGGCATTTGCTTTCAAAACATTGCCTTCTGACAGCGAAAGTGTAAACTTCAACTTGCAAATAGTTGACCAAAACTCAGTTGTTATCTATGAAGCAAAAAACATCAACAGCACAACTTGGGAAAACTTTGAACTCTATATCAAAAATGGATATTACACAACATCGTTGAAAGTAAGATTTTCATTGGGTACAGCATCTGAAAACGCAAAAGGTTATGCTTTTGTTGACAATGTAACCTTTGAAAAACAATCAAGTATGACAAGTGAACAATGGAATGCACTTTCCCCTTCCCTTACAACAAAAATCGCTGATTTTACAAATTGTTTTGTAAATACTTTGACAGACCTTAGAAGTTTTGATGCAACGCTGAACAGCGAACAACCTGCTGGTGAACCTGTTGCTCAAAGCGGATTGGTTGACAGCAAATCAAACGAATTTGACGTTATTTCAAACAGTGAAAGCCAAAGCAAAAACATGATATATATCAAAACTATTGCAAATGCAAATTACAGTTTGAAATCAAACTTCAAAGCAAAACTTTTGGCAAACACACAATACAGAATTTCATTCTTTGTTAAAACTATGCTTCATGATGTGCCTGAAAAATATGAAGAAAATTATGGACTTGGTTTTGAACTTGAAAATACAAACGGAAAATTTGAAAACATCAAAACAAATGGCGAATGGGTAAAATACACAATGGTTGTGAATACAACCGACGAAGTTGAAGCAGCATACAAATTTGTTGCTTGCAACCAAAACATCAACAGTGGCTTGTACTTCATTGACGAAATAAAAATTGAAAAATTGGACAGCACAACTTACAACTCACTTTTGAATGACAAAAAAGATGACAGCACTTATTACTTTGTTGGTTCAACTGACAAAATTGATGAAGATAACAAAGACACCGACGACACAACCGATGAAAAACAAGATTTCGACTGGATCTTGATCCCTTCAATTATTTCTGCAGTTGCCTTGATTATTGCATTGGTTGGATTTATCGTAAGACGTCTTAACATCAAAAAACGTCAAAAGAAAATGAAAACAACCTATGACAGAAAACAAACATTGTACAAAGACGTTATCAGAAAACAAGCAAGAGATATCCGTGACGAACAAGTGAAAGACCTTAATATCGAACTCAAAGAAATCGAAAAAGAAATTGAAGAGTTGGATGCAAATCAAAAAGAATTGCTTGCAAATCAAAGAAAAGCACAAGGCAAACAAATTGACAAGCAAACAGAAAAAGCATTCAGGTCATATGCATCAAAACACACTTCACTTGAAAACAAAAAAGAAAAAATAGTCAACAAAATAAAAGAGTTAAATTCTGCGGACTACCTTCTTACCCTTCAAAAGAAAATAACCAATGACATGGCAAAAGATTTGAAGGAACAAAACAAACAACAAGAAAATTCCGAAGAAAACAAATAGACTTTTCAGAAAAAACAAGCGATTACGCTTGTTTTTTTCTGTTTATTTTTATCATAGTATTATTAAAGTCATCTAAATAAATTGAATATTACTGCAAAATGAATTGAAAACTGCAAAATGAAGGCAATGTTACTGCAAATAGTTTTGGATTTTTTGAACAAATTTGCTTAAAATCTCATTGTCTTTGCACTCTATGTAAACGTTTATTTCACCTTCCAAATGATTGATGCGCACAATGATTTTTCCGTTGTTTTCCAAATCTCTTTCTATTTCATCCAAAATAGTTTGAAATTTGGATGAATTGACTTTTTCATAATCAAGTGAAAGTTTGATTTCTTTGCTTGGCACCTGTGGTAAATCTATCACTGATTGTACTATTTTTTCGTCTTTTATGTTTGCAAATTTCAGTGCAGTTACGAATGCATCCGAAGTTTTGGTTTCAAGCCAGATTATATTCCCGCTTTTTTCACCACAAAGATTATAACCTTTTTTGAGCATTGCGTCCACAAGCCTGCGCTCACCTGTCCCTGCAAGTTCATATTTGATATTGTGTTTGTCAAGAAGGTCAAAACACGAGTTGTTTGTAAGCAAGTTTGTAACTATTGCTTCATTTTCTGCCAATGCAAACGCCGTAAGCAAAAGATCGCCTTTTAATATTTTGCCATTTGGTGAAATTATCATAATTTTGTCGCAATCGCCATCCAGTTTTACGTTCCAACTGCCACTTTTGTACATAAAATTGTTTAGTCCACAATTATAATTTATATCATACCCATTTGAAGTATCGTTAAAACAGCAAATATCGGCGTATTTTTGCAAATACTTACACACCGCTATACCACTTCCATGTGCCAAGTCAAACAGCAAATTTGTGCGATTTTCAACAAATCCCGAAAGGTACTTTGCGTAAAACTCATTGAAGTTGTCAACATAATTTGTTTTGCTGTAAACATCGTACGAAAAAGTATCATGGAAAAATGAAAATTGCACGGCAGTCATTTGTTCATCACTTATTTTGAAACCATTGCCATTGAAGATTTTGAAACCGTTGTACAAAAAGTTCTTTTCAGAACCCGTCACCAAAACACCAGCGGTGGCTTTGAAATATTTTATGCCATAAGATAATCCCCCACACGTTGTTTGGTCAACAAAAAAGACTTCGGCACCACATTTGGTAAGTCCATCTACCAATGCTTGTGCCAAAGTCTTTGATTCAATACGTGTGTCACATCCGACCACAAATGACAAGTTTTTTCTTTGGAAAACTTTTACCAATGCGCCCGACAATTTGTAAGCGAAAGCAGGATTGATATCCAATCTTGTTCCAACAATCATGTCTGCGCCAAATATCTTTTTTATAATCAACCTCCACGAATGTATTCAAATGCGGAAATTGCCGCAATGGCACCATCACTGCATGCCGTTACAATTTGTCTTAAAGATTTTACTCTTATATCTCCACATGCAAACACACCGTCAAGGTTTGTTTTCATTTTTTCATCAGTAATAACATAACCGTTTTTGTCAAGATTTATCTTTCCAGCAAGAATTTCGGTATCGGGTTTTCTGCCAATGGCAACAAACAATCCATCAATGTCAATTGTTTGTGTTTTGCCACTTGCAATATCTTCGACCTGCAATGATTGCAAATGGTCTTGACCAACAAGTCCAGTTACTTTGCTGTTAAGCAAATATTTTATATTTTTGTTTGAGTTTGCAGTTGCATCCAATGCTTTTACAAGTGTATCGTCACCACGGAACGTATCACGCCTGTGAATAAGATAAACCGTTTTTGCAAGCCCAGATAAATATATGCAATCTTCAAGCGAAGTGTTACCCCCGCCCACCACTGCAACGACCTTGTTTTTGTAAAGTGTTCCGTCGCAAGTTGCACAGTAAGAAAGACCGCGACCAACAAATTTCTTTTCGTTTTCGACTTCAAGTTGCTTTGCACTCGCCCCAAGTGACAAGATTATCGCCTTTGTTTTGTAAGAGGTGTTGTGAGTGTTGACAATTTTTTCCTTGCCATCAAAATCAAAAGAAACAACTTCGGCAAAGTCAAATTCACAACCTGCGTTTTGTGCATGATTGTGCATCTTGATTGCCAAATCAACTCCGTCGATTTTTTCAAAGCCAGGATAATTTTCGATTGTTGACGTAAGTCCAATCTGTCCACCTGGCATCATGCGTTCAATCAAAAGTGTTTTCAATCCCGCACGGCAGGCATATATTCCAGCAGTAAGACCAGCAGGTCCACCACCGACAATAATCACGTCATACATAAGCGACTCCTAATCAAGAATAGCGTTGTGATAAACGTCTTGAACGTCATCAGATTCATCAAGTTTGTCAAGCATACGTTCAAATGTTGCTTTTTTGTTTTCGTCAAGTT
Source organism: uncultured Christensenella sp. (assembly GCA_905203645.1). Taxonomy (GTDB): domain Bacteria; phylum Bacillota; class Clostridia; order Christensenellales; family UBA1242; genus CAJKWP01. The sequence continues at coordinate 6,190 of CAJKWP010000041.1, forward strand.
CGACGTAGTTGCTTGGAACAAGTTGTGCTTCAGCAGAAACAATTTTGTAACCAAGTTTTTCCAAATGGTCAACTATTGCAGACAATTTTTCGCTTTTGCCAACTATTTCAACACTGTCTTCATCTTCTTGCAAATCATCAACATCGACTTCCATTGCATCTTCAAACAGTTTGTCCATATTTACGCCATTTTTGTCCAAAACAACCACTGCTTGCTTTGTAAACAAATACGAAACGCAACCAGCAGAGCCCAAACTTCCACCAAATTTGTCAAAAGCATGTCTTACGTCACCTGCTGTACGATTTTTGTTATCTGTCAAACATTCAACGATAACTGCAACACCTCCGACACCATAACCTTCATAAGTTATTTCTTCATAATTTATGCTGTCAAGTTCACCACTGGCCTTTTTGATTGATCTTTGAATACTGTCATTTGGCATATTGGCTGTCTTTGCCTTTGCGATACAATCTTTGAGTTTTGAGTTTGTTTCTGGGTCTGCACCGCCACTTTTTACTGCAACGGCAATTTCACGACCAAGTTTTGTAAATATTTTACCTTTTTGGGCATCAGATTTTTCTTTTGTTCTTTTTATGTTGTTCCATTTACTATGTCCGCTCATTTTTTACCTCCAAAACATATTTGATACATTATAATTCCAGCACTTACAGCGACGTTAAGGCTTTCAAGGTTGTTTTTCATAGGAATTGCAATACTGCCCATGCATTTTTGTTTGCTTGTTTTGCTTACACCATGTCCTTCATTGCCCATGACTATGCCAACTGGCAAATCGGGTTTAAAATCAAAAATATCTTTTCCGCCCATGTCGGCGTAATAAAGATTTTTTGGACAAAATGTGTTTTGATACTGCTGACAAGTCATTTCGACAATATTGAGTTTAAGCACTGCACCTGCACTGCTTCTGACAACTTTTTCACTGGTTGCACTGGCACAATCAACCAAAACAACATCAAAAAAATTGCAAGCCAATGCACTGCGCATAATTGCACCCACATTGCCAGAATCTTGAACATTGTCCAAAACAACAAAATTGCCTTGGATATGGTCGACCGAAGAAAATTTCATCTTGAAAACACCAACAATACCCGCATTTGTTTTTACAGTTGACAAACTGTTCAAAACTTCTTTTGAAACAAAAGTCGTTTGATTTTCATTCAAGAAATCAAAAGTTTTGCCTTTTAAAACAAAAATGTGAAGTGGCTCAAATCCTTGAATCAAAGCCTCTTCAACCATTTTGGGAGTATCCAAAAAAAGCAAAAATCTGTTGTGGTCTTTTTGCTTTTTCAGGTCTTTTATTGTTAAATTGTTTTTTGATGTAATTTCCATAAATTACTTCACATTTTTGGCAACTTTGACAAGTTCAGCAAAACCTTGTGCATCATTTACTGCCATTTCTGCAAGCATTTTTCTGTTGAGTGTTACGTTGTTTTGTTTGAGTCCATACATAAATTTGCTGTATGAAATATCGTTCAATCTGCAAGCAGCGTTGATACGTGTAATCCAAAGTGCACGGAAGTCACGTTTACGCAATTTTCTGCCAATATAAGCATATTTTCCGCTTTTCATAACGGCTTGTCTTGCAACACGATATTGTTTGCTTCTTGCACCAAAATAACCTTTTGCTTGTTTCAAAATTGCTCTTCTTTTCTTTTGAGCATTTACTCCGCGTTTAATTCTCATATCATGTCTCCTTTTTAACCGTTAATCATCTTTTTGATATTTTTTTCTTGTTTTCCAGAAAGATAAGCACCTTTTCTTAACTTTCTTTTACGTGAATTCGACTTTTCTGTCAAGAAATGACCTCTGTTTGCTTTCGCAAATTTAACCTTTCCACTGCCCGTAACTTTAAAGCGTTTTTTGGCACCACTGTGTGATTTAATTTTTGGCATTGTTATTTTCTCCTTTTTTATTTTTAGGTGATACAATCAAAACTATGTTTTTGCCCATAATTTCAGGGGCTTTGTCCACAGTTCCATTTTCAGAACACATCTCAAAAAAGTTTTTTACAATTTCGATTCCATTTTTTGCATAGGCTTGCTGACGGCCCTTCATACGCAAAACAATTTTCACTTTGTCGCCACCGGTCAAAAACCTGTTTGCATGTTTTGCTTTTGTTTGCAAATCGTGTGTGTCGATAGTCATTGACAGTTGAACTTCTTTCAAATCAACAATGTTTTGATTTTTCTTCAACTCTTTTTCTTTTTTGATAGCATCAAACTTGTATTTGCCATAGTCCATAATTTTGCATACTGGTGGGTTTGAGTTTGGCGACATCAAAACAAGGTCAAGTCCTTGTTCTTCTGCCATGCTCCTTGCTTGTGAAATGGAAACCACGCCAAGTTGTTCACTTTCACTTCCAATAAGCCTTACTTCTTTGGCAAAGATTTGTTCATTGATCAATAATGGTTTAAAAATAGTTGTATCCTCCAATTTAAAAACTAATGGTGAAGCAAGATTATGCTCCACCATTAAAAAATCGTTTTGTATTCAAGATTTTTTAACCTGGTCAAGAACGAAATCCGACCGGTGAGAGCAAATACTCTTCTTTACACGTGACAAATATATCACATTTACAATCACTTGTCAACACTTTTGCAAACATTTTCAGGCAATTGCAACAATTTTACTCTTAGTGAACAATGCACAACTTGACCCCTTTATTTTTTTGAAACACCTTTAAGAATCGAAACACTGATTCCATCACCTATATCCAAAACCTGAGTTTGAAAATCTGGGTCATCAGAAATTTCTTGCAAATATTTGCGAAGATTGACAACTATTGTGCGATGTTTGTGCGGAACAAAGCCTTGTGCAAGCACTTTTCCTTGAAAATACACGTTGTCTGCAATCAATGCTCCGTTTGGATTGAGAAGAGTTTTAAGAATTGGCAGATACTTGATATATTGACCTTTTGGTCCGTCCAAAAATATCAAATCAAATTTTTGGTCAAGTGTAGTAATCAACTCGCCCGCGTCACCGCAAAGAATTTGAAAGCGATTTTCAAAACCCGCATTTTGCAAGTTTTGTTTTGCCACAGACACTTTGGTTTGATCTTTTTCAACAGAAATCAATTTGCAATCGCACGACGACAACAAAACATAGGCACTGTAACCAAAAGCAGTGCCTATTTCCAAAACAGATTTGGGTTTGTTTTGTTTGCAAAAGTCGCTTAAAAATTTGTCAACGCCGTCGCGAAGCAAATAGTTGTATTCACCCACATTGCAAAGAGTTTGTTTTTTTATATCAAAATTTTCCATCAATCCAACATTACAATGACCAAAATCATTGGACGCCTTTTTGTCGTTTTGTTTATGAAGTTTGAAAGACTTCTGCGAACGTTGTTGCGAATCATATTTGGATCAAGGTCCTTCAAGTCTTGTTGATGCAACATATTTTTTATATATTCACGTGCATCATTGTTGAATTTTTCGGCTTCATCGTTGTAAACAACGCCACGAGTAATCATAAAAGGTTCGCTGGAAAGTTCGCCACTTATTGTGTTTATATTAAGTACTGCAACGCAAATTCCGTCTTCGGAAAGTTGTTTACGATCCTTCAAAACTGTGCTGTCCATATCGCCGATTCCAAGTCCGTCAATAAGTCTTTGACCAGCAGTCACAAAACCAATCTTTTTGATGTAATTTTGTGTCATTTCGACTTGCATTCCAAGGTCAGGCAAAATGATATTACGTGCATCCATACCCATGCCAACAGCAAGTTCTTTGTGTTGTTTGAGATGTCTGTATTCGCCGTGTATTGGCATAAAGAATTTTGGTTTTGTAAGAGCATGCATAATTTTGATTTCTTCTTGACAAGCGTGTCCAGATGCGTGAACATCGGCAAGTTCGTCATAGATAACATCTGCGCCCTTTTTGAACAAAGAATTTATTATGCCATAAACGCTCTTTTCGTTTCCTGGGATTGGAGATGATGACAAGATAACCGTGTCGCCTTCACCAAGTTTGACTTTGTTAAATTCGCCTGCTGCCATGCGAGTAAGTGCGCTCATTGCTTCGCCTTGACTTCCTGTTGTGACGATAAGCAATTCTTTTGGTGCATATTTGTCAATCTTGTCGATGTCGATTATGTTTTCTTTATTATAACGAAGTTCGCCAAGTTTCATAGCAACTTCTGACACATTTATCATGCTTCTTCCAGAAAAGGCGACTTTACGTTTGAATTTTTCTGCCAAGTCAAGTATTTGTTGCAATCTGTGGATATTTGAAGCAAATGTTGCAACAAACAATCTGTCTTCGGTGCGTTTTTCAAAAATTTGTTCAAGTGCTTTACCAACGCAAGATTCACTCATTGAATAACCTTTTCTGCAAACGTTTGTGCTTTCGCAAAGCAAAAGGTTTACGCCTTTTTTGCCAAGTTCGCCAAATCTTGTAAGGTCTGTCATAACGCCGTCAATTGGTGCAAAATCAATTTTGAAGTCACCTGTATGAATAATGGTTCCGCATGGAGTTGTAATTGCCATTGCAAGTGAGCCAGCGATTGAGTGACTAACTTTGATAAATTCGATTGTGAACGCACCAATTTTCAAAACATTTTTTGGTTTTACTGCGATTGCTTTGTGTTTAATTTTTGGAAATTCACGCAATTTGTTGTCAACCAAAGCCAAAGTAAGTTGACTTCCATAGATAGGAACGTTGATTTCACTGAGTACAAATGGAATGCCACCGATGTGGTCTTCGTGACCATGGGTAAGCAAAATTGCCTTCAATTTGTCACGATTTTCCAAAAGATAAGAAATGTCTGGAACGACCAAGTCAACACCTGGAAGGTCATCACCTGGGAAAGTAAGACCACAATCAACGACTATCATATCGTCGCCATATTCAATAGCGGTCATATTTTTTCCGATTTCACCTACACCACCCAAAAACGTAATTTTAACTTTGTCTTTTGAGTTTTTGTTTGTTGTTGAATTTTGTGATTGCAAAACGTCATTTTGTTGCATGGGCTGTTTTTTTGTTTGCACATTTTTGTTTGTGCCTTGCAATTTTGTTTTTTGTTTTGCTGTTTTTTCAATGCTATTTTCTTTTTTGTTGACGTCCAAAACTGTATTTTGTTTTTTGGGTTGTCTTGAATTTTTTTGATTTTTGTTTGTTTGTTTTTGGTTGTTTTGATTTGAAATATT
>CAJKWP010000042.1 GCA_905203645.1 uncultured Christensenella sp.
TATCTTTTATTTTCATTTTTTATGCTTTATTTGATTATTCCGCTTATACTTATTTGTGCGGGCTTTTTGTGCGCCCACAGTTTGGAATTTGTAAGCGAAAACATAATCTCGGTTATCAGCGGAATTTTGGCATACATTGGCACAACAATTTTGGGTATGATTTCGGTTTGGCAAAACAAACAAGCATTTGTTGTCAACAGCAGACTTATGCATTTGCAAAGGTCCGAATTTGAGAAAAACAAATCTTCGATAATAAGGTTCAAACAAGATTGTCAAATTCAAAAAGAAAAATTGCCAGATGATATTTTTAAAAAAAATAACACCACAGCAATCCAAAATTATTATTTTTTGTCAAGCAACGATTATGACGACAAAAACCAAAATTGCGATTGTTTGACACTTTATTTTGAAAGCATGGGACACGAACTCAATCAAATAAAAATTTCAAAAATAAAGGTACAAAACAAAAAACAAAGTACAATGTTTTTTCAAACAAAACATCAATTCAAAACTGGGTTTTGTTATGATTTTGAAAAGCAAGCATACAAACTTATGATACTTTTGATGGACAACAAAAATATGCTTGAAAAGTACGCAAAAGACCAATTCAAAGTTGTGATGAATATCGAACTTTTAAGCAAAGCCAACATCCAATCAAATATGCACGTAACTTTTTGCATAAACGATTATCAAAACACAAAATCAATATCAGACGTGTTTTATTATTATGACAATGATGAAATAACCCAAAACCAATAACGGTTTTGGGTTATCAAAATATTTTAACCCGAAGTCATAACAACCAGTTTGTGAAGCGCCCTTGTTGCCCCTACAAACAAAATACTTTTGTTTTGCTTTGTGGTAGGATTGTCCAAAACAGTTATCACCGCATCAAATTCCAGTCCACGACACTTTGAAATTGGCATAACAGGAATGCCCGCAAGAGTATCTTCGTCATACGTAAGATTTTCGTTGTCAAGCACCATATACAAACTTTTGGCGCGTTTTTTTGTTTTTGTGATAATTGCCACTTTGTTGTATTTTTTTGAAAGTACGTCAAGTTGTTCCATCATTTTTTGCTTGAAATCAGATTGGTCAAAAGTGATTATTTCAACTTCTTCGCCATCCCTGTTGAAAGGGACAACGTCGCAACTTGGCAAAAGTTCAAATGCAAAGTCATTGATTTGCTTTGTGCTTCTGTAAGTTTTGTTCAATTTTACAAGTTCGCAATCACCAAAAAGAGCGCAAAGTTTTTGTAAATAATCTTGGTCAAAATCCTTGTAAACCGACTGATAAATATCCCCGACTACAGTTTTTGCACAAGGATAAATTTTGTTCAAAACAGCAAATTGCAAAGGCGAATAGTCTTGCATTTCGTCAACGACCAAATGCTTTGTTTCCTTTTGCACGTCAAAGCCAAAGATATAGCCTTTGATATAAACAAGTCCCGCCAAATCGTCATAGCGAATTTGATTGGTTTGGATTGGTTCAAAACCACAAAATGCCAAAAAATCATTGTAAATTTCAAAAATATCGCAAGTTTTCAGTTGTGAAAGCAAAATTTTGAAAATGCGATTTTTCAACCTTGCTTTTTCTTTTTCCGAAAATTCCAATTCGTCGCATACGTAATCGGCTATCCAATCCAGCCTTACAAAAATATCTTTTTGTGCGTAATTTTCAAAATAAAGTTTTTGTATTTTTTGTTTTTCAACAACTTTTTTGTCAAATTTTATATCTTGTGCAACAAAGTTTGCTTTTGCAAATTCGTCAAGATAGACAAGCAAATTATCCAAAAAGTCAAAACTTTCTTTGAAACAAATTTGAGCCTTTTGCTCTTCACTTTCAAGCAAGCGTTCAACCATCTCTTCACGACTTTCGCAAGCCATTTTCAGATGTTTTTTAGCCAAGTTTTCAAACGTTATTTGTGGAATTGCGACTTCGCCCAGTTCAGGCAAAACACCGCTGATATAATCCGAAAACACTTCACTTGGTGACAAAAGAACAATGTTGTCCGATGTCAAGTTTTTGTATTTGTAAAGCAAATATGCCACACGGTGCAAAGCAACTGTTGTTTTTCCACTGCCGGCATAACCTTGCACAAGCAAATTTTTTTGATGTTCATTTCGGATAACTTTGTTCTGTTCGGTTTGAATTGTGCTTACAATATTGCAAAGTTTTTCACTTTTGTTTTGACTGAGTGCCTGTTGCAAAATTTCGTCATCAACATTTATATCGCTGTCAAAATAATATTCCAATTTTTGATTTTTTATTTTGTATTGACGTTTGAGTGTTATTTCGCCTTGTATTTTCCCTATTGGCGAATCATAAAACGCCTTGCCTTTTGAAAAATCATAAAACATACTGCTTGCAGGTGCACGCCAATCGCAAACAAGCGGAACATCACTATCTCCAAGAATGCTTGTTATTCCAATATACAATTTTTGTTTTTGTTCGTCACATGGCACAAAATCTATTCTTCCAAAATATGGCGATTGTTGACTTATCAAAAGACGGTCGCAAGTAAGCTTTGCCCACGCAAGTTTTTCTTCTTCACTTCGGATGTCTTCACTTTGCATGGCAACTTCTTCTTCGTCCATGCCATAATATTGATCAGAATAAAACTTTGAAAGATAGTCAATTTGACCCTGTTGTTTGTCAATTATATTTTGTATTTTGACAAGCAATTCACTTATTCTTCCAAGAGTTCTGTCCAAATATTGCTGTTCTTCCATAAAAACCTTCTAACCAAAAAATTCAAGATTTGCTTTTTTTTCTTTGAAACTCAAAACAACCGAATTTCCGTCACCTGCAGAATGAACAGCAAATGTGTTCATATTTTGAGTGGCAAGTTTGATATCAATTCCCTTGCCCAAAATCAATTTTTGACTTGCACCTTCACTTTGCAGCCTGCTTTCAAGCACAAAACTTTGGTTCAAGCCCAATGGTTTGCCGTCGGCAGTAGGTGTAACATTTACAACTTGTTTTGATACATACTTGTTGTTACCTTGAAAATATATTTCGCCATTTGCAGAAAGTTGACCTTCCAGATGACATTTCAAATCATAAGCAAAATACCCAGTTTGTTTGTTGAAAATCACTGTTGTATTTGAAAAACTGTTGTCCATACGCAGTGTCTGTTGTGAAGAAACATTGCCGTCAATTTTTACAGTGTCTTGCAAATAAAAGTGTCCATTTTGTTTCAAAAAATATTTGCTTTCGTGTTCATAAGTTTTTTCAACCACGCCAGAAGAATTTTCAACTGTTTTGCTGGCATTGATTGTAACTTGTATATATTTTTTTGGTGAAGTAACCGATGTTGTTTCGATTGTACGCTTTGTGATTATGTTTTTGCCATCTTTGGTTTGAGTTTGTTCAACTGCACTTCCAAGTGGCGAAAGTACACAATTTTTCACAATCGATTTGATATTGAAAACATTGTTTTCGCCTTTTTCCAACGTGATATCCAAAGTTGTTTGAACAGGAATTTCAAACACAAGTTTGTCAACATCATTATCAAAATTTTTGTCAATGCAACGAGTGAAAATATGATCATACGTCACACGATAAGTGTTTCCACTTACAAGTTCAATTTTGTAATTTTTCAAATTTTCAAAATCAAAAATAACGCTTTTTTCACGGTTTTCAAAGCAGTCAATAGTTGCGATGCAATCCCGCACAACATTCAAAACGTTTTGATTGTTGGAAATTATCGAAACGTATTTTTTGATATCTGTTTCCAAAGATTTGTTGTCGCTTTGCTCACCAACACAACCGATTGCAGATTGTTGCAGTTGATTTTGCAAGTTGTCAACCTGATAATAATATTCCCATGCTGAAAATTCAGTAGCCTTTGTCACAAGTGGATTTTCGGGCAATTCAGTTTGATCACAGCCACAAACAAGCACACAAACAAACAAAAGCAAAAATGCCACAAGGGGTTTCAAAATCTTTTTCAAAACAAACCTCCATTTGTCAAAATTATATCAATTTATATCACTTTGTGCAAACATTTGATACATTTATCCCAAAAATCAAAGCAAATATTTGCATAAAAACAAAAAATATACTAAAATAAAATTAATATTTAAGGAGATATTGAATGGGAACTTTTATCCACATCAAAACCCAAGGAATCAAAAATTATATCGCTGTGACCGAAAAGCCATTTGGCAAAGTTTTGGCACTTGAAAAAAAATTGAGTCTTCACCGCTTCTCTTTTGTAAAACAATACAAAATGAGCGAAATTTTTTTTGATACTCCAAACGACCTTTTGTCCAAAGCAGGCATCGTTGTAAGCAAAACAATTACTCCCGAAAAAGCCTATTTCAAAGTTGAACGCCAGTCTTTTTCGCTCAAACAACTCTCTCGCCTGAAAGAAACAATCTTTATCCACGAAGTTGGTCCCCGCGACAGTGTTGCCGATCATGCTTTCTTTTTGGTTGACGGTATAAAAGCACTGTTCACCACACAATTCACAATTGATCTTGAAAATGTCTTAAAAAACTTGCAACCAATCATTACAGTAAACTCTGTGATGCAAGAATGGAACGTTTTGAGCGGTGGTGGATTCAAATGCAAAATATTTTACAAAACATCAAAAATAATAAACATTGAAACAAAGCGCAAAAACGAATTCAAATCAATGCGTTTGGAACTTGATTGCGCCGAAACATATCTTCCCGCATTTGATTATTTGGTTGACCAAATTGACAAAAATTGCAAAGATTTTGTCATCAATACCGAATCCCTTTTTGATTATTGCTTGCGTCTTACAAAACCATTGCCCGAAAAGAAAAAACTTACGCGCGAAGAAAAACTCGCACTCAAACAAAAAACAAAAAAAGCCGAAGAATCTATCCAGGGTTAAAATCAAACAAAAAAACACCACAAGATTTCATTGGGGTTCACCCCATCATCAAATGGTGTTCTTTTTTTATATTTTTTTATTCGTTTTCATTGTTTACTTTTTTGTTTTGAGTAACACTTTGGATTTCACCATCTTTTTTGCTTACGGTTACTTTCAAAACGTTGTTTGAAGCCAAACTTTCAATAACTTCCAATGCTTCTTGTTTTGTACGGCATCTTTTTGTTGCTCTTTCGTTGCCTTCACGTTTTACAACCCAGTCAAGTTTTTCTGGATCATAAACAACGATATAACTTGGTTTTTCTTCGGTGTGTTCAGCCGTTTCTTCAACAACTTCTTCTTTTGCTGGCTTTTCTTTTTCTGCTTTTTGTTTTGGTTCTTGTTTTTCTTTTGCAGATTTCTTTGTTTGTTTTTCTGCTTTTACTTCTTCTTTTTCAACTTTAGCAGGTTTTTCAGCTTTTGTTTTTGAAGATTTTGTTTGTTTTTCTTCAACTTTTTCTTCTTTTTTTGTTTCAGCTTTTGCTTCTGCTTTCACTTCTGCTTTTTTTGCTGATTTTTCTTTTGCAGTTTTTTCAGTTTTTGAATTTTCTGACTTTTTTGTTTGTTTGCCAGTTGCAACCTTTTTGTTTTCAGTTTTTGTTTCTTTTTCTTCTTTTTCAGTCTTTACTTTTGGTTCTTCTGTTTTTTCTTCTTTTGCTTTTGATTTGCTTTGTGAAGATTTTGTTTCAGCTTTTTTTTCACTGGATTTTTTTGTGTTTCGACTTGATTTTGTTGAAGTGTTCTTTTTGTCAGAAGGTTTTGTTTTTGTTTGTTTTTCTTCTGCTTCTTGTTTTACTTCTTCGTTCGCTTTTGTTTGTTCAGCTTGTTGATTTGTGGTTTCTTCAGCATTTGTGACTTTTTCATTTTGTTCTTGCCTCATAACAAGTTTTTGTTGTCTTGCTTCTTTTGAACGTTTGTTTGAAATTGAAACTTGTACAATCCAATAAATTGTTACTGCCAAAAACAAAACACCAGCAACCAAAAAGTACCAATACTTGCTTAAAAATTCACCCATTTTGATTTTTCTCCTTTATGTATATCAAAAACAATTATATACCAAATGTCGAAAATTTTCAAGGTCTTTTTTGACATTTTTCAAATTTAATTTTAAAATTTTTATATCACTCAAAATAAAAAAATCTTGCAATCAAAACTTTTCAAAACAGTTATGTTGCAAGATTCTTTTTCTACAAACTTTTCAAAGCAAAATTATGCTTGTTCATAGTAACTGCCTTCGTGTTGAGTGGCAGGGAATCTTTGTCCTTTTTCAAGATAAACTGTTCCACCATTTCTGCCGTTTACATCATAAGCAGTGTAGTTTCCAGTTACAGGTGCTTCTTCACCTGGTCTGTAAGTTTGTTTTTCCATTTTTAACCTCCAATGTTAAGGTGTGCAAATTCACTTTTACTATGCATGTAACCTTTTGTCTTTTTTTGACAAATTCTTAGCAAACAATCAATATCATTTGCTTTGGCAAATCATTGCGTAGCAATATCACCAAAAAAATGCAATGTTCAATTTTCATTGCAAACAAAAAAAGCCCTTCAAAAGGCTTCTTTTTCAATTTGGTACCCTCAAGGGGAATCGAACCCCTGACTTCGCCGTGAGAGGGCGATGTATTAGCCGCTTTACCATGAGGGCAAGCACAGATATCTTAGCATTCTTATCAAAAAAAATCAACATTTTTTTTAATTCAACACCAAAATTGTCATGCCCATGTTACTGTGATTGAAATCTTTGTCCAATGGCAAATCGGGATTGTCTATCAAAATTTTTTGTGCTTTGGGATTCAGCCCATTCCACTCCACGCCAAACAAATAATCTTTTATAATGTTGTTTTTCTTCCAAATCTTGACTTGATTTTTTATGGCCACACAGATTGCACCACCACTTCCGCCAGAACCATATCCATGCACAACCTTCAAAAGATTTATTCCTTCTTTTTTGCAAAGATCAATTTCAATTTCCACAAGCCCAATCGCTTCAACCACACTTGGAAAGTTTTGTTTTACATTGTATTCCTTTAACATAACATTATTATATCCAAAAATTTTGTTCGACGCAATTTTTTTTGCAAAATTCAACCGCAAAAAAAACACATCCAGTTGGATATGTTTTTTTGATTTTTATTTATCAAGCGATACCAAAAATTTTGCTTGCATAATCCGACCAATTTGTTGCCGTTTTGTATGCGAAACATTTACCATCCAAAACGCATTGTTATTTTTCCAATATTTTGGCAAACAAAAAAAGCCCAACAGAATGGACTCTTATATTTGTTGTGTTAATCAACTTTTATGCAAGTTCAAAATGAATGGTAAAACTGTTCGGTTCGTTGACGAAATTTTCAGTTGTCAAAAGACGCATCGTAACAGTCGCTTCTTTTTCATCAGCCACCCAGCTTCCAGTTTGACTATTGTAACTGTAAGGTTGCAACGTAACTGCTTCACTTGGAGTGTTTGAAAATTTTGGAGTTGAAACAGGGTTGTAATTGTTGCGAATTTCTGCTTTGATAGCATAGTCGTTGAAGTTTTTAATTTTGAATCTGAAAACAATATCTTTATAACCCGAAGCGCCTTCGACAAATTCAACTTGATATTTGTTGCGATATGCGACTTCGCCAGCACGGTCAAACATATCTGACAGTTTGTCATGAGTCAAAAAGTTGGCATAATTTTCTTCATTGCGACAGCCTGTTATACTCCCGTTTATCTCAACAAAAAACTTGTCAGATGGAATATCAAAATAAAAGGTATTGCTTACAGATGATGAAGCTGAGTTTGCAGCATACACACCAAACGCAAACAAAGAAAAAGCAAACAAAATTGAAACGACTGAAAGAATTATATTTATCGTTCTTTTCTTCAATTTGCAACCTCCCCTTTTTGTTATTTTAATCTTTTTTGCAATAAATACAAAACATTTTTACATTTTTTTTAATTTTTTGTGTATTTTTTTGCTCAAAATAACAATTTTATTCAAAATCGGCATCTGGTTTCAAAACAACTTCGCTGTCACCAACTGTTGCATCTGGCATGTTTTGGAACTCGGGATTTGGCAAGTCGGCATCTTGTGACATTTCTGGTGGTGGAACTTGGGCAAATTGTGAATCTTCTTCTTGTTGCTTCAAAACAACGTCTTGTTCTTCACGTTTTTTGACAACTGGTTTTTTGTCCAAATCAACAAAAGTTGTATATTCACCAAACCAGCGCAATTTGATAGTATCAATCGAACCATTACGATGTTTTGCGATATTGAGTTCACACACACCGGGTTCATCTTCATTTACGACATCGTTGTACATATCTGCCTTGTAAATAAACATAACAATGTCTGCATCCTGTTCGATAGAACCAGATTCTCTCAAATCCGAAAGCACAGGTCTGTGGTCCTTACGAGTTTCAACAGCACGAGAAAGTTGTGAAAGCAAAATTATCGGAACGTTAAGTTCTTTTGCAGCGATTTTCAAGTAACGTGTAATTTCACTTATTTCTTGTTGACGGTTATCTTTGATTTTTCCGCCGCCATTCATAAGTTGCAAATAGTCGATCATAACCAAATCAAGTCCGCTTTCACGTTTGAGTCTTCGACATTTTGAAAGAACGTCCATAGGTGTGTTCATACTGCTGTCGTCAACGTAAATTCCCGCATCACTGAGTTTTTTGTTCGCCGCCCAAATTGCCTTCCATTCTTCAACGTTGAGTTCACCTTTGAGCGCCTTGCCCATGTTTACAGTTGCAACCGAACAAAGTGCCCTTTGTGCCAACTGTGTTTTTGGCATTTCCAAAGAAAATATAGCGCATTTTTTGCCATGATTGATTGCTGCATTTACAACAATATTCATAGCCAAAGATGTTTTTCCGACACCAGGTCTTGCCGCAAGCAAAATAAGGTCACTGTTTTGAAGTCCGTTTGTTACTCTGTCCAGTTCCTTGAGTCCAGTTGGAATTCCACGAAGAGCATTGGTATCCTTTGCAATCATATCAAACTTGTCAATAACAGATTTGAGTGCATCACCAATATGTTGCAAACTGGAACGGTCTTCGTTTTGTGAAATTTCAAATATAAGTTTTTCGGCAGTGCCAAGTGCTTCGACTTTGTCTTCACTTTCATAAGCGGTTTCGATTATTTTTTGTCCAGATTCGATAAGTTTGCGCAAAACACTGTCACGTTTGACAATATTTACATAGTGCATAAAGTTTGCAGCAGATGGCACAACGTTTGTCAGATTTGTAATATATTCAATTCCGCCAACACTTTCCAAAATGCCGTTCTTTTCCAATTCATCCGAAAGGGTGACAAAGTCAACAGGTCTGTTTGTGTTGTAAATATTTGTCATTGCTTCAAAAATTTGGCTGTGCGATTGCATATAAAAATCACTGTCACTCAAATTTGAAAAAACTTGAAGTGGCACGTTTTCATCAATCAAAACACAGCCCAACACGGCTTGTTCGGCTTCAATACTGTGTGGCATTACTTTTGCACGTTTTACATTTTTTGTTTCCATTTTGTCTTCCTTATTCGTGGTTGAATGGGTCGGACTTTCCTTCCCACTTTTTGTCTTGCTTATCTTCAATTTTTGTATAAATAACTACGTACAAAAATGTAACCAAACAACAAGCAAGTACAATCAAAAATATACTCAATGCGTCGTCCATTTTCAAATCCGCAAACCAAATAGACAAAAATACCGCCACCGGTACGACAAGGCAAATACCAATGCCAATTTTTTTTGCAAGTTTTTTGGGTCTTTGAGTACGTTGATTCATATCCATAAAGAATATAACACAAAACAATACAAAATACAAATATTTCAAAAAAAATATTTTGCACCCAAACCCAAAGGCAAAATGCAAAAGATTTTTATTTTTTTAGTTTGTATTTTTGTTTTGAAAAAACTGATTAAAAAATTTAATTTTTCACGCTATCGGAAGTATGTTTGCCAAATCTTTCCAAACATTTGCAGTTTTGTAAGCGTCAATACTTTCTGCTGGAACATAAATTTTTACACCCCATAATACAAAAGCGTCAGTAGCAGTTGGTGGTGTTTTTGCAAGCATTACAAGTGTTTTAAGCGACGACATACAAACAGCATAACGTCCCATCGAAGTTACACTTTCAGGCAAAACAATCAAAGTGCATGCGCAGTCCGAAAAAGCATACCCACCAATAAATGCACATTTGCTGTTTTGTTCAAATGTTACACTTTCAAGGCTTGTGCAATCATCAAATGTGTTTGCTCCAATCTTTTCTACACTTGCGGGGATTATCACACTTTTCAAACTTGCACAAAAGAAAAATGCTCCAACGTTTTCAGTATCACTGATATAGTAAGAATCCAAAATTTTCAGTTGATTTGGCAAATCAATTTGAGTCAAAGAATCACAGCACGCAAACGCACCTGCGCCAATATATTGGATTGTGTCTGGAAGAATTGCTCTTGTCAATTTTGTTAAAACTGCAAACGCACCAATTTGCAATTCGGTTATTCCTTCCGAAACAATCACGGAAGTTATTTTTTCATTTTTTTGAGTATAAGCCGCTTCCCTTATTCTATAATCACCTGTTCCATATACTTGAATTGCCGCCAACATAGTCGCCATTCCATTTGGCGCTACTGGAAGTTCACCATGGGTGCCATCATCATAAGTTGCTGGATACACAATTTCACCTTCTGCATCAGATTTTATGCTTGCTGTATAATACCCACCGCTTATTGTTGCTGAATTGCCTGTTGTGTAGGCAAAGTCAAGTTTTGAATTTGTTGGTGTCAAATCATATTTTTCAAACACAACATTTATCCCAAGTTCCTGTGCATTTACGCTGACAGAATCGTTGTCAAGTGACAAAGTTATCTTTGCCAATTTTGACGTTGGGTTTTGCTTGTATGTGTCAAGTAAAACCACTTGATTTTTGTCACTTATTGTAACGTTTGTGATGTCCTTTTTCACTGTGATTGTTGCTTTGACTGGATAGTTTGAATAGTTGGTCATATAAAAACCAATAGTGATGTCTTTTACACCATTGCTATCTTCGACAAAGTTCAAGTCCAAGTCTGTCCAATTTGAAAAATTGTCAGTGTCGTCATTGCTTGTTTCGCCTTTTGTCCAATCAAGATAACTTTTTCCACTTGTAACTTTTGTCAAAGACGAAAAGTCTTTTGTTGCTGGCACAGCCAAAAAGTCACTTGCAGATATCCCTGCACCTGTTTCATCTGCTTTGCCTTGAACCAAAACGCTTGCATCACGAGCCGTGTATGATACTTGTCCGCTGATAGAAACGCTTGGGTTTGAAGCAGCGTAAACGCCAAACATCATAAGGCAAATTGACATCATACAAGTGATTGCAG
>CAJKWP010000043.1 GCA_905203645.1 uncultured Christensenella sp.
AATATATTATCACACAAAATATACTTTTTAAAATTATTTTTTTATTTTAATAATAATTTTTTATTTTTTTCTTTCTTATTATCATGCCGATGGCAATCAACGCCGTAATACCCGTTGCGACGGCAATCAACGCAATCACGGTTACGTCGACGCGAACTTCGACATTTATTTGCAGCGCATTCGAAGTGATGCCGTCTGTTGCACCTTCATATTCCAAATACTTAACGCATACTTTGCAGTCCGACGTAAAAGTGTATCTAAGTTCGGTTCCACTGCCTATTCTTTGCGAAAAATCGTTGCTTGAATCGTCTTTCGTTTTAAACCATACGAACTTTGAAGAATCGTAATATTCTTTGTTGTCCACTTCGAAAAAGTACGTTTTTTTGCCGACTGTTTTGCTTGCCGAAATTGTCAGAGTTTTTGGAGCACCGTATATTATATTTACAGTTTTTCCGATTACAACTTCATCGTCAATCAGACAGGTTATTTCGTACGAACCCACACCGAAACTGCCAGGTTTAAACATCCAAGTCGCACCGTTGTCCCCGTCGACGACAGTTTGGTAAACAGTGTCGCCGTTTACCTGCCATTTGAGTTTGCTTGATTTGTTGGCGTCGATATGCCACTGTATATTTTTGGACGTCGGTGAAAACGATTGATTCAAAAGTCCTTCGTCGTCACACGATAATTTTGCCCATCTTGCGTACAAATTTTGATTGTCGGAAAGGATACTGTCCGCATTCAATTTGTTTGTAAAAGATTTGTCGGAATACCAATTTAAAAACGCGGTACCGTATTTTTGTGGTTTTATTTGGTTGTAGATATCCGCCAATTTTGTATTTTTGAAGATGGTATATGTTTGTGGTTCTTCATCGGTTTGTGCGTAAACGTTCACGGTGACAGCTTCTTTCCAAAAAGCAAAAATCGTTTCGTCTTTGGTCGGAACGTAAGGAAAATTCAATTCCGTTTGTGAATTTTCCGTAAACCAATAACAAAATTTGTAACCGGTTTTGACCATCCCGTCGGTTTGCGGTTTTTCAATACTTTTTCCCTTTTGAACTTTTCTTGTTTCACCGGATTTGCCGTCAAGCGTTCCGCCGTTATAATCGATTGTTACAAAATACACGTCGACTTCCCAGCAAGCGTAAATCGTGACATCATCGGTTATTCTGTTGTTTTCAAAATCCCAAGATTGCAAACCGTTTTGGTCGGCGAACCAGCCCACAAACGAATAATCTTCTCGGATCGGATTGTTTGTCGGTTGTCGTACAAAATCGTTTTTGTTCACACTGATTACGTTTTGAGAATCCAATCCGACTTTGCCACCGTTATAATCAAACGTTACGTCAAATATCGTTTTTTCCCATTTTGCGAAAAGTGTCAAATCGGTTGTAACCGGATCGGAAAAATCCCACGCGGTCGTAAATTGTTCATCGATATACCAGCCGACCAAAATGTGATTTGGGTTACTTAGGTCAGGAGCGGCAATTTGCGTTCCCTTTTTCAAAACCTTTGAAGAAAGCGACGTTTGACAATTCGTTACGAATGAAACGGTTACTTCCCCGGAGGATACTTCCAAGCCACAGTCTTTGTGTGCGTCGAATATCAATCGATGCCCCTGTACCGTCGGATGCGGATCTATATATTCGCCAAGTACTTTGTTTGGGTCGTTTAGAATCTCGTTAAAATTTATTTTGTCCATTGTAAGTTTTTCAAGTTGAGTGTTGACGTATTGATTATATTCGGTTCTGTTCGTTTGGTTGTACTTTGCATCAAACAAGGTCTTGCCGTTTACGAAATTGAAATTGTCGGTTTGGTTGAAATTGTTTATACTTTCCTCGATTACGTTGTTTATACCAACGAAATTTTCCCCGGAAGAATCGATTCCGCCGGCTATTGCAAGTTCCGTTACGTCCGAAATCGTGTCCAAATTGGCTTGCGTAAGTTTTGGAAGTATCATTGAAACCAACGAATTTGACGTTATCGACGTATCCAAAATCAATGATTTGTATGGATTGTATACGTTTGTAAAATAGATTTTTGCATTTGGATTTAAATCGTTTAGGACGTTTAACAATTGATTAAACTCCGCTTGAAAACCTTTTATATTCGAATCCTTATCACCCAAAATTTGTTTTTTCAACGCCTGTTCCATTTCGGTTCTGGTAACCGATTCGGAAGAAATTCCCAAAAATTGCGGAATAAGCGTCGACGCTTCTTGCAAAATATTGTTTGCCCCGATACATATTGTAATTATATTTGCGTTTTTGACGCTTTCATAAACTTGCAAATTTGTCAAAGACGCGTATCTTTCGTTGTTGTTTTCACCGTTTTTTACAGTTTTGTTCGTACTGTCATAGAACCCGTTTTCACCACACAAAAAGTCCAACAAATCTTGACACGTGTCGCCGGAATATGCATAGTTGAAGATTTCGACTGAGAAAAACTTGCTTAATTCTTTGCTTACCAAATCCACATAACAGTTTTCTGTCACAGCGTACGAATCGTCTGCGCCCATTATCAAAGTTTCGTCGTCTGTTTTGGTTTTCAAGTTTATGGCGTAACCTTCGGCAATGCTGTCGCCAAACGCAACGTACGTTACGTTTTGATTTTGTGCAAAAACTTTGTTTTCACAAGGACGTATAAAACAACACCCGAGCAATGCAAACGACAAAATTACGGCAATTAAATATTTTTTAAGCATAATACTCCCTTTGTAAAAGTTTAACACATAGAAAAAGAAATTACTATATTTTTTTTGTATTTTTGTATTTTTTAATCGTAAATATCCTTAAAATAAAAAATATGTGCACCCCAAAGTTGCCTGACTTTGAAGTGCACTTCAATACATATCGATATAATTTATTTTGCTATTTTTCAATTTTTGAAAATATGAGCATAACGGAATTTATTATAAGCAAAACTGTAAGTCCGACGTCTGCCAAAACAGCCCAAAACATATCTGTTATTCCAAGACCTGACAAAATCAAAAATGTTATTTTTACTGCCAAAGCAAAAGCAATATTGAACCATGCACGAAATCTTGTTTTCTTTGCAATTTTTATTGCGGTTTTGACCTTTTCCACGTGGTCGCTCACTATCACAACATCTGATGCTTCAACCGCCAAATCATTGCCAAGACTGCCCATGCTTATTCCGATATCCGCCTTTGCAAGTGCAGGTGCATCGTTTATGCCGTCACCCATAAATATCGTCTTTTTGTTTTGACAAATTTGTGAAAGATATTCTTGTTTTTGCAGTGGCAACAACTGATAATAGCACTTGTCAAATTTCAAGCCTTCAAGTTGTCTTTGTCCATTTTCACTTTTGTCCCCTGACAAAAGATAAGTTTGGATGTTGTTTTTGCCAAGATATTCAAACAATTCAAAGCAACCTTCTTTGAGTTTGTCATCAACGACAACGTATCCCAAAACTTGTTTTTCACTTGCCAAAAATATTGCGTTTTGGTCTGTGTCAAGTGAAAGGTTAAGCGGTTCAAGTATTTTTTTGCTCCCTACAAAATACTTTGTACCTTCAAACTTTGCGCTTATTCCACCACCTTCAATTTGGTGAAAATCTTCAACCTTGTTTTCAAAAATTTGTTGTTTCCAATTTTCACATATACATTTTGCAATAGGATGAAGTGAGTAACTTTCAATACTTGCAAAAATTGTTTTGAATTGATTTTCGTCAACAAAAGTCTTAACGTCTTTTATTTCAAATTTTCCATAAGTCAAAGTTCCCGTTTTGTCGCAAACAACCGCACCGATTGAATACAAATTTTCCAAAACATTTGCACCTTTTATCAATATACCGTTTTTTGCAGACAAACCAAGTCCCGTAAAGAAAACCAAAGGAACGCTTATTACAACTGCACAAGGACAAGAAATAACCAAAAATGAAAGTGCTCTGTAAAGGTATGTTATCCATTGGTTTGTTATAATTGATGGTATCAAAAATGTCAAAATTGCCAAACCAAACACTACGGGAGTGTAAACTTTTGAAAATTTTGTTATAAATCTGTCCGTCTTGCTTTTTGTTTGCTTTGATTGTGTTACAAGTTGCAAAATTTTGCTTGCAAAACTATCCCCAAAAGTGTTTTCAACCAATATTTCAACAAAACCGTCCAAAAGTTTGCAACCGCTTTTTATTTGATAATCTTTGCCAATTTGTGTTGGTGTAAATTCACCGTTTACAGACGAAGTATCCAAAAGTCCACTGCCCTTTGTAACTATGCCATCAACCGACAAAATTTCGCCCGCTTTCAAAACTATTGTATCGCCTTTTTCCAAGTCAGTTGCATGAACGGATACAACTTTTCCGTCCACTATTTTGTTTGCCATTTTGGGTCTTTTGTCCAAAGTATTCAAAATTTGCTGACGAGTTCTTGAAACTGCAACCTGTTCCAAAATTTGACCGATATCAAACAAAATCATTACAAGGCAGGCTTCCAAATATTCGCCGATGCAAAAAGCACCGATAGTGGCAACTGTCATAAGCATATTTTCGTCAAATGGATTTTTTTTGACAAAAACGCTTTTGATTGCAGTGTAAACCACCAAAAAACCGCTTGCAACATAACAAACCGAAAGCAAAACCAATTTTGCAGTTTGATTTGTCAAAAACAAGCAAGGAACAAACAACATAATCGACAAAAGTATTTGCGATATGGAAAACAAAAATTTGTTAAACCTTTTTTGCTTTTTGTGTGTCAAAATTGTTGCTTCGCTTTCGACTTGTTTGATTTTTTTGTCAAGTTCTTCCATGCTGTATTCTTTATTCTTGTAGGTCACTTCCAATTTGCACATAGCATAATCGCAAGTGCAAGCACAGATGTTCTCATCTTTATTCAAATATTCTTCAACTTCCATTGCACAATGAACACAGTCCAGTCCCTGTATGTTATACGTTTTTTTCATCAAGTTCCTCCAATGTATGTTCACGTGCCAAGTCCAAAAGTCCAACAACGTGCTCGTCAGCCAAACTGTACACTACTCTGTTGCCCATTCTTGACGATTTTACCAAATTGAATCCTTTCAAAAATCTGAGTTGATGTGAAACCAAGGATTGTGATGCACCCAAAATTTCTTGCAGTTGACAAACACAACAATCACTTTGACTGAGTGCATAAAGTATCTTTAATCTTGTCATATCACTCATTGCTTTAAGCACTTTTGACATACCACAAAGCACGCATTTGTCCAAAAGCATTTCATGGTCTGTTTGCAAGCAATGTTTTTCTTTGCATATCTGCTTTTCCACTTTTTACTCCGTGTTTTTTATTCTTTGTATATGAACAATCATTCATACACTGTTATTATATGAATATCTATTCATATTTGTCAACAATATTCGATAAATTATTTCAAATAAGCAAAAAAGCAACCGAAGAACATTTTGTTCCAAAGTTGCTTTGCTATTTTTACATTTTTGGGTTATTACAACTAACAAAAATCCCATTTGGCAGTTTTAGGTATTTAAATTTCAATCAAACAATGAAATTTATTATTTTTTCAGGTACAAAAATAACTTTTTTGATATTGTCAAAGTCAATTTGAACTTTTCCGTCGGCTTTGATTTTTTCAAGCAAGTCGTCTTTTGAAATTTTGCGGTCAACCATTATTGTGCCTTTAAGTTTGCCATTGACTTGAATTGGATACTCTATTTCATTTTTTGTCAATTTGCTTTCATCAAATTTTGGCCATGTTGAATCCAAAATGTCAGTTTTGAATACGTTTTCATAAATTTCGCTTGTAATATGTGGTGCAAGTGGATTAAGCACAATCAAGAACTGTCTGAGTTCTTCTTTTGTAATAAATCCGTCCTCTTTGATTTTTTTAAGGAAAATCATACAAGCCGAAATAGCGGTGTTGAGTTTGAGATTTTCATAATCTTCACCCGCTTTTTTGATAAGTTGATTGAGTTCAACTTCATGCTCTGGGCTTATTTGGTCACCTTTAATTATTTCCGGCAATTTCCAAACTTTGTCCAAAAAGTTTACAATGCCTTCAATTCCTGCAAATGTCCATTGGCAATTATCTTCGTATCCAGCCAAAAAGTGAACGTGCATACGAGCAACATCTGCACCATACTTGTCGATAACTTCAAGTGGTGAAACACCATTTTTGGAAGACTTGCTCATTTTTTTGCCTTCGTCATCCAAAATAAGTCCACTGCCCATTTTTCTTACAAATGGGTCACGAGTTGGAACAGCACCAATCTCGTACAAAAAGTTTTGCCAAAAGAATGCGTACAAAACGTGACGGGTTATGTGTTCGGTTCCGCCCGTGTAGCAATCCACACTTCCCCAATATTTGAGTTTTTCAAAGTCTGCCAATTTTTTGTCGTTGTGTGGGTCGCAATATCTGAGCCAATACCATGACGAACCCGCCCAGTTTGGCATGGTGTCAGTTTCGCGCTTTGCCATTTTGCCACATTTTGGGCAAGTGCAATTTACAAAACTTTCAATCTTTGAAAGTGGTGAATCGCCCTTTGCATTTGGCAAATAATCATTTGTTTCGGGCAAAACAAGTGGCAAGTCCTTTTCGTCAAGCGGAACAATTCCGCAGGTTTCGCAGAATACGATTGGGAAAGGTTCACCCCAATATCTTTGCCTGTTAAACGACCAGTCTTGCATTTTGTAATTGATTTGTTTTTTGCCATAGCCTTTTTCAATGACCATTTCGGCAATTTTTTTCTTTGCTTCTTTTACTGGCATTCCATCAAATTGTGCAGAGTTGAGCATTTTGCTGTTCTTTTCCAAATATTCGGCTTTTTCAACTGCACATTTGGATACATCCCCTTGGATAACTTGAATCATAGGGATATCAAACATTTGAGCAAACTCAAAGTCCCTTTGGTCATGGGTTGGAACAGCCATAACTGCCCCTGTGCCATAGTTATTCAAAACAAAGTCGGCAATGTATATTGGAACTTTTTTGTTTGTAACGGGATTGATTGCATAAATGCCGTCGAGTTTGCATCCAGATTTGTCTTTTTGCTTGCTTATACGGTCAAATTCACTTTTCAAAGTTGTTTGTTTTTGATAATCTTGAACCTTATCAAAGTTTGTTATGTGATTTTTGAGTTTTTCGACCATGTCGTGTTCAGGTGCCAACACAACAAAAGTTACGCCGTAAACTGTTTCGATACAGGTTGTGTATATTTTGAGTTCGTCAAGTTTGTTGTCATTTTGGTCAACCACATCAAGTTTAAGTTCAATTCCTTCACTTTTGCCAATCCAGTTACGTTGTGCTTCCTTCAAATTTTCTGCCATTTGAATTCTGTCAACGTTTTCCAAAAGTTTTTCGGAATATTCTTTCATTTTCAAAAACCAAACGTCACGATTGACTTGAACAACGTCACTTCCACAGCGGTCACACTTTCCGCCTTGACTGTCTTCATTTGAAAGCACAGTTTGACAATTTGGACAAAAGTTTACGTATCCTTTTTGTTTGTAAGCTTTGCCATTTTTGTAAAGTTGCAAAAAAATCCATTGAGTCCACTTGTAATAATCTGCATCACTTGTGCAAATTGTTCGTGACCAATCAAACGAAAGACCAACCTTTTTGGCTTGTTCCAGTGCGTTTTTCATGCCATTTGACACAAATTCGCGTGGGTTTATTCCCCTTTTTATTGCTGCGTTTTCGGCTGGCAAACCAAAACTGTCGCCGCCAATAGGAAACAGCACATTGTATCCACAAAACCTTTTGTATCTTGCCAAAGCGTCAGCAGGAACAGTGCCCTTCAAATGCCCCAAATGCAAGTTTCCACTTATATTGAAAAATTCGTACAATACATAAAATTTTGGCTTTGTTGGATGAAAGTCCACTGCTTTCAATCTTGGGTCATCCGCCCATTTATCTTGCCATTTTTTCTCGATAGTTTTAAAATCGTAAGTCATACACATACTCCATGAGCCGATTATATCACAAATCGCCAAAACATTTCAAATATTTTAAGAACAAACTTTTTGTTGTAAAACAGAAAAACGGAACAAAATTCCGTTTAATTTTTGTCGTCACAAAAGCATTTCCCACACTTGCGACATTTGAAAAAACCACACTTTGAACATTTTGCCGAAGATTTGTACCAATCCTCATCAATAGGCGTTCCACAATTCCAACAGTGATTTACGTATCTGAAACTATTTTTTGAAAAATGTGAAGTATTTTGTGATTTTTCTTCAACTTTGCTTGCAAGATCGTTTGGCAAACAAAGGCTTGCTTTTCTTGCGTCGGTCAACCAAAAATTTTCAAGATGCAAGTTGTAAATATATACAAGGTTTTGCGTTCTTTGCTTTGTTGCAAATGTCGCTTGCGTACTTTTGATGCAATAATCTTTTTCTTTTTCAAGGTCGTCGACTTCAATTTTTGTCGGAATGTACGCTTTTGTTTCTTTTGAATTATAAAAGATAGTTTTATTCAGATACCTTTCTCTGAAAAATTCAAAATCAATTTTTGTTGGTTTGTCAGGATAGTTATCATAAGCGCCATATCCTTTAAATCCCCAAATACTTTCTTTTGAAAGAAAATTTTTCCCCTTCAAAAAAGGTAATACTATTTTTTCAACTATTTCATACTCTTGTGGATAAAAAGCATCTTTGATAGCTTGCGGATACAATTTTTCCAACACTGATTTCAAATCATTATTGTACTTTTCAACAATATTATCCACAAGTTGAACTTTTACAAGTTTTTGAAAGATTTTTACGTAATTATTATACTTTTTCAAATCTTCAAACTTGTAAAACCTGCTGTCGCAAAAATCTTTTTTTGTTTGATTTATGGCATCGCATTTCAATTTTTCAAAGTCTATTTGTTGATAAAAATCTTTCCAATCGTCGAAATCTTCAAATTTTGTAACATCAATATCAAACATTGACATATAAAGATCTTTCATATCTTCAAACAATTCAAGTTTTGTGTTTTTGAAGTATCCCAAATCAATGCCGCGTATCGATAAAAATACACATATTGGCAAAATAGCACAAAGCAAAAATACAAGTACATACACAAGCCAATTTGGGCAATTTGCAACACAAATTGCAAACACGGCAATCGAACATACACAAATCGCTGCAAATATTGTTGCCAGTATTTTGTTTGCAAGGATATATTTTTTGAATTTTTGCTCTACTTTATCCATTTTTATTTTCCCTATATCTATAACTTATTTTTTATTGCTTTTTATTATAGCACAATATTAACAGTGTAAATTATTTTTTTTGCAAAAAAAACTCACCTTAAACGTTTAGGTGAGTTTATTTGGGACTGAGTGACAAGTACTAGGTGAATTTTCTTTATTATTTTTTGAAATATCGCAAGTTATTTTGTCATTGATGTAAAAATGTGGTATTTTTGAAACAAGGAGCAATTATGGTTACAGTTGAAAGTATTGTTGAGGGGTTTGAAATATTTAAGCCACAAAAAAAGAACGGCTTTGTAGAATTGAACTTGCCACTCGTTTTAAAAATGAACAATCAATGTTAGTTTCTCTCACCAAATTAAATTTTTATGATTTGTTTAACATAAAGGGATCTTCCGAGCCTTTTCCTAAGTCAATGTTTGCAACGTCCAACCTTTCAAACATCATTGGAACTTGATTTAATATTTTGTTAGCGTCGTAAACCACAGGTTCCCAGTTTGTCACTTCTTTTATTCCCAATAATTTTTTAATAATTTCTGCATGTTTTGGCAGAATTGGTTCATAAAGATTAGCCATGTTAGCAATCATATATATACAATTTGAAGTCACTTTATTAAATTCTTTTAAGTCTGTTTTTGCCAAAACCCAAGGGGTTGTTTGATCATAATATCTATTTGCGAATTGAATATAATTATACAATCTTGTCATTGCCGCTTTCAACTCACCTTTAGTAATTAAATTGCCCACTTCTTGATATGTTGCAGCAACTTCATTCTCAATTTTTTCATCTAATTCCAATTTAGGCAATTTGCCCTCAAATTTTTTGCTTAAAAATGCCAAATTTCTGTTAACAAAGTTACCATAACCACCAACTAAATGTTTGTTGTGTATTGCAACGAAATCTTCAAAGCTAAATATCGAATCTTTTTTCTCTGGATTATTAAATGTAAAGTAATATCTTATTGAATCTGGATCAAAATTTTCAATCAAAGAATTAACAGTAACTAAATTTCCCTTACTCTTTGACATTTTTTCATTATTCATATTTATATATTCACAGGAAATTATCATTTCTGGCTTTGAAATTGAATCATCTATTGCAGATAACAAAGCTGGCAATATAACAGTGTGAAAGACTATATTATCTTTACCATGAACATAATAAGATACAGTATTCTTGCTTCTTATAAACTCGTGAAAATCAATATCTTGTTTCTTTGCAGCCTCTGTACCAGCTGAAAGGTATCCAATTACAGCCTCAATCCAAACGTAAACTTTTTTATCTTCAAATCCTTCAAATGGTACATCTATTCCCCAAGATAATTGTCGTGTAATACTTCTGTCTCTCAAGCCTTCTTCAATGTATTTGTAAGTTTCATTTACTGCCGTCTGCCTCCAATTGTCTTTATATCTCTCAAAATATTCTTTTACGTTATCTGTAAGTTGAGATAATTTGAAATACAAATGAGTGTTATCTCTTAAAGTGGTGTTCGTACCACAAATCTTACATTTTTTCTCTTTTAAAGAGTCTGGAGTTAATGCCGTCAAACATTTATCGCACTGATCGCCATCCGCAATACTCCCACAAATTGGACATATACCAACTATTTCTCGATCTGACACAAATTTATCGCAACAAGGGCAATAATCTTCTTTTTCAGATTTGGAATAAAATAGGTCCTTTTTAGCAATTCCTAACAAACATTTTTTAACATAATTTTTATGATAATCTTGCATTGTATTAGTGTACAAATCATAACTAAAATACAAATCCTCAAAATTTTTCACAAATTCTTTGTGGTAATGAGTTGCAATTTGCTTTGGATCTATACCCAATTTTTCAGCACGCAAAGTTATAGGTGTTCCATGACAATCAGAGCCTGAAACATATATTATTTTATTACCCTTTTTTCTAAAGTATCTAGCAATTATATCACCAGGCAAGAGCGCAGCCAAATGCCCAACATGAAGGGAATTATTGGCATAAGGCCAAGCTCCTCCTATAAAAATGTTTTTTCTTTCCATTTTTCCTCCATAATGTCTCATTATAATATTTAAGAACAATACTGTCAACGTTATGGTTTATAAA
>CAJKWP010000044.1 GCA_905203645.1 uncultured Christensenella sp.
CGGTATAGGCCGCACGAAGCTCATACCAATCCCCAAGCGGAATATTGAAAAAAACAAAAAAATACAAAATAAAAATCAGCAAAAAAAGATATGTTTCAAAGTTGCTCCATTTGAAACATAAGTTTTTGATTTGTGAAAATTTGAATATAAAAGAACTCAAAACAGTTGATGAAATTCTTTTTCGTTTGCAGACAAATTGCCCAAAACATTTGACCGAGTCGGCACTTTGTTCAAAACCTGTTTTTGTGCATGAGTATCCACAAAAACTTGTCGATGTTGCAAAAAAATATTTTGATTTTAAAGACTTTCAAAAAAACTCCCTTGACAGTCAAACACTTCAAAGATTGTCACTTCAAAACACAAATTACAAAGTGCCTCAAAGCCTTGAATTGCCAAAACAAAAAATCAGCATTTTGGGCAAATTTTCAAAAAATATTTTTGATTTCAAAACGTACAAACTCACGATATTCAAAAACAAAGAAATCGAAGTTGCACACTATGATTTTGGGAAAATTGACTTTTTGAAAGTGCTTTGCTTTTCGCCAACTCGTCTTCAATTTGTGTATTTTGACCCATTGTCAAGTTTTGACAGTCAAGTGGTTTTTCCAACTTTTCAAAACAATTTTGTGTCACTATGCTCAAACAAGATTCAAAAGTATTTTATGTTCAGTCACAAACCAAAAATTTTGCACCTTTCAAAAAACAAGGCGCAGTTTTCAAAAAAAAGTTGTATAATCGCATACTTTGATTTTTTTGTTGAAAAAAGTATGGACTTGCAATTTTGTTTGTCTGATAAGTTGGAAAATTTTGTACCTTTGCAAACATTATTGCATTCCAACGGATTTGAACAAAAAACAAGTTTGGAGCAAGTTTTAAACAGCATCCAAAACAAAAATCATGTCGAACAAATAGTTTGAAAAAACATTTACACAACTGCAAAAATTTTGTATAATAAAACTACATTTAATGTTTGTTACAGGAGAAAAAATTGGAAAACTTGTTTGAAAATTTGCACAATGACAAAAAGCCACTTGCCGAAAGAATGCGCCCAAAAACTTTGGACGAATTTGTTGGTCAAAAACATATACTTGGTCCTGGCAAGTTGCTTCGAAGATTGATTGAAGCAAAACGTGTTCCAAGCGTAATTTTTTATGGTCCACCAGGAACAGGAAAAACAACACTTGCACGCATTATTGCAGACACAAGCAATTCAAAATTTGTCAAACTTAACGCAATATCAAGTGGAGTAGCTGATGTAAAGATTGTCATCGAACAAGCCAAAAACGATTTTGAAATGTACGGTCAAAAAACATATTTGCTTCTTGATGAATGTCACAGGTGGAGCAAGGCACAAAGTGATTCACTTCTTGCCGCACTTGAATATGGATATCTTGTTTTTATTGGATGTACAACCGAAAACCCAAGTTACAGCATGACAAGGGCAATCGTGTCAAGATGCTCGGTGTTCGAGTTTAAAAGACTTGGCGCTCAGGATATAATACAAATTTTGAACAGAGCAATAAATTGCGAAGAAGGTTTGAAATCTTTCAACATACAAATTGATGACGAAGCTCTTTTGTATATCTCTTCAAGTTGCGGTGGTGATGTCCGCAGCGCCCTTAACGGGCTTGAAATTGGTGCTATAACAACGCCAAAGAACTCTGACAATAAATGTGTAATCACAAAAGGAATCGTCGCAGAATGCTTGCAAAAAAAGGCGACAAGTCTTAATGAAGATGTGTATTATGATTTGCTCAGTGCGTTTTGCAAAAGCCTTAGGGGAAGTGACAGCACCGCAGCACTTTATTATGCAAACCGCCTTATCGAAGGTGGAATTGAACCACAAATATTGGCAAGGCGCCTTATCTGTCATTCGGCGGAAGATTGTGGTCTTTCGGCTCCAAATTGCTTGATTCAATCTTGCGCAAGCCTTTATGCACTTGACCATTTGGGCATGCCCGAAGGCAATCTTGCACTTACGCAAGCAATCATTTATGTATGTGAATCACCAAAAGATAACCGAGTGGTTGTGGCAATGAACATGGCACAAGATGACGCTCAAAATCATCCAGATGACAATATTCCACCATACTTACGCAATCACACACCACAAAGCAAATACTACAAGTATCCACACGATTATGGTGGCTATGTAAAGCAGCAATATCTTCCTGATTCACTCAAAGACAGAAAATATTTTGTACGAAAAGACAACAAATAAGCCTTGATTTTTTTTGCAAAGAAATCAACGCCTCGGTCAAGTATTTTTGCATTTTTGTTTCAAAATCTTTGTTTTGCTTTTCGGATAAATTAAAATTTTTTTTGCAATTTTAAAAATACAAGTACAAACTTAAAACAAAATTGATATTTGTGCGTTTTTGACGCTTAAAATCCCAAAATTTTGGGAAAAGTAGCACATTCTAAGAGTTACGACATATTCAAGCAAAATCCTTCAAAAAGGGCTTTTAAGGGCTCTTTTTCTTTTTTCGTTCAAACTGTTATGCGGGGTATACTGATGTCAGTTAGGAGGAAATAATGAGAGATTTAAAAAGGCTTGCACAACAAGCAAAAAATCGCTTGAAAGGAAAGACAACAGATGAAAGAAACTTGAAACTTTTACAAGGAGGCGAAGTGGAATACAGACGCGTACTACTCAGCGACAAAGAAAACCAAATTATGTACAACAAAGTCAAAGAAATCTTACATAGTGGCGAAGTCTACAACCCAATAGCATTGCTCTTGGACACAAAGCATTACAATTCTTTGCCAAAGAACTTGCGCGAAAAGTATTTTTTTGACACTGTTGACAAATTTTATTTTTTCAAAAACCAAATAGAGACGGAAGAAATGCAAGCACAAAAGGCAAATTGAAAATGTTTTGATTTTGGCTTTGATTATTGGCGCAAAAGGTGTATAATCATCGTATGAATAATTACGATTTGAAAAGCTTGAATACCCAGCAACTTGAAGCCCTTTTGTGCACAGATGGCGCAGTGCTTGTAACGGCAGGCGCTGGCAGTGGCAAAACAAAACTTTTGACACACAAAATTGCATATCTTGTAAAAGAAAAAAATGTTTCACCATTTGAAATATTGGCTATAACATTTACAAACAAAGCCGCAAACGAAATGAAAACGCGACTTGGTACAATGCTTGATGACACATCCAATATGTGGATTATGACGTTCCACAGTATGTGTTGCAAAATATTACGTGAACATATTCACTTGTTGGGATTCAACAAGTATTTTACCATTTATGGCGACAGTGAAAGCGACAAACTTCTTGACGTTATTTTGACCGAAAAGGGACTTGCTGACAACAAAAAAGATTTGAAAAAGGAAATCAAATTCCATATATCAAATTGCAAAAATTCAAATCTTTCCATTTCGGAATATGAACAAAGCATTTTGCAACTTCAAAATTGTGAAAAGATTATTGACGTTTTTCAAACTTATCAAGATTATCTTCAAAAAAACAACGCAGTCGACTTTGATGATTTGCTTGTATTGACTTACAAACTGTTCAAAAAATTTCCAGACGTATTGGATTATTACAGCAATCGTTTCAGATATGTTTTGGTCGACGAATTTCAGGATACAAACCTTGTTCAATATGACTTGGTCAAACTTTTGTCACAAAAACACAAAAACGTGTTCGTAGTCGGTGATGAAGACCAGTGTATTTATACTTGGCGTGGTGCAAGTTATCAAAACATTTCAAAATTTATAAGCGAACTTGGTGCAAAGACATTCAAGTTGGAATACAATTATCGTTCGTCACCAAATATACTGGATATTGCCAACAAAGTTATCAAAAACAACACCTCACGTATCGACAAAACGCTCAAAGCAACAAAAGCATCACTTTGTGAACCAGAATATTTCCAAGCCTATGATGAAGAAGCCGAAGCTCAATACGTTGTTGGCAAAATCAAAAAACTTGTCAGTCAGGGGTACGAATACAAAGACATGGCAATACTTTTGCGTGTCAGTGCCATTTCACTTGCTTTTGAACAAGCACTTATGTCATACAACATCCCATACAATTTTTATGGTGGTTTCAAATTCTTTGAAAGAGCAGAAATAAAAAATATAATTGCATATCTAAGATTGTTTGTAAACCCAAACGACGACGTTTCACTTATGCGCATAATAAACTTCCCAAAACGTGGAATAGGTGAAACAACGATTGAAAAGCTCAGGTCGCAAGCACTTGAAAAACAAAAGTCTATGCTTGATATCCTTTTGACGGGTGATTATGACCTTTCAAAAAGTACAAAACAAAAACTTGATGGCTTTGTTGACGTGTACACGGCTCTTTTTGCCGAATACGAAACATTGCCAGTCGAAGACTTTGTGCAAGAAGTAATCGACAGATTTGATTTGAAATCTGCCTTTGACCCAAAAGACAAAGACGAATACGACAAACTTATGAACTTTGACACCTTTGTCGAAAATACACGCACATTTTGCCACAACAATGAACAAGCGACTTTGCAAGATTATTTGGAAAGTGTTACACTGTCCAGCGATATTGACAACTATGATGCGTCAAACAACAACGTAATATTGGCAACCATCCATTCGGTTAAAGGCTTGGAATTCAAAGTTGTGTTTATTGTCGGCGCCGAAGAAAAAATATTTCCTATTTCACGTGCCTATGAAAGCAATGCCGAAATGGAAGAAGAACGCAGACTTATGTATGTAGCAATAACTCGTGCAGAAGAACGATTATATTTTACTTGTGCCAAAACAAGATATCTTTATGGCAGAAGGGATTATTGTCGCACAAGCAGATTTTTGCGTGAAGCAGGAATTGGCAGTGTGTTAAGCAATCCAAACCTTGATGGTCAAAGTTATGACAGTTACAAAAGTTACGATGGCTACAAATCTTATGACGGCTACAAAAGTCAATATGCTGGCTATGGCGGCGGAGAGAGTTTTTTAAATTCAAAATCCGAAGATTTCATTTCAAAATACAAAAGTGATATTTTGCCAAAGCAAAAAGAAAACGTGTCAAAACACAATGATTTTTCAGTGGGTGACAAAGTTATTCATCCAAAATATGATATCGGTGAAATAATAAGTATTTACGAAGGCGGAAAGACCGCTGACATAAAATTTGAAGGATTTGGCGTAAAAACTTTGATTTTAGACCTTGCGCCAATCGAAAAAATAGAGGTGTAATATGCAAATGCAAGAATTGGTTGATTTGCTCAACAAGTATTCCTATGAATATTATGTTTTGGACAATCCAACAGTCAGCGACAAAGATTATGACGTGCTTTATGACAAACTTGTAAAAATGGAAAAACAAACCGGCATAATTTTGCCCGATTCACCAACGCAAAGGGTTGGTGATGTTGTTTTGGACAAGTTTAAAAAAGTCAATCACAAATTCAAACTTTATTCTTTGGACAAATGCCAAAACTTTGAAGAATTGGCTTCTTGGTTTGAAAATGTAAAAAAAGTGGTCAAAAATCCAAAGTTTACTCTTAGTTACAAATTTGATGGACTTTCAATAGCGGTGACTTACAAAAACGGAAAACTTGTAAGCGGTGCCACACGTGGAAACGGAACAGTGGGTGAAGATGTCACAGCACAGGTCAAAACAATCAAATCGTTGCCACTTTCGATTGATTATAAGGGCGAACTTATCGTTCGTGGCGAAGGAATGATAAAACTGTCAAAATTGGCAGAATACAACAAAACTTCAAATGAACCACTCAAAAATGCACGTAATGCAGTTGCCGGGGCAATCCGAAACTTGGACAGCAATATCACAGCAAAACGCAACTTGGATATATTCTGTTATGATATTTTGTATATCCAAGACAAAGATGTTGTAAAATCACAAGTCGACACTCAAA
Source organism: uncultured Christensenella sp. (assembly GCA_905203645.1). Taxonomy (GTDB): domain Bacteria; phylum Bacillota; class Clostridia; order Christensenellales; family UBA1242; genus CAJKWP01. The sequence continues at coordinate 5,873 of CAJKWP010000044.1, forward strand.
AATTTTTGCAAAAAAACGGTTTTTTGACCAGTGACTTTTTCTGCGTTTGCTCAACACTTGAACAAATCGAACAAAACATTAAAAAGATTGATACCTTGCGTACACAAATTGATATCTTGACCGATGGCGTTGTAATAGACTTGGATGATTTTGCAATGCGTGAAGAACTTGGCTTCACAACAAAATTTCCAAAATGGGCTGTTGCATACAAATTTCCTGCATCCGAAGTTACTTCAATATTGAAAAATGTGATTTGGCAGGTTGGAAGAACTGGCAAGGTAACCCCGATTGCCGAGGTAGAGCCTGTCGAACTTGCGGGAGCCACAGTAAAACGTGCAACACTCAACAATATGGACGACATCCGCAAAAAAAATCTGAAAATAGGAAGCAGGGTGTTCATCCGTCGAAGCAACGAAGTTATACCCGAAATTATGGCTTTGGCAGAAGAATTGCCAAATTCAAAAGAAATATTCGCACCAGTGCATTGTCCTTGTTGCAGTACACCACTTGTTCAAAAAAACGTTTTTCTCTATTGTCCAAACAAATATGGTTGCAAGGATCAAATTATCGACAGAATAGCACATTTTGCAAGCCGTGATGCAATGAATATCGAAGGTTTGAGCGAACAAACTATATCGCTTTTTTATGACAATTTCGATTTGCGCTACACTTATCAACTTTATGATTTGACAGCACAACAACTTGAAAGTTTGCCACTTTTCAAAAACAAAAAAGCAACCAATATTTTCAATTCTATCCAGTCGTCAAAAAAGTGCAACTTGGCAAATTTCATATTTGCACTTGGCATTGGTGGAGTGGGAATAAAAACTGCAAAAGATTTGGCAAAATATTACAAAACGTTGCAAAATTTTTTGAATGCAGGTGATGAACTTGCATCAATTCGCGATATTGGCGAAATTACTGCAAATCAAATAACCTCATACATCGCCGAAAACAAGCAAAACCAAGTTTTGCAAAAATTGATACAAAAACTTGACATATCCGAATACAGTCATATCAACGTTCAATCAAAATTTACCGGCAAAACGGTTGTTCTTACCGGTACGCTTTCCGTTCCACGAGCCGAAATGACCGCAAAACTTGAAAGTATGGGTGCTTCAGTTGTTTCAAGCGTTTCAAAAAACACAGATTTTGTTTTGGCAGGCGAAAATCCTGGAAGCAAATACGACAAAGCAAAACAACTTGGCATCCAAATCATTGGCGAAAATGACGTAAATATATAAGCAAAAAAAAGAAGTACTGATCTGTTACAGATGGTACTTGTTTTTTTTGTCAAGCAAATCAAACCGCTTTTCCAAATATATAATTTGCAATATCTGAAAGTGTTTGAAATGAAGATATTTCATAATCTGGGATTGTAACGTGAAGACGGTCTTCAATTTCAGCAATCATCGAAATAACGGCAAAAGAATCAAGTCCGATTTCACTGTTCAAGCTCATATCTTCGCTGATTTGATTTGCTGGAATACCTGTGTATTCTGTGATAATTGATTTTATTTCTTCCATATCAAATTAAAACTCCTTTATTTGTTGTGTGATAATTTTTTGCGCTTGTGCGCTTCAATTTTCTGCTTGATGTTTTTTCAAATTCACATTCCAAAATATCAACGTACGCTATTCGCTTGTAATTTGATATTTGGCTGTTCAGCGCTTTGAAGTCGGATTCAATTTTTGCTCTATCTCGCAAACTTTCATCTTCGATAAAGATTCCTGCACAAAGCACATTTTGCAACTGATTTCCAATCAGAACTTCGGCATCATAAACCAAAACTTCTTTTACATAGGGCATTGAAGACTCGATTTTATGCTCAATTTCTTCTGGGAATACATTTTTACCGTTATCAAGAACAATAAGATTGTTTTTTCTGCCCTTCAAAAATATTTTGCCTTGTTTGTCAGTTTCAACCAAATCACCAGTGTGGAAATATCCATCTTTGTCAAAAACAAGTGAAGTGGATTCCGAATCTTCAAAGTATCCCTTTGAAACGTTTTTGCCACGAACACAAAGCTCGCCAACATTGTTTTCAACGTTATAAAGTTTTACTTCAAGTCTTGGGCATGCAGTCCCCATTGACACAGATTCATCAAATATGCGTGTATTCATACAAACAAGTGGCGCACATTCGGTTATACCGTACCCATTGCAAACAGTAATTCCCACTTCGTTAAGCCCCTTGGCAACTGTCGCATTCAAAGGTGCTCCGCCAACGATAAGGTTGTAAAAGTTTCCACCCAAAAATTCAAATTCTTTTTTGAAGATTTTGCGTGAAGTGTTTATTCCAAAAAAGGAAAGAAACTTGTGTAAACGAAATCTTCTTTTGAATGATCTTGGATTTTTGTTGTTTGTATAAATATTTTTGTAAATCGCATTTGCAATCATAGGTACAACAATTGTTTCGTCTGGGTGAAATTTTTTCAAAAAACGCCAAAAGTTTTTGATGCTGTCACAAATAACAATCAATTTTCCGTCAGCCATTCTTGTGTATATATGAGTATTCACTTCGGTTGAATGGTGAAAGGGAAGAACAGACAGTGATGTTTTGTTTTGTTTGAGATAGGGTACTACATCCAAAAAATTGTGAACGTTTTGTACAATGTTTGTCTGCGAAAGTTCCACTCCTTTGTTTGCACCAGTCGTGCCTGACGTAAACAAAATTTTACACGTTTTATTACAATCTACATCCAAACTTAAAAAGTTTTTTTCTTGCAAATTCTTACCTTGCTCAATCAGGTCGCCAACAAAGTCAAATCCTTCGATTTTTTTGTCAATCGTTATGATTTTTTTCAATTTTTCGCACTTTGAAAAAACGTCTTTCAATTTTTCCAAAACTATACTGTCGCAAATCAAAGCATCCGCTTTGCATTTTGTCAAAAGAATTTGTGCGTGTTCAGCATGTGCATCTTTGTCAATTGGAACAAAAATACCGACACCATTTGTAACCGCAAGTTCACAAAAGATATATTTTATGCTGTTTTTTGCCATTATTGCAATGTGTTTGCCTGCAAGGTTTAAATTCAAAAGCGAATCGCCTAATGCACATGTATTTTCAAATATCTGATTTGCGTCATATTGCACTACGTTTTTATTGTTGTCAAGTTCGGCAAGAAGAGGTCTGTTTGGATAAAATTTGCACATGCGCAAAAGCATATCCTTTGTGTTAACAAGGTCCCCTTGCTTGAATATACCCTTTTGCAGTTTTTGATTTTCAGTAATCTGATTTTTCATAAGCACTTAATATCCTTTAGCATAATACTTGGATTTTCACATACTTGCTTGATAATCTGCAAATATGCATTATGAAATCTTTCAACATTTTCTTTCGAGATACTGCGTATTTGGCAATCATAATAAGCACTTATGTGATTTGAATTTTCGTCATAAGTCAGTGCAACATAGGCAGGAAGAACAAATCTGCCATTGCTATACAACTGAAATTTTACATTCTTTGGTTTTGTAAAAGGCACATAAGAGAATGTCATTGGATAATATGTGCTCAAAAGCGATGATTTGTAAAATTTGTGTGTAATTGCACCTAAATCTTGGTCTTTGAAATTAACATATCTGAACAAACTGTTTTGCATTTTTGCACACTCCAAAACACATTCGTCAAAAGTTTTGTTTTGGTCAAAAATCATATAACTGCCTTTTATACTCTGCGCTTTTGTACCTGCGCACTGTTTTTCTTGCAAAGTTCCGCGGCAGTTGCAAAGCTCCAGAGGAAGAATAGGTGACAGGTTATTGCTTATCTTTGACAGCGCCAAACAATTTGTATAAAACAAAAAGTTTGAAATAGTGGTGTTGTATTGTCTGCAAAAATTCAAAAGTGGCAAAACATATTCAGGAGAAATATCCATTGTATAAGTTTTTGATTTGTTATGTATTAAGAACATTGGAAAACTGTGTTTGTCTTTTGCTCTGTTTTTTTGAACATATTTGTTATCATCACCAGAAATGCCAGCGTAATATGGTTCAGGATTGTTGCCAAAAAGGTTTTCAAAAAAATCTTTTTGTTTTGCATAGACCACTTCATCATTTTTCTTAAGGTCTTTCTTCAAAACTTCTTCAAAACTTCCAGGTGCAACAGGGAGTGGGGAGTTGTTTTTCAATGCATTATATACTGCGAACAAATCATTGAATATAATGTTGAGGCCGTACAAATCCAAAATTAAATGGCAAACTTTCAAAAATATCATACTTTTGCCATCAAAGGTCCTGATGAAATATGGTTCAACGACGTGACCTTTTTTGTATTTAATTGCTTTGTTTCTTTGTTTGTTTACAAATTTTTCTTGTTCCTCTTTTGTCTCAAATTTCAAAATCGGTATGCTTTCAAATTTGTCTTCTTTCAAAAAATATTGCACAAGCTTTTTGTTTCTTTTACAAAATCTTATACGCAAACAATCATTGCGTTCAACAACTTTGTTGAACGCTTCTTTCATTATATCAAAATCAAGTTCATCTTCACTTTCGGCAGACATCATGATATTGATAACTTGTTTGTAAAGTGAAAACATACATTGATAACTTACAACAATTTGTGACTGATTCAAGTCATAATATACTTGCCCGTTTTCATTTTTGTTATTCATTTGTATCTCCTTTTAAACAAGATAATTTTAAAATAAAATAGTCTTGAATGGAAGAGAATTTTACAATTTGCACTCTCTTATTGTGGGAAAGTCCAGCGAGAATGATATTTTTGTTCTACCGTGGCGGGAATTGTCGATTTATGACGTAAAAAAAATTATTTTTTTGTATATGTGGAATAAATTTATATGATTGAAAATCTGAGAAAAAAATTATTTATGAGTCAAATTTTATCAAATATGTGATTTTTTAATACTATATTTAGTGCAAAAATTTGTTTTAATAACTATGGGTTGATTTTTTTTATACAAATTATACAAAATTGAAAAAAATAAACTATTCAAATTTAAAAATTCTATGATTTGTTTGTTTTTTTTTTGAAATTATGATAAAATATATTC
>CAJKWP010000045.1 GCA_905203645.1 uncultured Christensenella sp.
GCAATGTTGATTATCCAACAGTTGCAGATGCGACAAACCCAACTGAATCGGCTGTATCGTTGCCAGCACAATATTTGGGTTATACAAAAGGTGAAGCAGCAAATGACAATACTGACAATCTTCCACAATGGAACATGGGTACAACCGCTCATGCTTTCTATGAAGACAGCACAGGTATCCGCCCAATAGTCATTTCATTCAAAATGACAAACTTGTCAAATTATCCCGTTGTTGCAACAGTTGACTTTACTGGTGTGACAGATGCAAATCTTGCAAGCAAAAACTTGACAAGGACAACAACAGGACTCAAAGACAGCAAAGTATATTTGGACAAAAACGTAACAAAAGAAATATCTGTTACTTACAGCGTTGCAAATGACGCAGTTGGTGTAAACGGTGATGGACTTTTGAATATGTCAATCACATTTGAAAAAACAGTTTTCCCAACACCATCAAACGTAAAGAGTCCACAAGGCGAAACAATGCAATCTGATTGGGAATACACATTTGATGGGGACAGTTTCACAATAACCAAATTTGTTGGAACGTTCCCAACAAAGGATGCTGACGGAAACAGCACTCTTGTTGTACCAAGTTCTTTTGCTTGCAGTGACGGAAAAACATATCCAGTGAAAAAAATAGGTACACTTACAGATGAACAAATATCAAATGCAATAGAAAATAGTGATTTTCAAACCTTGATGGCGGGTATAGTGTTTGCTGATGTGTCAAAAGTTGAAAACGAAGAATACATTAATTCTTTACCAAATGTTGTCTTTTCAAATGGAATTGAAGAAATATGTGGATATTCAGCAAGTTACATGACTATCGAAAATTTACCAACATCAATAAAGAAAATTGGAAGTTTTGCATTTGGTATGAAAGGCCCAAAAAGTGTTAATATAACAAAAGAAATTGTTTTGGCACCTAGTGCTTTTTATGGTTGTTACAATTTGACATCCGCTACAGTTGAAGATGGTGTAAAAGCTTTACCAAAAGAACTTTTTGGCGAATGTACAAGTTTGGAAACGGTGACTTTGAACACTGCTGAACCACCGATTATTTATGGAGATATTTTGTACATGTTTGCAAGTAACACAAAAATATATGTTCCAAAAGATAGTGTTGATATTTATAAATCTGATAGCTCATGGCAACAAATAGCAGACAGAATATTTGCAATAAACTGAAATAAATAAACTTGCTTGTTGCTTGCAACAAAAAACTGCCATTTTGGCAGTTTTTTTTGCTATAAAAAATTTAATCGGTTTATCTTTTGCTGATTTGCAAGGTGGGTGTTTCAAAGTCGGGGATAAAGTCTTGGCAACTGCTTTCAAAGTCTTGGACAAAGCCGTTTTCAAAGCCGAGTGATTGGATGTGGTTTAGCACCCTTTTGTATTCGATTGGTTTGAGTTTGCGACAAAGAAGCGGATTTTGTTTTGCTTTGTAGCAAGGTATGTATTGCGACATAACGCTGATAATGTGATTTGTGCCCACGTTTTCTGCAAGCCAATCCAAAATATCCAAGGTATCGTTTGTGCAGTTTGGAAGCACAAGATGGCGGATAATAACGCCTTTTTGAAGTATTCCGTCCTTTGAAATATCTTTTGGTTGATTTTTTATCATTTGCAAAAGTGCTTTGCTTGCAAAATCAAAATAATCTTTTGCGCCTGAAAAGGCAAGTGAAAGTTTTGGGTCTTTGTATTTAAGGTCGGTCAAAAAGATGTCGACGTAATCTTTCAATTTTTGTATGTTTTGCACGGTTTCATAACCGCTTGTATTCCACACGATTGGAATATTTGGTTTGTACTTGTCCAAAGCATCAATTATTTGATTTGTAAAATGAGTAGGTGACACCAAATTTATGTTGTATGCACCTGCTTCTTCCAACTTTTTGAAAATGTCAACAAGGTCGTCTGTTGTTGCGATTTGTCCTTTGCCGTTGCTTATTTCCCAGTTTTGACAAAAACAACATTTGAGTGAGCAGTGTGAAAAAAATATCGCACCACTGCCACGGTTTTTGTCGTTGCCACTGACAAGTGGTTCTTCCCATTGGTGTAACATGACTTTTGCGATTTTCAGATTGTTGTCTGCGCCACAAAATCCCAATTTTTGGTCGCGACACACATTGCAATTTCGTGGGCAAATGTTACAATTTTGCATACAAAAATTATGGCACTTGAAACCAACAAAGTCAACAAAAAAAATCACAAATTTGGGGTTGAAATTGCAATGGAAAGGTGATATAATAAAAGAAAAAAGGTGGCGAAATTATGGATTATTACAAAAAAGTAATACAAAACGAACAAATACTTAATGAGTTTTTGGACAAACACAATCTTGTTTTGGAGAAAAAATTTCAAATCAATGACAGGGCAATTTTGTTCTGTGAAAAAACGGATCCATTTTTGTTGGTGCCAAACAAAATTTTTCTGGGATTTCTTGGTATAGCAATGATGACTGGCGGTCATTATGGCAAAAACTTAACTGAAAATGTTGTTGCAAGCGTAGATGACTTTGGATTTGTTATAAGTGGTATGTCTGAAGATGAAAAGAAAGACATTTCAAAAGAATGGCAAGAATTTTTGTACAAAAAATTTGGTTTTGCTTATGCAAATCATTTGAAGAAGGTCATTGCCGAAGAAAAAAGAAAACAAGATATCAAAAAAGAAAATTCAAGGGAATTGCCTTTGTGATTTGAAAATTTAAAAAAATAAAACGCACATCAGGGTGCGTTTTTTTATTTTCACATATTATTAAAGATTGAATTGTTTTGATGCTTTTGCTGCTTTGTACAATTTGATTGATTGAAGGACAGCTTCGTCATCATATCCGGTTTCAGCACAAATAGGTTGACCCATTTCGTTTGTAGCATAGCCACCAACATAATAATGATTGTCAATAAATTCAATGTCCCAAATTTCGCCATTTATATAATAGGCCTTTTTGCCACGCAAATTATTTGGAACTCTGCCAAATTGCAAATCTTTTCTTATCTTGTATTTTCTGGGCTTTTTTTTCGTTTGTTCATCTTGTTTGATTTTTGTTTGAGTCAAAGTAACTTCATTTTGTTTCAAGTTGTTTTTTTCCAAACTTGCTTTTTCCAACTCATAATCTTCTTTTGCGTCCCTTTCGTCTTCGTCTGTGTAACCATTTGAAACAGTGCGTGGGCGACCTGCTTCGTCAGTTGCATAACCGTTTACAAAAACTCTTCCGTTGATTATTTCTCTTGCCATGATTTACTCCGTTTGAAAAATTTTAACACTTTGGTTGGTGTTTGTCAAGATTGGCTTTTTTGGATATATTGTGCAAGTTTGACATAACCGCTGTTATCCCACAAAAGACCACGTGGTTCATCTTCAAAATTTGCCAATGTTTTTGTTTGACCGTCTGGGATAAATATTCTGTCATAACCCCAGCCGTATTTTCCGCTTTTTTCGGTGGCGATTTTTCCCATTGTTTTGCAAACAAAAACTTTTGTGCCGTTTTTGTCGGTGTAGGCCAGTGCTTCAAGCCAATATGCAGTGCGGTCGGTTTTGTTTTGCATAAGTGTCAAAATGCCGTCTTCACCAAGCATATTTTCGGCAAACTTTGTAAAAGCACCTGGGAAATCGTTGAGTGCGGGGATATAAAGCCCACCATCGTTTTTCAAAAGTGGAACACCAAGTTTTTCAAAGGCGTACTGCGATGAATATTTTGCAACAACTGTGACGTCATTGTCCTGAATTTCGGGTGTGTCCATTTTTATTTGACTTACACTTATTCCAAATGGTGCCATAAATTGTTTTGTCATAAAAACTTTGTAACTTGATGAAGTGACGTAATTAAGTTCCATAATTTTATCCTTTTGCAATTTGCAAAAACAAATTTATTTTTTCCACAACTTTTTCCTTGCCCAAAATTGACATAATTTGGAAAAGGTCAGGGGAGTTTTGTCTGCCACAGATGGCAACACGCAAATACAAGCAAACTGTTGCAACATTACCCTTGTAATCCTGTGGGTTTTGTTTGTAAAGTTTGTTGTCGGTTGCATAACCAAGGTTTTGGGCAATTTGTTTTATGTTTGCAAACCAACCTTCCTTGTTTTCCAAAACAATGTTTTGTTTGTAATTTTGCAAAACTTCAATCATGTCTTGCATATTCAAGTTTTCAAGTTCAAAATCTTGCAATTTGTTTGGTGCACAATAGTCTATCATATACGAAAAATATGGTTTAAGTTGGGCAAAATACGCTATGTCTTTGCGTGGTTTTGCACATTCACGGTCAATATTGAACACTTTGAGTGCATAATCTTTGTTTTGTTCAAGCCAGTTTGCAAATTGCTCGTCATATTGTTTTGCCCATGACAATGTGTTTTCAAAAATGTATCCTTTTGATTTTGTTGCCAAATAATTTTTTGAAATGTCATTGAGTTTGACAATATCGTACATTGGGTTGTTGCTGCCGATTTTTGAAATTTTGAAATCAAAATCCAAGTATGATGCATCAGGATTTTTGCTGCGCCAAATTTCATAATCGCTGTTTAAAAGGTTGAGTATATAGTCAATTACTACTTGTTTTGGATATCCTTGTTGACTGTAAAAACGTATATCCGCTTCGGGGTCTTTACGCTTGCTGAGTTTGCGTTTTGTTTGAGTTTCTTCGTCAATTTTTGATGCGACAGGTGTGTGTGCATATTTTGGTGGAGTAAGACCAAGTGCATCAAATATTTCCAAGTGACTGGCAAGGGAAGCATACCATTCGTCACCACGAACAACTATCGTTGTGCCCATAAGTGTGTCATCAACAACGTGTGCAAGGCTGTAAGGTGGAATAAGATTGCTTTTCAAAAGTATTATGTCCTTGTCGTTTTCACGGATTTCGCGTTCGCCCTTGATAAGGTCGCAAATTTTGATTGTTTTTTCGGGATTGCCCATACTTTTGAGCCTTATTGCAAATGGCAAACCTGCATCCAAGTTTTGTTTGATTTGCTCGATTGTCAAATCACGGCAAGGGTCCTTTGCCAAAATTGTATCTTCTTGTTCAAGCATTTGATTGCGTCTGTCCAAAACGTCTTGTTTTGATTCGGTTTTTTGACAAAAGCAGGGGAATGCACGACCACGTCTTACAAGTTCTTTTGCAAACGCAAGATAAATGTCCTTGCGCTTTGATTGAACGTAAGGGCCATAATTTCCGCTTTCGTCAAGATTGCTTCCGCGATAACCTTCGTCAGGAACAACACCAAAATCCAAAAGTGAATTGTAAATTATGTCACCAGCGCCTTCAATTTCACGTTTTTGGTCGGTGTCTTCAATTCTAAGATAAAACACACCATTTGATTTTTTTGTGGTTACGTGACTTATCATTGCACTGTAAAGTCCACCAATATGAAAAAATCCCGTTGGGCTTGGTGCAAAGCGCATAACTTGCGCATCCTTGTCAAGATTGCGTTTTGGATATTTTTCCAAATAGTATTTGTAGTCGTGTTCAAGATTTCCGAACAACATTTCGGCTAGTTTTTCAAAGTTCATAAATTTCTCCTAGGCAAACAAGTTTGATGTCAAATCAACAAAGTATGGCAAAACTTGTTTTGTAAAATCGTCAAACGTTTGCATATATGCATTGCTTGTTTGATTGTGTTTGTTCAAATAATTTTTTGCATTGCAATTTGAATCGCAAACATAACTTTTGAATTCAAAGTTGTTTGTCGAAGCAAAAGCGTTGTTGTATTCATTTTCAAAAAGCGCATTTTTCCCAAGCCAATCACCATATTTGGCGGTTGTTGAGATTTGTTTTGAAGTGTTTTGGTCAATTTTTGTTATTTGGTCTTTGAGATTTGTATGCAACCCTGTGCAAACACCGTCAACCGCTTCCAATTCAATTTTCACAAACAATTTCAATATTTTGATTTTGAGCGCATTGTTTACAAAAACTATTTTGTCACCAAGGGAAGTAGACTCGGCATTGTTTATATCCAAATAGCAAACTTTGTAAAGACTTTCAAAACTGTCACAAAGTGCAAGTGTTTGATTGATAAAATTGCTGTATTCTCTTTCAAATTCTTTAAGTTTTTGTACAGAGAAGCCATCACCAAGTTGTTCGCTTGCTTCGTCAAGTGCGTTGTTGAAAGTTGCATTGGCATCCAAAAAAGCATTGCATGATTTTTTGAAACTTTCAAATTGATTATCAAAATTTTCAAATTCTCTTTTGATGTTCTTTGAGTTTTTGTCATCAAGATTGATTGGTTTGATTTGCAAGCCTTGATAATATGTTTTTACAAAACCAATTGATTGGTAAAAGCAAAAGTCATAAACTTCGACCAACATTTTGAAGTTTTCATTTGTTTCGCAAGCGGTTTTGATGTTATCTTTGCGTTGCATTTTGCTTTGGTCAAAAACAAACGTATACTTTTCTTCGGCGAGTGTTTGTGATATATTTTTGTAACTTGTTTCCCAATATGTTTTGTCATCGTTACAAGCACTCATAATGACTGAAACAAGCAAAAGTGATGCACACAATATAAATGATAAAAATTTTTTCATATTTTTTCTCCTTATCAAACAAAGTCAAAGTGAAAACACAAAAATTTGACGTTTTCAAGTTCACTGTTGTTGCCCGCTTCTTCAAGTTGTTGCTTGTATGTTTCGATTTGTCCTTTTATGGCAAAATCAAAAAACTTGTTCAAATCTGCAACTTTTGAAACGCTTACAAATTTTTGAGCACGTTCGTTGTCTACATAAGTCTTGTAATCTTCGAATGTCAAAGTTTGTGTGACTGCTTCAAAGTTTGAAATGTATTTGCCGTCAAATGTGTCAAAGTTTGCAAGATACGCATTTGACCATGCAATCAAGTTTGCTGTTTTTGCTTGAACATAGTCATTGTTGTGAAATGTTTGATTTTGTGAAGGCATAATTTTGTTTGCACATTCCAGCACTTTTGCATAACTTGAAAGCAATCTTTTGTTCAAGTCGTTCAATGCTTCTGTATAGGGAGCAACACTTTCTTTTGTAACAGTTGTAAAAATTGCATTGTTCAAATTGTAATATTTGTCAAAATATTCATCCAAATAATTTTTGTACTCGGTTATGATTTTTTGAGTGTTGCTTATTTCGGACTTGATTTTTTTTGTTTGTTCGTTGTAAATTTTGTCATTTTTTGCAAAGGCAAGTTGCAAACAATAAGTTTGGTTGAGCTGTGTAAAAGTATCATAAATCGTATTTACATTTTTGAATTTTGCGACATTTTTGTCAAATTTTGCCCAGTCATAAGTTTCGTCATCATGTGATACTTTTGTTAAAAGTTTGTACAAATTGTCATTTGATGTTTGCACCTTTTCAATGTCTGCTTGATTTATAGTTGCAAGCGCCTTGTAGGATTCATCTGGCTTTGGTGTAGGGAAGAAGATTGCAACAATCAAAAAGCCAGCACCAACCAAAAGTGCCAAAATAACCAGATACTTAATAATTTTTTTTGCAGCTTGTTTCATTTTTTCTCCTTATAGTTCGATATAATCAAATACAAATGCGATGTTGTAACTGAAACCGTTGTGTACAGAATTTATGCCACTTGCGTGCATTTCAAATTTGCCGTCATACAAGCTTCCAGAGTCCACAACTTTTTGAGTACGGAGTATGCGCTGGTTTTCGACAGCGACACTTTCGTGATTGTAAACAGTATAAAATGTTGAAAGTTCGTATGAAATTTTTATGCTGATGTATCCATCATCAATCGGACATGTAAAACTGTTGTTCCCCAAAATGTTTGTTTGCTGATTTGTTGGGGCAAAGTCTTCAAATTGGTTTGATATATTCGTACCGTTTATATTTATGTTCAGTTGATTTATTTTCAAACTGTTTTGATTGTATAAAAAGTTGTTTTCGGAAAACGAAACAATCGAAACAGGAGTGATATATACTTTTGACAAAACAAACTTGCCAGAAAGTTTTTGTGCTTTTTGCGCAACAAACTCAAGTGTTACATTTGAACTGATGTCCACTTGTTGTCCTTCAAAAACAAAACCGGATTTTTGTGGATACAAAGCAAGTTGCGTTTTTTTGGTGACAAACTTAAAATAACCTTGTGCATCTGTTGTGGCATAAACAGTCACTTTGTCGGTTATATTTACATTTTCAAGTGGACGATTGTCAAAATAAACATACCCGCTCACAGTATGAGTTGCGCCTTCCAAAAAAACTTCGCAACCACAAAGCAGTGTGCTGATAACAAAAAATATACCACAAAGAGCCAAAATCTTTAATAACTTTTTCATTACTTAATAAGTATAACAATATTACACAGAAAATGCAATGTTTTTTTGCAAACAAAAAAAGTTGGCACACTAACCTTGAAATGCGTATTTTTGTGTTTTAAAATAATGTCCGTCAAAGGAGAAAAACAATATGAATTATGAAAATTTAAAATTACAAAATCAAATTGAACAACTGGAAAAACGTGTATCAAACATAAGAACAACAGACGTTTCACAAATTTATCAAACCATTCAAACCAGCAATCAAGATATCCAAAATCTGAACAATTCGTTTACAAATCTTTCAACAAGTTTGAATACAGTTGCAGACAGTTTGGAAGAACTTTCAAGCAACATAAGTTACAACGACTTGCTAACCTTGAACCTTTCCAGAAATGTTGCAGACGATTTCAACACTTCAAGTCAAACCGAGTATTTTTACACAACTGTGCAAGAAAAGTATGCAAGCACAGCATATCTTATCCCATGGCATTTTGTTGTCGGACTTGGTCAAGTTGTAAGCGGAAAAATAACACTTCGTGGAATGCATTTTGCCGACACAATTGTTTATGGAAAACTTTTACTCAATGACAAAACAAATTCTTGGGCAATAGGTTGCACAAACAACGGAGGAGCGATAACTTTTGAGTTTAATTTTTCATTTGTACCAAAACAAAAAAACAATAAATTTACGTTTTCATTTGAAGAAATGCAAGACCTTACTTTGTTAGATATAAAAATTGAATTTTTCAGCGGAAACAACCCCATTATGCTCAATTATTCAAATCAAAATCAAATAGCAATGTTTGGCAACACTTTGTATGTTTACAGGGGATTGAGAACTTCAACCGAAACCCTTTACATGGACAAAATGCAAAATATGGCGATAACAAATCAAGATGACATAGATTTTACAACATCAACATTGATGGATGGAATTTGCAACGAAAGAATTGCAATGCTCAATGAAACAGACTGGATAATGCACAACAAATCTTCGTTCAACAAAAATTCTATTGGTATCAATTTGAGCGGTGTTTATTCAACTTACAGTTTGGCTGTAAACGATGCGGTTGGCATTTCGCTTATGTCATCGGCGACACCATATACTTGCCAAACAATCACAAACAGCACAACAAAATTCAAGTATATCATTTTGGCTGTCAACTATGTTGCTGAAAAAGGACTTACACTTTTTGCAACAAAGGGAAAAGCGGCAAATGCAATTACTCTCAAATACAACAATCAAGATTTACCAAATGTTTTTGTTGATATTCAAGCAGTTTTGCCAATGGGGGCAACTGAACTTGGTGATGGTCAAACTTTCTATGGGTATGTTGCAGTAAGGGAAGATGGCGAATGTATTTATTTCCCTGATTTCAATTCGACATACTATATCAAACTTGGATTTGGCAGAAATCCATTTTGTTTTTTGGATGGTGACAAAATCTCAATTACACTTGGTGGCAAAAATTTTTGCAAACGTGTAATACTTGCAAAAAACACAAGTGGTGTTTGGGCAGTGGAAGAACAATATTTTTACAAAGGCATAGACCATATTTATCCAATAAACAACGCCCATTTTGTTTTTGTTCGAAAAAATGGCAACGTAATTTTGGACAAAAAAGAAAAATATTATTTCAAAAAGGATATTCAAGTTATCCAATACACGGATGTTTCAACAACAACCGCATAAAATGCATTTTAAAATCGAAAAAAATTCCCAATCAAAAGTGAGTTTTCAAAAAATTTGATATTCGCTCAACTTTTGATTGGGAATTTTTTTATTTTTTTTTAAGGCTTGTCAAAGAATGCAAACATATTTGCAAGTTGACCAATGCACATTATCATATCAAAAAATTTTGGGACAAAGATATCAATATTTTCAATTTCGGTTACAATCATGGCAGATTGCATTGAAAAGTTGTATATTTTCAAAACATTTTTGATGCACATTTTTACGTCTTCGCTTTTGAGTTCATAAAGTTCGTTCATGTACTTTAACGTTGTTTTTCCGTCGGTCAAAAACCATTTGTTTTCCTTTTGTTGTGCTGTTAGAGTAAACCGGTAAGAATTGGCCAAAATATCATC
>CAJKWP010000046.1 GCA_905203645.1 uncultured Christensenella sp.
AAATTGTTCAAAAACCAAATTTATTTTGCATATAACGTTATATCTTTACACAATATATATAATAACAAATTTGTTTGACTTAAATCGACAAGTTTTGTAATATATATACGATGAAACAATTTTTTAATTATATCAAAAAAAATATATTGCTAATGGGCATTTTGTTGCTTTTTTTTGCAAGCGGATTTTCGCTTGTTTTTTTTCAAAATCCACAAAAATCTTTTGCTGCTCAAGATAAAGCCGAAGTACAATATGAACAACAGATAAAAGAACTTGCACTCAATACGTGCAAACCACTTAACATAAACTATCAATCGGAAGAAGTTGTTACGGTTTACAACTTTTTGTCGCCTGTAAGATTCAAGGGTGAAGCGGATACTTTGAATGACAACGTAAGTGCATTTGACAAAACCAACTTGCAAATTTTGGAAGAGATGTACAATTCCCAAACCAATTTTTCTGTGAACAAATATTACAAAACAGTATCAAATGGAAAACTCAACCTTGTAACAGTTTTTTTGCTTGATAACAACTCATCTTTCCAGCTTAGTTACACACGAAGTGAATGTGGAAACAAAAACAACAACAATGGAGTTGGATATGACCCAAATGCAAAGTATTCAGGAATTTTGGAATATAGATATTACTTGGAAGCGAAAATACTTGACCAAATTTGTGGAAACGCAATCGGCACAATCAAACAAAATTACAACACTACTTGTGACTTTGACAAGGATGGAAATATTGACAGTTTCTCAATTATTTTGATGCCTGATCCCGGAAATGTAAATGTTGGTTGGAGTGACTTGTTGTGGGCACACAGTGCAGATATTTCTGCTTACGTTTCATACGCAACACTTTTGGGACTTGACAAAAACAATTTCCAATACGCAAACAACAATGGAACAACTACAACTTTTGGAAATTATGCTATTCAAGATTTGGAACTTGAAAAAAATGAAATTACGGGTATGGCAAAAAACAACACCGCCATACACGAACTTGGTCACGTTCTTGGTTTTCCAGATTATTATGTGTATGACGAACAATTTTCAAATGCGGTAAAAGATGATGATACGATAAGTGTTGGTAACTGGGATATTATGGCATACAGTCACTTGGATTTGCCACAATATCCACTTTCTTACAATCGTTACAAACAAAATTGGATAACAGACAAAAACATTGTTCAAATCAAATCAAATGGTACATACAAACTCAAACCTGTCAACTTTGAAGAAACAAGTGGCACAAAACTTACAAATCGAACTGTCGCATACAAAATTTGCGACGACCAGTACCCAAACCAATCATTTTGGATTGAATATCGCAAACAGACCGACGGCAGTTTTGAAAACAACGCTTCTTACAACAAAGACGGGCTGATAATTTATCGTGTTGACGAGGGGTTCAAGGCGGCAACAAATTTCAGCGGGATGTTGACACCTGGTAATTTTGCTGCAACCCCTTACAATATTTATGTATTCAGAAATAAATCAAGTAAGCTCGGCGCTTTCAGCAACAACTTTTATGCACCGCTCAATATGGAAAACAAATCTATGGGTGACGGAAAAACTTATGATGTAAGCGTTGTTCCCCAAAATGGAAACGGCAGTGTAAAACTTGTTTCAACAGAAATTACATGGCAAAGTTATGTTGGTGGCAAAAAACAAGATAGTTATGCACTCAGTGATGTGAGCGAAGTTTCAAGTGGAATAGTTTTGACTGTCACAGATATTGACCAAACAACTGGTGAACTCAGTTTTGAATTTTATTGGGAAAAATATGGTCTTGCAAGCAAATTTGATGACTCTAAATTGTACGATGCACTTTTGTCACAAACCGGCAAAAGTTCTGATGAAAATCTTTTGTCAACTGATTTTGTAAATGCAACGTCTTTGGATTTGCACAACACTTCAATTGATTCACTTGTTGGTCTTGAACAACTCGATCTTTCAAATATAAAAAGCATTGACCTTTCACTCAACAATCTCAGCGATTTTGCTCAAATCACAACGCTTGCAAATTTGTATCCAAACATCGTGTTCAATTTGGCATTCAACAATTTTGACCTTACAAAACTTCCAGACAATTTGAAAACACAAAAATTTGTCTGGGGATATCAAAAATTTGCAAATATAGACAAAAGAGTACAATTTTTGACAAAATCAGATAATTATGTTTCAAAATACTTTTACAAAACCGAT
The DNA here is from genome assembly GCA_905203645.1 of uncultured Christensenella sp. GTDB lineage: Bacteria > Bacillota > Clostridia > Christensenellales > UBA1242 > CAJKWP01. Next base: position 2,208 of record CAJKWP010000046.1, read on the forward strand.
AATCAAGATGTATCGTTTGACGTTGTGGCAAGCGGGCTTTCCAAAAAAGAATTTGGTCCCGGAATACACACAGTTTATATGAGAAATTTGACCGATATGTTTACTCATGAACTTGAATATCAAGTAAGGGTAGCAAAGGTATTTTTGTCAAGCGAAAATGGCACAATTCAGCGTAACGGCTCTTTGCCACAAGTGCAAATCGTCGGCATGGACAAAAGTTTGTTTCAAATAACTCAAAATCCTGCAAGTTTGGATACAAGTGTTGAAACGTCGGGCTTTGTTCAAGTAAGGTGGACAGTAAGTTTGAAATCCGATCCAAGTCAGTATTTTCAATTTCCTGCAATGTCATTTGAAGTAAAAGATACATTGGCACCAGTTATAACGCTTAATGGTGACGCAAAAATGGAAGTTTTGTTTGACCAACCAATAAATCTCCCAAGTGTCGAAATTTTTGTTTCGGACAATGGCGAAAGCGTGGACTTTCCCTTTGTCGAAAATCCGTTGTCATCGCAAAAGGGATATTGGACAAAGCAATATTACAAATTAACAAAAACAGGGGAAACAAAAATTTCACAAATCGACAACTCAACTTATGGAACTTATCTTATAAAATACATTGCTGTTGACAATTATGGAAACGTGTCGGATGCAATGACAAGACAAATCGAAATTACTCCATTGCCAATTTCCAGAACACAAATGCCTGACAACAATTTGTATGATGCGATATGTGAACTTACGGGCAAGTTGAATGTTTATCAAAATTCACTTTTGGAATTTGACAAAATAAACTTGCGTGGCAAAAATATATCTTCAATCAAAGGACTTGAACTTTTGTCTTTTGCAAATGGTGCAAAAGTTGATTTGGCGCAAAACAAAATTTCAAGTTTTGAGCAACTTGCTTCACTTTTGAGTGTGCAGTCAAATATCAGTCTTGTTTGTTTGCATTTCAACAATTTTGATTTGCAATCTTATCAAGATTTTGCATACAAAACAAAAACAACTTTTGGAATACAAGGAATTGAATTTGTGCCTTTCTATTTGAAAGATGGAAACACAGGTGAAGACTTGCAATTTTATGCATTTGACAAAGATGATAATTTTGAATACATTTCAAGTTTCAAACCACAAAACGGACTTAACACAATATCCACTTTTGGACAATATCAAATAGAGATTGATTTTGATGGGGTATTTGACAACATTTTGCACTCTTTCAAGTTTGGAAACATAGAGTTTGTTGCAGACGAACAATCGTTGGAAGTATTTGACAATTTTGATGCAAATTTGCTTGTGCAAGGACTTGACGCAAATGAATTTGACCTTGAATATTATGTTGACGATGTTTTGACTGACCAATCTGCATTGGCAATCAACCAAACGATTGGTAACAAAGTTTTGACGATAAAAATTAACTTTAATAGCAATGTTTTAAAAACTATTTCAAAAACTTATCACGTTGTGGATACAACCGCTCCAAGTGTAAGATTTGAACAAACAGTACAAAATGTTTACCTGAAAAAAGGTGAAACGCCAAATTTAAACATTGTAGCAAGCGACAATTATGACAGCGTTGACGATTTGACCGTTGAAGTGCAAAGCGATTTTGTTCAAAATCATTGCGGTGAATTTGTTTACAGCGTTTGGGTTGTGGATACAAGTCAAAACAGTTCACAAATTATCACAAAACATATTTATGTTGGAAATGTATCTGCTTTGAAAAATGCCGTGATTGAATACAACACGAATGCAGATATAGAAAAGATATTTGAATTTGAATATTTTGAAAAATCACAATTTGACATTCAAATTCAAAAAGATATTGCTACAACAACACTTGGAAAACAATTGTACAAAGCAAAGTTTGTACACAGAACGAGCAATATTGTCTTTGACTTGGAAAATCAAGTAGAAGTAAAAGATTTGAAGGCACCTGACATATATTTGAAGGGTGAAGCCGAAGTTGAAATGTATGTTGGAAACAGTTACATCGAACAAGGTTGCACTGCTTTTGATGATTATGACGGTGAAGTTTCACAAAATATACAAATTAGCGGTTATGTGGATTCAAATGTTGTGGGGACATATTATCTTGCTTACAGTGTAAGTGATTCAAGTGGTAATCAAAGCGTAAATGTAAGGCGAAAAGTTTCAATCAAATTTTTGCCTTTTGAACATTTGGCAATCAAAGTTCAAAGCGATAAGAATTCGTTTGAAGCTAATGAACCGATTGTGTTTGCAATTGATTTTGGCGATATCAATCAATCAACTTTTGATGTAAATCAAGATTTTGAATGGTATGTTGACGGAAATCTTTACAAAAAGACCAACGAAAATGTTTTGTCAATACGATTTGAAAAAGCAGGAAAGCACGTTGTAAGTGTAAAGGCACAAAACAACATGCTGTATGGACAAAGCGAAATTTTGGAAACTGAAAACTTTATTGTAACAATAAACAAAGCGGGTTTTTTGGAAATGTATGGACTGTATATTGTTGCAGCGATTTCTATTGCCATTGTTGTCCTTGTGGCTGTGTCATTTGTGGCAAGGAAAAGAAGGGCACTTTACTAATCGCTTACTTAAAGGTGTTTTCAGAAAAACGACCGTGTTGGGTCTAAAAGTATTGCGAGGATGGAAAAGATAAAGAAGTGCGATGTTTGTGGCAACGAAATAAAAGTAGATAATTGGGGGAATGGGCATTGTCATAAATGCGGATGGAGTAATGATGAGAATGCATTAAGTTATCCAAATTCAATCAATCCCCCAAACTTTGTATCACTGAACGAGGCTAAGTTCAACTATCAAAACAAGATTATATACAAACCAACATTTGACAGAGTTATCGAATTGGTTGATAGGGGGCTGGACATAGTTATAAAATATAAAAAATGCTCTTATCAGTTAAGTAAGCACGAAGATTATACGCTATGGGAAATTGATACAAAAAATTATCAGTCTTACAACAGTATAAAAGAACTAAAAGACAATGCTAAAATAAACAATATACTTTTAAAAGATTTATGGAAAGATATTAAATATATCAAATATGATTGTTAAATAATTTTTAATTGCAGAAACGACAAAAAAAGATTTGATAAAACTGGACAAGTTCAATATAATAATATCATGGAAAAGTCAATTTGGTTTAATCTTTTGTTTTTTGCGATTGGGCTTGTGCTTATTATAAAAGGTGGAGATTATTTTGTAAACTCGGCGGTCGCATTTGCAAAAAGGACAAAAATTCCAACTGTTATCATCGGCGCAACAATAGTTTCAATCGCCACCACGTTGCCCGAACTTATTGTGTCCAGCATTGCCGCTTACAAAGGTGACTTTGGAATGGCTGTTGGCAATGGTGTGGGGTCGGTTATTGCAAACACCGCACTTATTTGTGGGCTGTCGATTGCTTGCTTGCCATCAATAGTCAAAAAAGATTCTATTGCAAGATATTTGACAATTATTTTTTGTGCCATATTTTTGATTGTTGCAAGTTTGAATTTTCAAATCGAACTTTATGAAAGTATAATTTTGATTGTGTTGTTTGTGGCGTTTATGGTCATAAACGTCCTTGATGCAAAAAAGAAAAAGGGAACGCAGGACGAATCGCAAATCGAAGGCGATGCAGAACTTGTTTCGCTTGGAAAAATTATTCCGCTTTTTATTCTGGGTGCCTTGGCAATCGCATTTGGTGCTATGACGCTTGTTGACAGTGCTTCAAATTTGGCAAAGATGATTGGAATTTCTGACGAAATAATCGGACTTACCGTTGTGGCTCTTGGCACAAGTTTGCCAGAACTTACAACCACTTTGATATCTATCAAAAAGAAAGAAAGTGCACTTGGCTATGGAAACATAATCGGTGCAAATATAATAAACCTTACTTTGCTTGTCGGGCTTTCTGGTGTTTTGTCGGGCAGTGGACTGCCAATTTCAAAAGAAAGTGTCTTTCTAAACTTGCCACTTATGCTTGTTGTAATATTTGTTTTTGTGTTGCCGCTTTTGTTCAAATCGCGCACATATCGCTGGCAAGGAGTCAGTATGCTTTGCATATATTTGGCATATATGGTGTATCTTGTGCTTTCTGCGCTAAATGTTGTGTCGTTATTTTAAAGTTGTGCACAAATAATGTGGAAATGTGGATAACTCACTGTGGATAGTGGGTAAATATCCACATTTTTTTAAAAAATTGACAAAAACATATAATTATACACAAAAACTAATAAATATACAGTTGTGGAAATGTGGATAACTTACCCACAAAATTGTTGATTGGTTTGTAAAATATGGTTTGTTTGTATTGACATTTTTGTGGATAACTATTAAAATACATTTTGTAAAAAATATTTTATGCAAATTTATTCAAAAGGAGCAAATGTGGATAAACCAAAAAGTCTTACTCCAGCCGAACTTGCTTTTGTTGGTGATGCTGTGCATACGTTGTTTGTTCGTCATCATATTTTGCAAAAAGGCGGACGCATCAGCAATATAAATCGTGTGTGTGCAAAGTATTGCAGTGCGGTCTGCCAAAGCAAGGTACTTGAAAGGGTGAATGCAAATCTTGACGAAAAAGAAAATGAAATCGTTCGCCGTGGCAGGAACTTTGCAAGCAAAACCAGGGCAAAGAATGCAAGTGTTGAAGAATATCGCAACGCAACCGCTTTTGAGGCGCTTGTTGGTTTTTTGTATCTTGAAAAAAATACAGAACGTTTGCAACAAATTTTGGATTGGTCAGTGGAGGAAATATGATTATATCAGGCAAAAACAGTGTGATTGAAAATCTTAGGGCGGGAAAAACATTCAACAAAATTCTTATCTCAAAATCTGCATTTGGGTTTTCGGAAGTTGTTGCCCTTGCAAAAGAAAAAGGTATCAAAGTCGAATTTTTGGACAGAAGTATCTTGGACAAAAAGGCAAAAAACAATCAAGGCATAGTTGCCGAAATTGTTGACTTTGTGTATTCGGATTTGCAAACAATTTTGGATGACGGAAGGGGACTGGTTGTCGTTTTGGACGGCATTGAAGACCCTCACAATTTTGGTGCTATCATTCGAAGTTGTGAATGCGCTGGTGTTTCGGGAATAATTATTCCAAAACACAGGGCAGTGCCTGTAAATGACACGGTAATCAAAACAAGTGCTGGTGCAGTTGCAAACGTAAATATTTGTATGGTAACCAACATTAACAACGCAATAAGACAGTTGCAAGAAAACGGTTTTTGGGTTTATGGAGCCGAAGCGGACGGAAAGGTTATGTACGATTGCAAATTGCAAGGCAAAACTGCGTTTGTAATTGGAAGCGAAGGTTTTGGAATAAGCAAATTGACAAAGCAAAATTGCGACGAAGTTGTTTCTATTCCACTTTGTGGAAAAGTAAATTCGCTGAACGCATCGGTTGCTTGCTCGATTGTTTTGTTTGAATATGTAAGACAAAATTTTGGAAAGTAGGAAAGTATGGAAAGAACAGATGAAGAACTTGCAATGCTTGTCAAAAGCGGTGACGAAAGCGCGGTTGAAGAATTGTTTTTAAGATACAAGCCCGTGCTTAATCAAATATGCAACAACTTTTTTATTCTTGGTGCTGAAAAAGATGACATAATGCAAGAGGCCATGATTGGACTTTACAAGGCTTGCATGAGTTTCAACAAAAACGTTGCAAGTTTTTACACTTTTGCAAACGTTTGTATCAAGCGAAAAGTCTTGGATGCGATAAAAGCTGCAAACAGCAAAAAAAGTCAAATGCTAAGTCAAAGTTTGCCAATAGCATTTGACGATGAAGAGCAAGGCTCAAACATTCCTTGCGACAAAAATGTATTTCAAGAACTTATTGAAAAAGAAAATTTTGACGAACTCAAAAAATACATTTTTGACGTTTTGTCAGATTTTGAACTTTTGGTTCTGAAAAATTATGTGCAAGGGCTGAGTTATCAAGAGATTGCACAAAAACTTGAAAAACCCGTCAAAAGTGTTGACAATGCTGTTGCTCGCATAAAACAAAAACTTGGAAATTTGAAAAATTAAAGTTGTTTTGAAACTTGCATTGTTTCGGAGCAATTTTTTTTTGTATTGTTAAAGGAAAAGATACTTAAAAGTTTAGTTTTCAAAAGGACTTTTTGGGTGTCTTTGATTATCTTGGCGCTCGCTGTAATGAGATGGATAAATATGGTTTTGGTCGTAAGGTTCGTTGCTTCGACCGCGATTTCCATACTCATTTTCATACTCAGTTGCCATATATTGGTTTTCTTGATTTTTTTTGCCCATTTTTTTGAAACCATTATCATTTATTTTTATTCTGCCTTTTTGCAAAAAGGTTGTTACAATAAGCCAAATTGCGGCGAACCCAACCAAAATATAAATTGTCCTGCTTAAAAAACTGGACTGTGTGCCAAAAATTCCTGCCACAAAGTCGTATTGCATAAGCCCGATACTGAGCCAGTTGAAAGCGCCTAACAATACAACAAAAAAACTTATCAAGGTTATCATTTTTTATCTCCTTTTTCTAGGTTGTGTCAAAATTTGCAAAATATACCCGCTTGGTGATTGTGCGAAAGTTTCATTTTTGCCAAAATGTTTTTTTATTTTTTTTGTATTCAAAGTTTGGTGAAAAATCAAAAAGTTGCGTGCATAAAATTCATTTTTTTGTTGACAATTTCATATATTGATTGTATAATACAACCCCGTAAATAAAACGAGGGGAAAAGTCAAACCGCTGCACGATTGAGAAATCGTGTGAGTTTTTTTAAATTGCCCGACAAAAAAAGGAGAAACAAAATGAGTAAAATTTATTTGACACCACAAGGCAAAAAAGAATTGGAAGAAAAATTGGATTATTACAAGACTGTAAAAAGACCTGAAATAACAAAAAAAATTGGTGAAGCAAGGGAATTTGGCGATTTGAGTGAAAATGCAGAATATGACTTTGCAAAAAATGAACAGGCACTTATCGAACACGAAATCACTGAAATGGAAGCAAAACTCCGTGACTGCGTTGTTATAAACAAAAGCAGTATTGACACAAGCAAAGTAAGTGTTGGCTGTTATGTCACTTGCTATGACGTAGATTTTGATGAAGAAGTAAAATATCAAATTATTGGCTCGACCGAAAGCAACCCTGCAAAGGGACTTATCAGCAACGAATCCCCAGTTGGAAAAGCACTTTTGGGACATGGAGTTGGTGAAACTGTTGACGTTCATACGCCAGTTGGTGTTTGCCAGTTGAAGATTTTGAAAATAGAAGTGTAAACTTAATTGGAATGTTCCCTGCAAAAGATAAACACAATCTCAACAAAAAACTGTCATACAAATTGTATGGCAGTTTTTTGTTGCAAAGTGGTTGATAAAAATGAAAAGGATAATTTTTATCAAAATTCGTTTTTGGTGTCTGAGTACTCTTCGTCAAATTCGACCGATGAATCTGGTGAAAAACTTCCACAGAAATGTTTGTGATTTGTGCTTCCGGTTGTTACTCTTATTTTTTCCAAAGCACAATCACATCCACGTCTGTTGTGAATACAGCAACACACATCACAGCAAACGCCGCTGTTTGAATTGCATTCTTTTTTGTCTGTTTTTTCCATATAAATCCTCCATTTTTATTTTTTGTCTTTTGGTGTATTTTATTCAAATGGATTGAAACTGTGAAAAAATTGTTTTAAGGAGTTGCTGTTTGCAATTTTTTTTCAAAAACCCTTTCATTTTTTTACAGTTTGTGTTACTATATA
>CAJKWP010000047.1 GCA_905203645.1 uncultured Christensenella sp.
TAATTTTCTTTTTTTTGTTGTTATTTCAAAATATCTTTTTCAAAATTAAAAAAGTTTTTTGCATTTTGGTCGCAAATATTTTCGATTTGTTTTTTGTCAGTTTGCAAAATTTCGGCTATTTTTTGGGCAACCAAATTTACATTTTTTGGCACATTGATTTGTCCGCGAAGTGGCACTGGTGCAAGATATGGACAATCTGTCTCCAAAAAGAAACTTTGTGTTGGAATGTATTTTATAAGTTCACCAATATTGCTGTTTTTGAACGTTACACTTCCACCAAATGAAAATTTGAAGTTTTGGTCAAGCAAAATTTTTGCAACTTCCTTGCTGGCGTTAAAGCAATGAAAAACTACGCCATATTCAAGATATTGTTTGTTGTTTTGCAAAATTGAAAGTGTGTCACCGATTGCTTCACGAGTGTGGATTACTATTGGCAATTTGAGTTTGTGTGCCAAAATTATTTGACGTTCAAAAATTTGCTTTTGGGTTTCACGTGGGCTGAGATCATAGTGATAATCAAGACCAATTTCGCCAAAAGCGACGACCTTTTTGTTTGTTTTGCAAAGCGTTTCAAATTGTTTTTCCATGTTGTCGTCATAATCTTTGCTGTCGTGTGGATGCATTCCAACTGTGCAAAAAACGTCGTCATATTGATTTGCAATTTGACAAGCCAAAATGCTGGATGGCAAGTCGTAAGAAGCGCAAATAATTTTGTCAAGTCCGTTTTGTTTGCTGTCTTTTACAATATTGTCAACATCGACGTAAAGTTCTGGGTCGTTGAGATGTGCGTGTGTATCAATCATGTTATGATTGTATACAAATTTTTTTTGTTTTGCAAACGTTTTGTAACACATTAAAGTATTTTTCAAGTTTTGACAATCTTTGACATATACATAGACTATGAACAAAATTTGGTGGTACATAATGCTTTTTGGCACACTCGCCTTGTTGTTTGTCAATCCTGGCGATTTTTTGTCATGTATGACAAAGGCAAGTGTTGACTGTGTAACATTGTGTCTTGAACTTTTTGCTGTGTATGCTATTTGGCTTGGACTGTTGGAAATCTTGGATGCCAGCGGGCTTTCCGAACGGCTTGCAAAACTGCTTACTCCACTTGTAAAAAAACTTTTCAAGACCGATGACCCGCAAGCAATAAAATTGATTTCGGTCACATTGTCGGCAAACTTTTTGGGACTTGGCAACGCTGCTACTCCAAGTGGCATAAGTGCAATGCAAAGGTTGGATGACAAAAGTGGAAAGATAAATTATCCGATGATTATGCTTATGATTTTGTCGTCGTGTTCTATACAATTTTTGCCAACCACAATTATGGGGTTGCGGTCAACTTATCAAAGCACCAACCCCGCAGATATAATTGTGCCTATTTTGCTTTCGTCAATAGTTGCGACATCAAGTGGCGTTTTGCTTGGGATATTGTATGGGAAGATTAAAAGAAGAAAAAATTTGAAAAACAATGAAAATTGTTGAAAGAATTTGAAAAATACACAAAAAGGAAAGGCTAAAAGAACTACAAAAAATTGTTCTAGATAGTTTTTTAAGCAAAACAAAGCAAAAAAGTGGAAAAAACCAAAAAAAAAGGAAAAAAGTGGAAATATGGAAAACATAAGCATGTATATTTTGCCCGTTTTGGTAATAGCCCTTTTGATTTTTGCACGCATAAAAAAGATTGGCACGTATGATAGTTTTGTCAAGGGCGCAAAAAGCAGTTTTGATTTGGTTGTTTCAATATTTCCATTTTTGGTTGCAATCATGGTTTGTGTTGCATTGTTTCGGGCAAGTGGACTTTCGGATCTTTGTGTAAAACTTGTCAGTCCGATTTTCAATTTTTTGGGTATCCCAAGTGAAATTTGCGAACTTGTCCTTTTGCGACCTTTTACTGGAAGTGGAAGTTTGGCATTGCTTGGTGACATTTTGAAAACTTATGGTCCAGACAGTTACGTTGCAAGATGTGCTTGTTGCATTTTGGGAAGCAGTGAAACTGTTTTTTATGTTTCAACAGTTTATTTTTCAAAAACAAGTGTAAAAAAATTGGGAATTGCCATCCCCATTGCTCTTTTTGCTTCGCTTGTAAGTGCGATTGTTTCGTGTTTGTTTTGCAAAATTTTGTAAAGATAAAAATGGATAAAAAAAATATCAAATACTGAATACTTGATATTTTTTTATCGTTTATTTACCCTTGAAAACTTGATAAATTTCATTGCGTGGGCGATTTGTCATTTTGGCAATTTGCGCTATTGCCTTGTTTGGTGTTTCGCCTTGTTCAAGCAAAGATTGATACTTTTTGTAAATATCTATATCTTCGTCTTGTTTTGGTTTGAAGCCTTCGACAATCAAAACAAATTCACCTTTTGTATTACATTCAAAATTTTCGCCCAAAACAAAAGAAATAGTTGTTTCGTGTATCTTTGTAATTTCTTTGACCAAACAAGCGTTACGTTTTCCAAGCACGGAAAAAATTGTTTGGACATCTTTTTCAAGTGAATGTGGCGAGATATAAAATATCAAACTGCCTTCAAACGTTTTTATATTTTCCAAGACCTTTTTACGATCAATGTTTTTTTCGGGCAAAAAACCCATAAAAGCATAATGATAACTGTCAAAACCGCTGAGCATAAGTGCGGTTATGCCGGCATTGGCACCTGGAATAACAGTGTAAGGAATATCAAGCGAGTGCAACTTTTTTGCAAGCACAAGACCTGGGTCTGAAATGATTGGACAGCCACTGTCCGAAACTATTGCGATATTTTTGCCTTGTTCGTGCATTTTCAAAATATTTTCGCACACTTTTGATTCATTGAACTTGTGATTTGCATAAAGTGGTTTTGAAATATCATAGTGTGAAAGCAACACACTTGTCACCCTTGTATCTTCGCAAAAAATCACGTCGCATTCGCTCAAAGTTTTTATTGCGCGAAAAGATATATCCGACAAATTTCCGATTGGCGTTGCAACAAAGTAAATCATACATTTTTCCCTTTTAAATTTTCAAACATCTTTGCGGTTGTCAAAACAAATTTTCCGTCTTTGTCATGTGTAAACAAAGTTGGCAAAACTTCTATCCCGCTTTTCCCGCCCTTGGTTGCTTTTACAAACAAACACGATGGTTTTGAAAACGAATCCTTTTGTGAAAAGAACATTTGTTTTGGTTCCAAAAAATGTTTTGAAAGCAAGCACAAAAGTTCGCTTGTACGTTCAGGAGTAAAGCAAACATAAAAGTTTCCACCGTTTTTCAAAACGCTGCTTGTTGTTTTTACAAGTGCTTCAAGTGACATTGTGGTTTCAAACTTTGATATCATTTTTGCGGTGTTTTGGCATGGTTTTCCGTCCTTGTAATATGGCGGATTGCAAACAACTGTATCTGCCAAAAAATTGATATGATTTTTGCAATTTTGAAAGTCATCACAAACAATCTTTATTTTGTTTTGCAAATTGTTCAGTTGTACACTTTTTTGTGACATATCTGCCATTTGTGGTTGCAGTTCAAAACAAGTAATATTTTGCGCACCTTTTGCACAAAGCAAAATTGAAATAACACCACTGCCCGAGCAGGCTTCGATTATTTTGTCGTTTTTGCCCACAGAAACAAATTGTGACAATATGCAAGCGTCACTTGTAAAATTGTATTGTGATTTGCTTTGAAAGATTTTCAAATCACCAACAAGCAAATCTTCAAGTCTGATATCATTGTTTGTCATCTGGTTTTGGCTCTGTTTTGAATTGAATTTGGTCAATAGAAAATGTTTCAATGTCGTCACTTTCAAGCATAACGTCGACAGTTTGTTTCAAAAGGTTGTTGAAAAGAACTTTTCCCTTGCCTTTTGGAGTTGTAATAAAACTTCCCACCTTTGGCACTTTTTTGCTTATATCGCTGTAATATTCGTTTTCATAAGAAAGGCAACACAAAAGTTTGTTGCAAATGCCAGAAATATTTGATGGGTTGAGTGAAAGGTTTTGAGTTTTTGCCATTTTTATTGAAACGTGAGGATAATCATTGAAATAACCATTGCAACAGCACACACGTCCGCAAGGTCCGATTGCACCAACCAATTTTACTTCGTCACGAACGCCAATTTGCCTAAGTTCGATACGTTTTTTGTATTTTGATGCCAAAACTTTTACAAGTTCGCGAAAATCCACACGATCTTCACTTGTAAACGATATCACCATTTTTGATTCGTCAAGTGACAACTGCACTGCCGAAAGTTTCATATCCAGTCCAAGGTCTTTGACAACGGCTTTTGTTTCGGTCAAAATTGTTTGTTCTTGTTTTTCTAGTTCCTTTGCCTTTTGTTCATCTTGGTTTGTTTGTTTGCGCAAGATAAGCAATGTTTCTTCTTTGGGCATTTCGTCGTCTTTGCAAACTTCGACTACGCTTCCAAGTTCTTGACCACGCAAAGATTCAACAACCACCCTGTCGCCTGTTTTCAACGCCAATTTTTTTCCATCACAGAAAAACCATTTGTTTGCTCTGTCTAAAAGTACTTTGAATTTGTTCATTTTGATTTCCTTTTAATCTTTGTAAACATACTTTGCTTCCAAAATCGAAAGCAACAATTTGTCTTTTATCACGGCAAAATTTACATTTGCTTGCAAATGCTGTTTTGCCAAAATTATATTTTGTGAGATTTGCATAATAGCGCCGTATGAAAATTCGCTTGCCAAACTTTCAAGTTCACCCTTGAATGATGATTTTACAAAATTTTGATTTGACGTTTTTATATACAAAATATCCGTCATAAACATTTGCAACGCTTGCAAAAATATTGGCATATCGTCCTTTTTTACAAGTTCGCTGTATTCGATTATTTGACTGCTTTTTTTGACGTTTGACAAAATCTCCATAGTTACATTGTAGACACGCAAAAAATTGTCGTTTTGCATAAAGTCAAGCACTTTGCCAACGTACCCGCCGCCAAATTCAAAAGCGTTTTCCGTTGGTTTGTTTTGTTCGTCAAACATCAAGCAAAGTGTGTTGTAATCGAATGGGAGCAAGTTGACTTTTACCACCCTGGACAGCACGGTTGACAATATGTTTGACGTGTTGACGCCGTTCAAAATAAAGTACACATTTTTTGGTGGCTCTTCCAAAATTTTGAGTAGTTTGTTTTGCGCTGGCACAGTTGCATTGTCGATATTGTTTATGATATATACTTTGTTTTTTGAGTAAGCAGATGAATAAACGTCATCCAAGATATCTTTTACATCGCCCACAGCAAAACCCTTTGGGTTGTCAAAAATTTTCAAATCGGGATGGGTTCCACTTTGAAGTTTTATGCAATCTGGACATTTGCCACAAAAGCAAAGATTTTGACAAATCAAACAGTACCCCAAAAGCCGTGAAAACAGCTTGTTGGAAAAATCATCAGGACTTGTGACAATGTGTGCCTGATTGAAAGACTGCTTGATTATTTGTTTTGAAAGGTTTTGAAAAGTTTGAGTTTTCAAAAATCCATCGGCAAATTTTTCCATACAGAGTATTTTAGCATATTTTAATTTTTTTTTGCAACACAAATAAAAACAAAAAATCGCAACAAAAAAGACACGCCGAAAGACGTGCCTTGTTTTTGTAAATTTAGTTAAACAAATTTTTGTATGCTTTACCAAACTTAAATACAGGAACTTTGCAAGCAGGAACTTTAACCTTTTCCTTGGTTTGAGGATTGATTCTTTCTCCAGCAGGTTTGGTTTTAAGTTCATAGTTGCCATAGCCAACTATTGCAATTTTTTCACCTTTCTTGAGTGTTTCTGTAACTACTTGTTGATAAGCGTCCAAAAATGCACCTGCGTCTTTTTGAGTATAACCAGTTTTCTCAGCCAACTCTTTGATAAGTTCTCCTTTGTTCATATGAAACTCCTTTTTGATATAGGGTTCTGTGCCCCTAGATGTTTTAATTATAGCCTATTTGAGCATAATTTCAAACTGATTTTCAAAAAAAAACTAAAAAAATACCTAAAAAGTGCGTTTTTGCCATATTTTATAAGGGTTCTAGGTTTTTTTGAGCAAAAAAAATGGGAATATATCATTTTTTACATTCGGGGTTTTGATTTGAAATAAAAAAAAGTGAACCCTTAAGGCAATGTTTTTGTTTTGCAAAGGTTCACTTTGAGTTATTAGTCGTTAAGTTTTTGATGAATATATTCAATCAAATTGTCAACGTTTATTATTTCCTGTTTCATGCTGTCACGATCACGAATTGTAACGGTGTTATTGTCAAGTGTGTCTTGATCAACGGTGATACAATATGGTGTTCCGATGCTGTCTTGACGTCTGTAACGTTTGCCTATGCTTCCAGTTTCATCATAGAATACTCGGAAATGTTTTGAAAGAATACTGTAAAGTTCGTGCGCTTTTTCACTATGCGTTTTTTTGATAAGTGGCAAAACTGCACATTTGAAAGGTGCAAGTTGTGGTGTGAAGTGCATTATTTCCCTTTCGGTGCCATCTTCCAAAGATTCGACATCGTACGCTTCAACAAGGCAAGCAAGAGTGATACGGTCAGCACCAAATGATGCTTCGATAACATAAGGAATGTATTTTTCATTTGTAATAGGATCCAAATAATCCATTGATTTGCCCGAAAATTCTTGGTGACGAGTAAGGTCATAATTTGTACGATTGTGAATTCCGTTTACTTCATCAAACCCAAATGGGAATTTGTAATAAACGTCACAAGCACTCTTTGCATAAAAAGCAAGTTTTTCGTGATCATGGAACATAAGGTGGTCTTTTGCAATACCCAATGAAATATAAAATTCCATTGCCTTTTGTTTGTATTGTTCATAATACATTTCGTCATCACCTTCATGGCAGAACCATTGGTGTTCCATTTGTTCAAATTCGATTGTACGGAAGGTAAAGTTTCCTGGTGTGATTTCGTTACGGAACGCTTTACCGATTTGTCCAATACCAAATGGCATTTTCAAACGCAAAGCACGTTGAACGTTCAAAAAGTTTACATATTCACCTTGTGCGGTTTCTGGTCGCAAATATACAACGCTTTTGCTGTCCTTTGTTACACCACGGAAAGTTTCAAACATCAAGTTGAATTGTCTGATTGGTGTAAAGTTGTGTTTTTTGCAAAGTGGACAAGGAATATGATTGTCTTTTATAAATTGTTCAAGTTGTTCATTGTTCATTGTGTCGGGATCGACAGTGCCTTTTGACCATTCTTTTATCAAGTTATCAGCCCGAAATCTTGCCTTGCATTCCTTGCAGTCCATAAGTGGATCGGAAAAAGATGCCAAGTGACCGCTTGCTTCCCATACTTTTGGGTTCATAAGTATAGCAGCGTCAACACCGTGTGAATTTTCGCTCTCCCTTACAAATTTGTTCCACCATGCTTTTTTGATATTGTTTTTGAGTTCTACACCAAGTGGACCGTAATCCCATGCGTTTGCAAGTCCACCATAAATTTCGCTTCCTGGAAAGATAAAACCTTTTTCTTTGCAGTAAGACACAAGTTTTTCCATTGTTACCATAATACAGTTTGCTCCTAGATACTTTTTTTACGATGATATTCTATTCTTTTGTTTTTGTTTTGTCAACAAAAGACTTATAAAGGATATTTGATTTGAATTATTTTTCTTCTTTTTTTTCTTCCTTTGGAAGATTTTTTGTTACTTCTTGTTTGAATTTTTGTTCGTCAACTGTGTTTTTTACCATAATAGACACAACTGGCAACTTTAAATCCGCCAAAATTTTTGTTAGATTTGGGTCTTGCTCAGCAAGTGCTTCGTCATTAAATGTGTTATCAAAAATATCCACAATCAAAATTGGTTTCATAGTTTGCCTGTCAAAAATGACATAGTCAAGGACTTTGTTTGAAAGCAAATTGTAAACATTTTTTGAGCCTTTGGGCAAAAGCATACTTCCCATGCAAATCTTTGGCAAGACAAGATATTTTTTGGGGTCAATACTGTTCAAAATTTCCAAAACTTTTATTTCGATTTGAAACATATATTTGTCTTTGATTTCAAGCGTATCTTTGTCTTTGTCACTTACTTTGTATTCTTTTTCTTGATTGTTGTCACTTTTCAAAACAAAATGATAAAACAAAATGCCCAAAATCAAGACCAAAACGACAATCAAAACATAAATCATATTTTTCTCCTTTAACAACAAAACCTAGCGCCAATCAATCGGCGTTTTGCCCAAATTTTGCAAAATTTGATTTGTTTTTGCAAAATGTCCACAACCAAAGAAGCCATTGTAAGCCGAAAGTGGGCTTGGATGAACTGATTTTAAAACAAAATGTTGTTTTTGAATAAGCGGCTCAAATATTTTTGCGTTTGCTCCCCAAAGCAAAAATACAATGGGGTCAGTTCGTTCACTCAGTTTTTTGGCAACCGCTTTTGTAAACTCTTCCCACCCCATATTTTTATGTGAATTGGGTTTGCTTTGTTCAACCGTAAGGCAAGTGTTAAGAAGCAAAACACCTTGTTTTGCCCAACGAGTAAGATTGCCACTTTCATACGTTTTTACGCCAAGTTCATTTTCGATTTCTTTGAAGATATTTACAAGTGATGGAGGAGGTTTTATTCCGTCCTGCACCGAAAAAGCAAGTCCATGTGCTTGATTTGGCTGGTGATATGGATCCTGTCCAAAAATCACCACTTTTACATCTTGAAATTTTACAAGATTGAGTGCATTAAAAACGTCATCACATTTGGGATAAATGACTTTTTGGTTGTATTCTTGGGTCAAAAATTTTTGAAGCGACAAAAAATATGGTTTTTCAAACTCATCAGAAAGTAAATCGTACCAATTCTTGCATAATTTGAACATATTTTTCCTTTGCTATTTTTGTTAGTTTAGCATAATCTCGGTCAAAAGTAAATATTTTGAATTGCATTTGTAAAATTTTGACAAAGCAAAACTGAAACTATTTTTGCAAATTGCTTGCCCATTTTTTTTGAAAATGATATCATAAAAGAAACAGGAGTAATAAATGAAAATTGAAGATTTTACAACCGCACTTTCAAACACATTCAAAACAAGCAAAGTTAAGGAAGGCATTTTCAAAATTGAAACTGGCGCTTCATTTATAAACAACCAACCTATTGTATTGATTTTGGAACAAAAGGAAAACAA
>CAJKWP010000048.1 GCA_905203645.1 uncultured Christensenella sp.
CGAACCATTGTTCCGCAGATTTGATGCACATATATATTTGAAACCAGAAATTCAACAATGGCTGGAATGGGGAAGTGAAAAGAAGAAAAATTCTGACCAGTTGAAAATTCATCCACTTGTAGCAAACTTTGTTGCAGCAAACAGGGAAAAAGTGTTTTATTCACCTTATGACAGTGAAGAGCCACCAAAGTATGCTGTTGACCCACGTGGTTGGGAACAGGTGAGTGACATAATATATGACAATGATGGATTCCTTGCAAAAGAACTTGTTGAAAACAAAGTTGGAAAAGAAATAGCGGCAGCATTTATTGAATTTGCAAGAACTATTCCACTTGAAATCGAAGATGTTATGGATGACAACTTTGATATCGACGAAATCCCAAACAATTTTGATGCAAAATATGCCTTGGCAATGTCACTAAGGTATGCAGACTTTGAACAAATTGACAAAGTGCGCAAGTTTGTTGGCAAATATCTTGGCGGTGAAATACTTGCAATGTACGACAGCGTTTGGGTTGGCAAAGATGATGACAAAGCAATATTTTTGGAAAGATTGAAAAACAATAAAGCAAAAACGTTTGCTCAATAAAAAATGGAGAGATTTATGAAGATTGAAGACAAAAAGAAGATTGCTCAGATTTTGAAAGACAACGAAAGATGGCCTGTAATTATTGAAGGAATCAGTGCCAAGTTGTTCAAGAATGCTGTTGTGATACCTGCAAGCATCCCTTCAAGCGAACTTGGAACAAAAATTGATGACAAAGGGAATATTATTTTTCCTGATTGGCTCAATCAAATAAAGAAAAAAGAAAATTTGGATCAACCAATAATTGTCTGTATTGAAGGTATTGAAAAAGTTGACCCAGATGATCAACAAAAATTTTATGGCATGCTCAAATACAACGGCATAAATGGTTACAGATTTTCAAGAGCAACAAGGATTGTCATAGCAACAAGTGATGCGTCAAAAATTTCAAAAGGAATTTCTGACCTTGCGTTGCTTGTAAAAGTGGAGTAATTTATGGCACAAGAAAACCCAATTCAAGAAATGGTTGAAAATGTTAAAAATGGAATATTGAGCAAGTTTCCTTTGCTTGGTTCAACTATGTCAACATTGAAGTTTGAACCAACCACTGACATGGAAACCGCTGCAACTGACGGCGAAAAAGTGATATTCAATCCAGAATTTATGCAAAAATTGCCTTATGAACAAAAAGTTTTTGTTTTTGCTCACGAAATTATGCACGTGGCTTTTGATCATTTGACCAGAAGAAAAGACAAGGATTCGTATTGCTGGAACCTTGCAACTGACTCGGTAATCAATCAAATGCTCAAGAATGCAAACTTGCCTATGCCCGAAGGTGTTGTGGACGTAGAATCGGCAAATGGAAAATCTGCCGAAGAAATGTATGTTGTATTTGAAGAAAAAAAGCAACGTGAAAAACAAAACGAATTGAGAAACAACAAGGACTATCAAGGTAATTCGCAAGGTGGTCAGTCTGGCAACAGCAATCCACAGGGTGGTCAGTCCGATGGCGGCAGTTCGCAAAATGGAGAAGGAAATCAGGATCAAAATGATGAATCTTTCGACGATTTGCAAAAGAAATATGATGAAAAGACTTTGGAAGGACAACACAAAAGTTGGGATGAGGCTATAAAGCGTGCCGAAAATACCAAGCAAAATGGCGGCGGCAAAAAAACTCCAAGTGACATTGAAAAACAATTTTCAAAAAAGAACCAAGAATACAAAAAAGAACTTGCCAGACGAATTCGTGCAAACTTGAATGAAGAAAAGTATCAAATACAGCATGGTGGAATAGGTAATGGCGACGAAACATACAGGCAGTATGGAAAAGTTGGTGAGTCAAAAGAAATAGTATCTTGGAAAAAGATTTTGAAAAAAGAGTTGGAAAAAGATGAAGATCGTTGGTCATACAGAAGGGCAAGCGAAGAAAATGATTTTCAGGCAAGAATTGGTTCTGTTCAAATTCCAGATATGGGTGAAACCGAAGTTATGCTTGATGTCAGCGGTTCAGTTGATGACGACTTTGTAAAAGGCTTTTTAAGACAACTCAAACCACTTTTGAAACATTCAAAAATCAAAGTTGGTTTTTTTGCAGATCGTGCAACAAGCGATTTTCAAGAAATAAAATCTTCAAAAGATATCGACAACTTGCGTATAATAAGACCCGGCATGGGAACCAACATGGATGCAGCAGTTAAAGCATTTTCAAAATCAAAACACGTCAACAAAATTGTATTTACAGATGGTGAAGCGGGTGTGATGCCATCCAAAGAAACAAAAAATACAAATGTGATATGGCTTGTTTATGAAAACGAAAACTTCAATCCTTGTTGTGGAAAAGTTGTGTACATTGATGGTTATCAACTCAAACAAATAAAACAAATGTCAAATGCCGACGAATACAGTTTTTAAAATCAAAACACTGGTGAATAATAAACCAGTGTTTTTTTTTGCACATATAAAAAATGTTTGAAGAAATGATTGACAACGGTTGGGTTTTGTGTTATCTTTGTCATGGTCAAATGATTTTGACTGCCACTTGTGGTTATGCTGCAAGCGTGGGCTAGCTGAAAAATGCTAAAATACACTATCA
The DNA here is from genome assembly GCA_905203645.1 of uncultured Christensenella sp. Lineage (GTDB taxonomy): Bacteria > Bacillota > Clostridia > Christensenellales > UBA1242 > CAJKWP01. Next base: position 2,619 of record CAJKWP010000048.1, read on the forward strand.
ACGGCAGGTGACTTGTCACTGTATATGCTCGTGGGTGTCGTAATTTTAAAAAGTTTTTTTCAGCAATAAACCCTTGGCAACAAAGGTTTATTTTTTAATTTTTTATAAGGAGGAAAAAGTATGCCTACAATCAACCAGTTGGTAAAGAAAGGAAGAAAGTCTTTTGACAGAAAAAGCAAATCTCCACTTCTTAACGAATGTCCACAAAAAAGGGGTGTATGTCTTTCTGTAAAGACCACATCACCAAAGAAGCCTAACTCAGCGCTCAGAAAAATTGCCAGAGTAAAACTTTCAAATGGACAAGAAGCAACTTGTTATATCCCAGGTATCGGACACAACTTGCAAGAACACAGCGTTGTACTTGTACGTGGTGGAAGGGTAAAAGACTTGCCTGGTGTACGTTATCACATTATTCGTGGAACACTTGATGCTTCTGGCGTTGCAAAAAGAAACCAATCCAGAAGTAAATACGGCGCAAAACGCCCTAAATAATCAAACAAAAAATTTAAAAAGGAGGATGTCAATTTTTAATTGACGAAAATATTATGCCAAGAAGAAATGCTGCCGTAAAGAAAGACGTGTTACCAGATCCAATATTTAACAGCAAAATTGTTACAAAATTGGTTAACCAAGTTATGTTAGACGGCAAAAAGGCAATCGCTCAAGGTATCGTATACGGAGCGTTTGACCAAATAAAAGAAAAAACTGGCTCAGAACCTTTGGAATATTTTAATCAAGCATTGGAAAACATTAAACCAGTACTTGAAACAAAAGGAAGAAGAGTTGGTGGTGCAACTTATCAAGTACCTATGGAAATCAGACCTGACAGAAGACAAACACTTGCTATAAGATGGCTTGTTTTGTTTGCAAGAAAAAGAAACGGTGAAAGAACTATGCAAGAAAAACTTGCTGGCGAAATCATGGACGCTTTCAACAACACAGGTAACTCAATCAAAAAACGTGATGAAATGCACAGAATGGCTGAAGCAAACAAAGCTTTTGCTCATTACAAATGGTAACAGGGGGTATATATGGCTAAAGAAGATTTACATTTAACCAGAAACGTTGGTATCATGGCTCACATTGATGCCGGCAAAACAACCACAACCGAAAGAATACTTTTCTACACCGGAAAAAGCCACAAAATCGGTGAAGTTCATGATGGTCAAGCTACCATGGACTGGATGGCACAAGAACAAGAACGTGGTATCACCATTACTTCTGCTTGTACAACTTGCAGTTGGAAAAACCACAAAATCAACATCATTGATACTCCTGGACACGTTGACTTCACAATCGAAGTTTTGCGTTCACTCAAAGTTTTGGACGGTGCTGTGCTTGTACTTTCTGCTCGTGACAAAGTTCAACCACAAACAGAAACAGTTTGGCGTCAAGCAACCGAATGTAAAGTTCCAGTTATCATTTATGTAAACAAAATGGATCGTGATGACGCATATTTTGACAAATGCGTTGAATCTGTAAAACTCAGACTTCACACAACACCACTTCCACTTCAAATGCCAATAGGAATGGCTGAAGATTTCAAAGGTATTATCGACCTTTTGACAATGAAAGCGTTTGTTCCAGAAGACGAAATGGGGCAAATTATCGACGAAGTTGAAATTCCAGCTGAATATTTGGAAGAAGCAAAGAAAAGAAGAGTTGAACTTGTTGAAGCTGTTGCTGAAACAGATGACGCTTTGCTTGAAAAGTACTTCAATGGTGAAGAACTGAGCATAGACGAACTTAAAAAAGCAATCAGAAAAGCAACAATCGCAAAAACATTGACACCAATGCTTTGCGGAAGTTCATACAAAAACAAAGGTGTTCAAAACCTTTTGGACGCTATGGTGGACTACTTGCCATCGCCACTTGATATCGATGCTATCAAAGGTATCAACCCAGATACAGGCGAAGAAGAAGAAAGACACCCAGATGCAAATGCTCCACTTGCTGGTCTTGCATTCAAAATCGCATCTGACCCATTTGTTGGTTCACTTACTTTCTTCCGTGTTTACAGTGGTACACTCAAAGCTGGTACTTATGTTTACAACGCAAACAACGGAAAAACCGAACGTGTTGGACGTCTTATCCGTATGCACGCAAACAATCGTACCGAAATTCAAGAAGTTGGCGCAGGTGACATCGCTGCTATCGTTGGACTCAAAGATACAATCACTGGGCACACACTTTGCGATGAAAAACACCCAATTCAACTTGAATCAATGAAATTCCCAGACCCAGTTATTCAACTTGCTATCGAACCAAAAACAAAAGATATGCAAGAAAAAATGAGTTTGGCACTTGGAAAACTTTCTCGTGAAGATCCTTCATTCCGTGTTTCAACAAACCAAGAAACAGGACAAACACTTATCTCTGGTATGGGCGAACTTCACTTGGAAATCATCGTTGACAGACTTTTGCGTGAATTCAAGGTAGAAGCAAATGTTGGTGATCCACAAGTTGCTTACCGTGAAACTATCAGAAAACCTGTCAAAGCCGAAGGTAAATTTATCCGTCAGAGCGGTGGTAAAGGTCAATACGGACACTGTCTTATTGAAATGGAACCACTTGAACCAGGCAGTGGATATGAATTCGTTGACAAAACAGTTGGTGGTTCAATTCCAAAAGAATTTATCCAACCAATCAACAACGGTATCATCGAAGCAAAACAAACTGGTGTTCTTGCAGGATATGAAACAGTTGACTTCCGCGTAACCGTTTATGATGGTTCTTACCACGATGTCGACTCATCAGAAATGGCATTTAAGATTGCCGGCTCAATGGCATTCAAAGATGGTGCTTCAAAAGCAAACCCAGTATTGCTTGAACCAATTATGAAAGTTCAGGTTGAACTTCCAGATGAATATTTGGGAACAGTTATGGGTAACCTTACATCTCGCCGTGGAATGCTTACAGGTAACGAAACAAAACCTGGCGTACAAGTTATCAACGCCGAAGTTCCACTTTCAGAAATGTTCGGTTATGCAACAACTCTTCGTTCACAAACCCAAGGACGTGGTACATTTACAATGGAATTTTTGAAATATGCCGAAGTTCCAAAGTCTGTGGCTGAGAAGATTATTGGAGAGAGAAGTAAAAAATAGTAAAAAACGCTTGATTATTGTGTGAGATTTGTGCTAAAATCTCAGTGTTTGAGAATTAAATCAAAAATTTAAAAAGGAGAATTTTAAAAATGGCAAAAGCAAAATTTGACAGAACAAAAACCCACGTTAACGTTGGTACAATCGGCCACGTTGACCATGGTAAAACAACTCTTACTGCTGCTATTACTTTCTACAGCTCATTGAAAGGCAACGCTGCTGCAATGAAATATGATGAAATTGATAAAGCACCAGAAGAAAAAGCAAGAGGTATTACCATCAATACCGCACACGTAGAATATCAAACAGACAAAAGACACTACGCTCACGTTGACTGCCCAGGACACGCTGACTATGTTAAAAACATGATTACAGGTGCTGCTCAAATGGACGGAGCTATCTTGGTTGTTTCTGCAGCTGATGGTCCTATGCCTCAAACACGTGAACACATCCTTCTTGCAAGACAGGTTGGTGTTCCATACATCGTAGTATTTATGAACAAAGTTGACCAAGTTGACGATCCAGAACTTTTGGAATTGGTTGAAATGGAAATCCGTGATTTGCTTACAGCATACAATTTCCCTGGCGACACAACTCCTATCATCAAAGGTTCTGCTTTGAAAGCTTTGGAAGCTTGCCAAGCTGGCGACATCAACAGTGAATGGTGCAAACCTATCCAAGAACTTTTGGATACAATCGACGCTTACATTCCAGATCCAGCTCGTGAAACAGACAAACCTTTCCTTATGCCAGTTGAAGACGTATTCACAATCACAGGTCGTGGTACAGTTGCAACAGGAAGAGTTGAAAGAGGTGTTGTAAAAGTTAACGATACAGTTGAAATCGTTGGTATGGGCAAACAAAAACAAACAGTTGTTACTGGCGTTGAAATGTTCAGAAAACTTTTGGACGAAGCTCAAGCAGGTGATAACGTTGGTCTTCTTCTTCGTGGTATCCAAAGAAACGAAGTTGAAAGAGGACAAGTTATCTGCAAACCAGGTTCAATTCATCCACATACTCACTTCACAGCTGAAGTTTACGTTTTGAAGAAAGAAGAAGGTGGAAGACATACTCCATTCTTCAACGGATACAGACCACAATTCTATTTCCGTACAACAGACGTTACTGGAACAATCGAACTTCCAGCAGGTGTTGAAATGGTTATGCCTGGCGATAACGTAAGTATGACAATCAAACTTATCACTCCTATCGCTATTGAACAAGGACTCAGATTCGCTATCCGTGAAGGTGGCAGAACAGTTGGTTCTGGTGTAGTTTCAAAGATTATTGAATAATCTTTCATATCGAAAAAATTTACAAACAAGACAGTTATTGGCTTTGCCAAATTTCTGTCTTGTTTTTTTTGCATTGTTGCAAACAACATACCTATTGACAAATCGAATGTTATCATATAAAATAAAAGTATATTTGTAAAGGTGGTGGAATTGTGGAAAAAAAGAAAAAATATATATTCAAAAAAATATTGACTGGATTGATGATTGCGACAAGTGCAATCACTCTTGTAAGGGTTTTCAAAAATATAATTGACCCCGGTCCTGTTGTGAAACCAGAGCCAACACCTACGCCTGAGCCAGAACCAGTAAACGAAGAATACAAAATTTGGAAAGCGGTGACAACCAAGGTTGCAGGCATGTTGGAAAAAAGAATGTATGTTGAAAACTTGGACATCAAAACATTGAAGATAACCCCTTATGAGGCAACTTCTTCTGATGGTTACAACAGTGCTTTGAACATGATTTGTACATATACTGATGGTGGCGTAAACAAAATTGGAAAGTTCAGTATTTCCCTTGAAGATGTACCACAAAATTTGGAGCAGTTGATTGCATCGCTTGATCAAGTCAAAGATGATTTTTCAGCACAAGGAAAATATATCAGTTATGTTTGCACCAACAAAACCGAAAATTTTGCAAAAAAAATATATGAATACAACAACATAATCAAACCAAATTTTGCAAATTCACAAATGGTGTTGTGTGGTGGACAACCAGCAAATGATATTGCAAAATTGGGTGTAACTGATACTGTTGGTTCGGGCATAGCAACTGGATATCTTTTTGAAGAAAATAACAAAATATGTTTTTTGAATTTGGCTTACAAAATTGATTATGACGAAAATCATAAAAACAATTTGGAAAATCATTTGAAAGAAAGTGAAAATAACAATATATTGAGTTATTACCTGAAAGAAATGAGAACTGGCGAACACCCACATGAATTGTATGATTATTCAGTTGATTATTTTGACCAAGATATATCTGTTGAATTTCGTAAATATGCAAAAATGTATGGCACAAATTTGCCACAAAGATTGGATGAAATCAATTTAAAAAAAGAAATAAAAGAGTGCATTATTGGTTGCATTGCAAAAGATAAAAGATTGGGTCAAGATGAAAAAGAAACATTCAAAGTAAATTATGCTTATTTTACAAATGACGGATATAAAAACAATAATGACTTGGTTGTAAATTATTCTTACGTTCGAAGTGGCAAAACATATACAGGAAAGGTTTATTTCAGATTTGAAATTGAACCTGAAAATTTGCAACAGTTGCATGACGTATTATATTTCAATTCAAATGTTTCCATGGATAAAAGAAATATTTATGAATACACTGAATCAAAAACAGGAAATGAATTTGCATTGAATTTGACGAAAAAAGAAAACTTTTTAAGACCATTCAAAACAAGCGCAAATTTTGAAGTTCTTGATGTAAGTACCGAAGACTTTGAATTTGCTCGAAGATTTGAATCCAATTTGAATTTTATTCTCAAAGACAAAAATACAGGCAAAATTTATGTGGCACAATGTCAAATCGATGGTGATTTCAGGGGAACTGAAATACCTACGGGTGATCCTTACAAATACCTTGCAAAAAATCCATCAAGTTATATCGTGAGTTACGGCGAACCTGTATGTATGAGTGACCGTAAAAATTTCACGGATGTATTTCAAGAAACAAAACAAATCGAAAGTTACACAACAAAAGATGGCGGTTAT
>CAJKWP010000049.1 GCA_905203645.1 uncultured Christensenella sp.
AGATAAACCTGAACATGCAGAAGCACAAAGGTTATTGGACTTATTAAAATATATAAGGTCAATTCCTGCAAGTGAAGTTCCAACAAACTCATTATTAAAAGAGTTCGTTGGTGGAGGAGATTTTAAATATTAAATTATATTAGGAGAAAAAATGGAAGAAAGACAAGGAATAACATCAGAAAAAGCAAAACAATCTTTTTTGGAATTAAACAACAAAATGGAGAAATTGATTGAAACCACACCAAAATATAAGGTGGACGAGGTGTATGGTGATGCTTTTGGCAAAATTTTTGACGATGCTGTCCAAGGTGATTTGGTTGCGCAAGACTATCTTGGATGGATTTTCAAACGTGGCAAAAAAAATCTTGTACCCGAAAACCTTGAATTGTCCATGAAATGGCAAATTTTGGCTGGTGCAAATGGAAATCAATATACACTTGAAAGAATCAATTTATTTTTGAACAGTGCCTATGATCAAATCATGTCACTGCCCGACTTTGAACAAATAAGTTACGCATTTTCTTTGCATCAAAAAAATTATCAATCCATTTTGGGACGACTTGTATGTGAAGCAATTTGCGACGAAATGGATATAAATGAAAACAACATTATAACAGACATTCCAACCACTTTGGAATACAGTCCTTCGATAATGTACAAATTTGATCAAGCAAAAAACAAAGCCATTAACTCAGTTATTGACTATCTTCGAAAAACTTATAAAAGCCTTCCCGAATTTCAATCTTTGGAGCCTGAAACCGAAAACACAGTTGAAGATGTGCAAAAAGAACCCGAAAAACCAAAATCACTTTTATCAAAACTTTTCAACAAACAAAAAAAGTAAGCAACAAAAAAAACTTGCCAGTTTGGATTATTCCAATTTGGCAAGTTTTTTTTAAATTATTTTTTCGAAGCTTTTTTACGTTCATTTTCTTGAATTTGAACTTTAATTTTTTCTTCTTTCTGCAATTTCTTAAGCAACTCTTCTTGTTCGATTTGTTTTGCAGACAAGCCTTTGAACGCTTTTATCATACTTACAAAGCCACCTTTTCCACCTTGAACCAAGCCAGACTTGGTTTCATCCAAGAACAAAGAGCCAATGGATGTAAGATTTTTCGCACCAGTGATATTTGCAACGTTGCCAGCCACCTTGCCAGCCCCTTTGAATACACCTGCACGATGTTCTTTGATACCCGCTTGATAAGACTCTTCCAATCCGCTTGCAAACGCGGCAGCACCAGCTGAACCAGCGACTGCACCAGTAATATTGCCCTGTGCATCCAATGAACCAGCATTGGTTTTGAATTGAGCAAGAGTTTCCAAATGTGCCATAGCACCAGTACCAGCCGATTTTGCAAGTTTGCTTCTTGCACCCTGACCTTGACCAGTTTTTAACCATTCATCCATTGTCATATCCTTAAACTTGGCACTTCTTGATTCGTATGCTTGATTAAGATTTTGACGGAAAATATTGTCATTCATCAAATATTGATTGTAAGCTTCTTCTGCCCCACCATTATTCCAGTTGTTTTCAAATCCTTGCTTTATTCCCAATCTGGTGCTTGCTTTTGTTGTAATGTTATTCAAGGCATCTGACATTGCACGGTTAAATCTTTGTTTTGATTTAAGGATAGTTTCTTCTTGTTTTGCTCTTTGTTTTGCAGCAGATTTACTCATTCCTTGTGCCATATATTTGCTTGCAAGTGCTTTACGTCTTACTGAAGTATCAATTCCATGACCAAGTTGTTTCAATCCCTTAAATGGCATTGTTGCTGCTTTTACACCAAAACCTGCAGCGGCACCAGTCATCTTTGCAGATTTTGCAAGAACATCACCTACTTTTCCAGAAATTTCAGCGCCTGCTTTGGCAGAATCATCTGCTCCAATAAACCCAGATAAAAGCCCAATAAACCCTTCAACAGTAACCAAACCAACAAGAATAAACAAACAAGAGAATATAATATTAAGCAAATTCAGGCTTGGTTCAAATAATTCTATTTCATTCAGATACGGCAAAATCAAAAAGAACACATTCATTCCAATTATTGCTCCGTACGCAGCCAATGCTTTTGATATAAAGTTAGACTTCCAGTTGGTGAATGCTTTCCCACCATCCAATGGCATAATTGCAATAATAGGTGGAGAAATAATAAACAAACCTACCATTTCTATTATTCTTTTCATAAGCCCCATAATGATATTGTAAAAAAGTTTTATACAGATAATCAAAAATGCAAAACCTATTAAAAAGTTGAAATACCACAAGTCGTAATAATAATATACCAGTCCAACGTTGAATTTCGAAAAATATTCAATTTTTTGTCCATTGGACAATGAAAATGAAAAATTTCCACCAAAAAGGCCTTTCATTGGTCCATGAGTATCTATTGGTTGTTCGTTTTTCAATCTTACACAGTTTGCGAACGCATCATCCAAAAGTTGTGCACATTCTGCCTGCGTAGAACCCGCATTAAAAATACCAAAGTTGGATATATCTCCCTGAACAATATACTCATAGAAAGTTCTTACTGAACCTTCATATTCGTAACTCTCATCTTGTCTTATTCTGTTTGCATCATACGCTGCAGCCTTGAACATTGAACCACTGAAAGTTGTTGTTGTCGTGGGTCTGTGTGCCCAAAAAAAGTCAAAATGCGAGTACGTTTGTTGTCCGTTTGAGGCGGTTTCTATTGCTATTACGTTTGAGGCGGAACTCAATACTCCGTTTGTCGTGCCGGAAGTAATCGTATCCAATGCGTACAATATAACGTCACTGAACATCAACCCAAATATACAAGATACAGGTACGATCAAAAACAAAAATATACTTTTTACACCGCGTTTTACAATTGCAAGTTTGTTATTGCTTGGTTTTTCTTTCATATCTTCGCCACTTGGCATATATTCTTGCCTTATGATTGCTACTATGGTTGCAATTACAAGAAGAATAAATCCAAAAATAACCAAAGACCAAAAGGTATTTTTTATTGCGGGATATCTTGTTTCGCTGTCAAATATACTTTTTATAAAGTTTAATGCGATATCACCAGTTTGCTCTTTTCCATCAACATAATAAACATCCAACCCTGCCAATTTTCTTAAAACATATTGCAATGCATCAATAAGACTCATAAGTGTTGCACAAAGAAAATACATAAACTTGGGTATCAAACTGAAAAGTTCTGATAACCAATCTTTAAGATTGTCAAATACTCCAATTATTTGTTGCATACTTACTCCTTATTTATTTCCTTTGTTAAGATTTTCACGTTCTTTTTGTTGTATAAAGTACTTCAAAGCTTCTTCTTTTGAAAGTTTCTTGTACAATGCAGCTTCTTCTATTGCTTTGCTTGTTCTGCCCTTGAATGCCATGATCATAGAATTAAGTGCACCCTTGCCATCACGGACAATACTGCCCTTGAACTCATCCATACCAAGACCAGCAAAAGTTCCGAGATTGTTCATTCCAACAAATTTTGCTGCTTTTCCGAGTCGTCCCATTGCAATTCTGCCACCCTGCGCAGTACGTTCTTCAAGAGTTTGACGAGTTTTGTTTGCGATCCATTGTGCTTTTTTACTCTGCAAATATGCACTTTTTCCCATACCATTACTGTGTGTTTGTACATACTTGTCACGAATAGCTTTTGCCTTGCTGTTTTTCTTTGCCCAATCTTCTTGGGTATCGTGACCACCATGACTTACATAACTTTGATATGCAGTGTCCATTTCTTTTTTGTAATTTTCATCTGCATCAATTTTCTTTTCAAATTCAACATCGGCTTCGCCATTATTGAATGCTTCTTCTGCTTTTCTTTCTGCTTCTTGTTTGTCGGCAGCATTATTTGCAAATTTATCATTTATCCAATGCTTACCCTTTCCAAGCCATTGTTTGATTGCATTTTCGGGTTTCATAAGTGCTTGCGCTGGTTTGAAACCTTTGTTTGCCATGGCCTTAACCCCACGCCTTGCAATCATTGCAGGATTCATAGCAACAGCAACACCAGCAACCGCACCAGTCATAGTTGTCGCTTTTGAAAGAGTAGCCCCCACTTTGCCGATTGAATCAGATCCTGATTTGTTTGCATCTTCTGCACCAATCATTTTTGAAACCAAACCAATAAAACCTTCAACCATTGTCAATCCAACAATAACAAACAATGAATTGAAAATAATGTCAAGTAGAGGAATATTAAACAAATCAATGTCCAAAAAGTAAGGTAAAATCATCAACAAAATATTCATACCAACAACGGCTGCCAATGCACTCAACGCCTTTGAAACAAATGATTCACGCCATTTACCAAAAGCTTTTCCACCATCAAGAGGCATAATAGCAACAAGTGGTGGCGAAACGATAAACAAAGCAACCATTTCAATAATACGCCTCATCAAACCGATTGCAATATTTGCAAATACTTTTATGCAAATTATAAACATCGCAAAACCAATCAAAAAGTTAAATTGCCACAAGTCATAATAAACGCTTACAAGTGCGACATTGTACTTTGAAAAACTGCTTACTTTTTTGCCGTCTCGAATTTTCCAAACTGGCGTACTCTTCATTTCTTTTTTCAATGGTCCAAGATGAATTTCTTGTTCTTGTTTGAGTTGCAAGCAATTTGCAAACGCTTCATCAACAATAGTTGCAATTTCTTCTTTTGTAGAAGATGCAAAAAGACCAAAATTTGAAATACTGTCTTGATAAAGCAATTCGGAATAATTTTGTCCGTCATACTGCTTGTCTATCCTTACTCTGTTGGCAGTATAAGCAGCAGTTTTGAACATCATGCCACTGAAAGTAGTAGTGGCAGATGGTGATTTGGCACCAAAGATATCATAAAATGAATATGTTTGATATCCATTCGTGGTGGTTTCGCTTTTCAGTTTGTCATCAACTTTTTCAATATATGTGAACTGTTTTCCGTTTTGTCCAGCAGTTATGCTGTCAATACCCTTGAAGACAACTTCCAGCAAAAGCAGTCCAAAAATACAAGAAACGGGAACAATCAAAAACAAAAAAATACTTTTGAAAAATTGCCCCGTTATTTTGGCCTTGCTGTTGTCCGAGCCAGCATATTCCTGTCTTACAACTGCAATAATGGTAGCTATAACAAGCAAAATAAATGCAAAAATAACAAGTGCCCAAAAAGCATTTTTTATTGCTGGATATTTTGTTTCAGTGTCAAAAATTGAACGAATAAAGCCATAGGCAATATCCCCACTTTGAGCGACGCCATCAATATAGTAAACATCCAGGCCAGCAAGTTTACGTACAACATACTGCATAGCATCTATCAAACTCATCAAAGTTACGCACAAAAAATACATAAATTTGGGAATTATGTTTAACCAACCAAGCAAAAAACCTTCAATATCCAGTAAAACGCCCATTTAACCTCACTATTTTTTGTTATTATAACAAATAAATTTGTCTTTGTGAACACTTTTTTCGACTTTTTTTTGATATTTTAAATATATATATCTCAAATTAAAAAACATTTCGAAAGGCAATTATAAAAGTTTATTAAATTATTATGCCAAATTTAACAAAAAAAATTTAAAAATCGCAACTTTTATTAAACAGAAATGTTTGAAATTAAAATTTTATTAAAAACACAAAAACTTTGCCAAATAAGCAAAGTTTTTGAACAAAATTAAAAGTCAAAATCATCAAAAGGATTTGAAGAACCACGCATTTTTTTATTCCGAACAGCTATGTCATAATAAACAGTTTCTTCATCCAAAAACCTGCTTTGAACATACTTTTCAGTTGCTTTACGTTTGTCAAATTGAGGTGTCTTGTACCAAGGTGTAAGCTCTGTTTTTATTGGATTTACTTGGAAAATTTTTACAATTGCCGTACCATTTGGCAACTGACCCAATTCGTAAGGGTAAATAAGTGGTCTGTTGATAACTTTTTTGCTTGTTGTACGATTGGAATCCGAGCCCGCCTTTTCGGATTTGCTGACCGAAGTATCTTCCATTTCAATGGATACTTCACCGCACATTTTGCTGTATTCTTCTTTTGTCTTTTGGTCTTCTGTTCCAAGATAAATTTGTATATTGCAGTTACCTTTTATTGTTTCAGCAACCTCTTTTCCATACTTGTTGTCAAGTTGAGAGTATGACTGAACAACCAATTCGAAAAATATTTTTCTTGAACGAGCAACTGTTATAATGCTGTCCATTTTTGGGATTTTGGGCAAGTTTGCAAACTCATCCAACAGAAAATAGACCGGTCTTGGAAGCGAAAGACTTTCTCTGTGACTTGCTATTTCGATAAGTTTTTTGTATATTTGTGAAATACACATCGTTGCAATACAGTGTCTTGATTCTTTTTCATCTGGAACTTTTATAAACAATACTGTTGGTTTGTCTGTAAAATCATCAAAAAACATGTCATTTCCACTGGTTGCATAACAAATACCAGCATCTTGGAAAATTGAAATTCTTGATTGCAATACACCAAGATAACTTCGAGTGGTGTTTGGTGCATTGTTGATAACTGTTGAAGTAAGTGACTGAACTTTTGAAAGTTTTGATCTGCCAACATCACAAAAATTTCTTAACGTTCCAAACATGTTATCTGGGTCAGGATCACGATAGTTTGCAATTTTCGCAAGGTTGTAAAAATTAAATCTGTCGCGAGTCATTCCAAGGTCTGGATTAAGGCTGTCTTCAAGCATAGCAAGCATAAGTCCATACAAAAAATCCTGTGCACCTCTTTCCCATGATGAATCTGTTTTACTTTCAATAGGTACTATTGTTGAAGCAATTTCCCTAAGTTCATTTTCAGCTTGATCAATCAATTCTTGTTTTTTTGCAAGTAAGTCACTTTGCAAAGAGTCACGAGTTGGATAAGCAATCTTGTTGTATTCATACCATTCAGGACCATAGTTTTTGCTGATAATCCTGAGTCCCATATTTGGTGTTGGTGGTCCGCCACGATGCATCTTGACTTCACTTTCAAGTTTGTGAGCCCTGTGGTACATCATATAAGAATTGTCCATTGGGTTCCATCGTGTGGAAGCATAAGGATTACGAAGATCCAATGTCATCAAACGATATCCATTTTCTTCAAGTTGAATCGAGTGATTGTTGAAAAGTTCCCCTTTGGGGTCAGTGATAACCAAACATGGCTTTTCACCTGTCTTTGACAAAATCCTTATTGCTGGTTCAATCAAAAGAGTTGTTTTACCAGAACCAGTTGTACCAATAACCAACGTATGTATTGGATTGTACATATTAACAAGCAATTTACCATTGCTTAGTAAGTTCCTGATGACTATACCACTCTTTTTTACATTTGGAAGATTGTTGTAAGTTGTGAACATAAACTTTGGATCTGTTGCAAGTTCATGCAGTGAGATCCATCTTGAATCATAATATTGACTCAGTTTGCCACCTTCTTGTGTTTTTCCAGTTCCAAAACCAGACTTTGATTTTTGTTTTGAAGACAAAGCCACAATGACACCAAAAACAAATCCGACAGCCATGATTGTTAATGCAGTGTAAGATTTTATCAGTGATATAAAATCAGAGAAACCTGTGTCGCTTGTTACACCTGCAATTATCACTCCGGCTACATAAGCAACAGCAGTTGTTATCAAAATAGTTTTAAGTTTTTTCAAGCTCAACTCCTTTTTATTTATATGATATATCACAAAAAAAATAATGTCAAATAATAAAATAGATGATAATTGAAATATTTTTGTAAAAAAAATTGAAAAATAATGCAAAATTGTTTTGATTTAAAAAATAAATATGCTAAGATAATTGCGTAAGTTACATTATGTTTGGCATAAATGTAATAAATTTGCAAAAAATAAAAAAAATTAATTGGAGGTTTTTATGTACGGATTAGTAAATTTGGCAAACATTATTATGCGCAATTCATTTGTTTTGGCAACAACTGAAAAACCAGATAATTGGACAGACGAACAATGGGAAAAATTTAGTTGGATTTATCAAATAACTGATGCTATGGATATGATTTTGTGGCCATTGTTAATCATTGTTGCTTCAGCAGGTTCGATTTATGCCGTTGTTTTGGGTGTAAATATGGCAAGAGCCGATTCCACAGAAAAACGTGAAGAAGCAAAGAAAAGACTTGTTAATGTTTTGATTGGTATTGGCATTATTATTGGTCTTATTTTGTTCTTGAAGCTTGCTGTATCTGTTATCTTCCCTGCACTTTTGGGTTATGGAAAAACCAAGTAACAAAAAACAATCTGCAACTAATTTTGTATGATAAAAAAAAGTTCGCTATATGCGGACTTTTTTATTTATTGTTTTTTT
>CAJKWP010000050.1 GCA_905203645.1 uncultured Christensenella sp.
CAAAAATTATTTTAAATAATATCTTTTGCTTTTCGCAATTTGTCGGTTTGTTCCAATTTTTTTGGTGTCAATACTGTGTTGTAATCAACATAAAAACTCATGCCTTGACTTGAAAAGAACATGACAAAATCAAATATCAAAAGTAGCATACTTGAAATTGGTAAAATAGCAAAAAGTGACATTATTCCAAAAAGATAAAACACGCAACACCACAAAAATGCCATGCAGAATGTTGTGGAAAGCACCCTGAAATACCTGCGTGAAACCGCCCTGAATCCTTTTGCAAATGCAGATGAAACTGTGCATGGCAAAACAACCAAAGCGGGCAACCATCCGCACGAAAAACTATTTTTTAATCCAATGATAACCGAATATGAAATTACCATCAAAAATGGAACAACAATTATCCACACGTCACTGCTGGTCGCAAGCAAAACAAGTTGGTATTCACAAAATGTCAAAAGTGCAAAAAATGGCAATTCATACATCGTTTTTAGAAAAGAAAATATGCAACTTTTGCCTATGGTTTTGACAAATGTTCCGATAAAACTTTTCTTTGCACGGCTGGACATACTTGCATACATCACTTCGCCAAGTGGCAAGCAGCAAAGTGAAATCAAAAATGGAAATATCAACAAGCCGACAATCAATACATAAACAAAGCAGAACAGATTGATATTCAGAAGTGTTTGGAACAAATGTAAAAATTCCAAAATTGAGTTGTAAAGCAGATTGAACCAACTGCCCAAATTGGCAAAAGGAAAAATTGCAAATAATTGTTTGAGATATGTCCAAAGCCCGCCAAAATCCAATTGAACAAAAGTATCAAAAAAAGGCAAAAGCAAAAGTGTACACAAAGCAAGTGCAACAAGTTTGTATGCTACCGACTTCCAAAACTGTGCAAAATTTGAAAAAAACAATTTTAAAGAATTTAAAAACATCATAAAAAAGATTATACTCCCGCATAAATAATAAAACAATTGTGTAAAACACAAATTTTGTTTGAAATCTTTTGTATTGCAACCAAAGCACACGGCATTTGGATTGAACTTTAAAAACAACTATCACTGCAAGTATACACGCATTGATGCAAAATTGCAAGCAATTTTTTCTTTTAGATCAAAACATTTGTATAGTTATTTAACAAAAGTTGCAATGTGTCAAGCAAAATTTGATTTGAAAATTTGATTGTGTTGAGTTTGTCATAATCTGTTTGTCCGATTATTTTGAGAACTTTGTTCATTCCATAAGTTACTTTTTGATTGTATTGATTTTTGCAAAAATTGCAGAGCACTTCCCCGCTTGAAAGGTTCAAATATCTTGTTTCATTGAGTATACTGCCACAATTTGAGCATTGTTCACTTTCAAAGCCGTATCCTTGATTGTAAAAAAGTCCCAGTAAAAATTTTGCATAGACCACATTTTTTTGAACATTGTTGTATGCCAAGTTTTTAAACGATTTCAAAAGGGCAACGAAAAGGTCAGGATTTGGTTCGTTTTCTTTCATAAGTGGTTTTGCAACACGCAAAATTTTGCTTGCTTCGTCAAAGCGGTCATAATCTTTTGTAAGGTCATAAAAACTGTCAATCAAGTATGCCGAAGTTACGACTGGAAATTTTGAAGGTGCAAAGACAAAATCTGCAAAGCAAAAACATTGTTTTGCAAATTTGAGTTTTGAAAATGGGCTGTTGACGCCCTTCAATTTTGCGCAAACCAAACCTTGTGGCGTAAAAATAGTGATGAGCTTGTCCCTGTCACCACTATCATAACTTTTTATTACAATTCCCTTTGTTTTTTCTTCCAATGTTCTCTCTTTGTATTTTACATTTCCATGCCAGCGTCATCTTGTTGTTTGTCCAAGGTGTCAGCATGTTCGATATTTATCATAAGTGAAATAAGTCCAAGTGGGGTTTTGATATTGTTTTTTGCATCAAATTTGAACTTTTTCCATATTTTTTCACTCATTGAGCCTTGCCATTCATTCATCTTCCCACCCCTTTTGTACTTTATTTGTAATTTAAGTATACTATATTATATGCAATTATTCAAGAAAATTCTAACAAATTTTAATTTTCCAGATTCAAAATCATTTCAAAACAATCATCAGTGCCATAGTAGTTTTTTCGCACGCGATTTGTTTGAAATCCAAAACTTTGATAAAGATTGATTGCACAAATATTTTTTGTATTCACTTCCAAAAAAACTTTGCTTATGGCATTATCTTCGCAGAAATCAAGCACTTGTTGAACAAGCAATTTTGCATATCCATGTCCTTGAAAACTTTTTGCGATGCCAAGATCCAATATTTCAAGAGTATCGAAACTGACCGATGTAAATATAAACCCGATAACGTCGTTTTGATTTGTCAAAACAAAATTGGCTGAGTTTGATTTTGAAAGTTCTTGTTCAAATTGTTTTTCTGTCCAGCCGTTTTCAAAGATGGCTTTTGAAAGTGCTATAACCTGTGCCAAGTGTTTTTTTTCAAACTTTTCAATTTTCATTTTTTTTGTCCAGTTGTTCTTCTGCCTGAGATTTGCGGATATAAAGTGGTTGCAAAAATTCTGTAAAGTCGTTTTGATTTGCTTTTTGCAATGCAAGTGAGCAAAGTGCATCTGGTGAAAATTCAAAGTACTTGTCACAAAATGCCAAATCTTCGGATTTGAGTCCGTATTTTATTACATCTTCTATTTCTTCTTTTTGCAAAAGTAAAAAATCACTTTGTGGGACTTTTTTCAAAAAGTACTGAACAAAATATCTTCCACCCAAAGCATTAAAAATTATCGCATATTTTTTTTCGGGCAAGGATTGAATGCAATTTGATGCAAGTTCAAAACTGTTGACAGAAACAAGATTGAGTTTTGGATTTGCCGTTTTGAAGCCTTCTGCGATTGCACAAGAAATCCTTATGCCAGTAAATGAACCCGTGCCAACGACAACTGCCATTGCGTCAAGGTCTTTTATTTTTGTTCCACCAAGCATTTTGTCAATTTGTGACATAACAACTTCACTGTGTTTGCAGTTGCTGTCAATTTGCTCTGTGATTATGTTTTGCTCGTTTGCAAATGCCAAATCGGCTTGCATAAAAGCGGTGTTAATTGCCAAAAGTTTCATAATTTTCTCCTATTTTTCAATACTGGAAACAACAAATTCACGCACGTCATCTCCAAGTTTTTTGATTGTAATTTGCAAATATTTGTTTGGAAGCAGTTGTGGAGTGTTTTCTGCCCACTCAACCAAAGTCAAACCTTTGAGTGTTCCAAGGTCAAAATATTCTTCAAATCCCAAATTTTCGGTTTCAGACGGATCTTCAATTCGATACATATCAAAGTGATAAATTGGAAATGCAGAGTTGTATTCGTTCAAAATCGTAAACGTTGGACTTGTTACATTTTCGGTTACGCCAAGTGCTTTCAAAAGTCCCTGAGTGAAAGTTGTTTTGCCTGCTCCAAGGTCACCAACCAAATTGATTACCATTGGTGGCGTGACAATCTTTGCAAAACTTTTTGCAAATGCAAATGTTTCTTCACTGCTTTTTGTAGTTACACAAATCAATTTTTTTTCCATTATTCTATCTCCCACAAAGATTCAAGTTGTGTTTTCAAGTTTTCATCAAAATTACCGAATACTTTTGCCAAGCATTCGCCTTTTTCAACTTTTTGACCAATTCGTTTGGTTATACATGCACCATTGTTTTTGTAGTTGTGGAACAATGTGCCAAGTTGTCTTGTTTTTATGCCTTTGACAGTTCCACTTTGATTTGACAGCACACACCAACATGGCAATGTTTTTATGTCAACTAACTTTGGAATTTTGCCACCTTGGGCGGTGATAATTTCTTGCAATTTGTCATATGCTTTTCCGTCTTTCAAAAAGTCATAGCACTTTTGTCTGCACTCTTCTTTTGTCAAACCAACAACGTCACAAAGGGCACAAACAAGTTCAACTGAATGTTTTATCAAATCGTTATCTTCAAAATGCGAAAGCAACCAACAAACTTCCATAACTTCATAATAATCACCGATTGCGTTGCCGAGTGGTTGGTTCATATCGCCCAAAACAAACTTTGTGTTTCTGCCGTGGCTTTCACCGATGTTTTGCATCAACTTTGCAAGAACAACAGATTGATTTTGATCGCAAATCAATGCGCCATCACCAAATTTTACGTCCAAAACGATATTTTTTGCACCAAGTGCCAACTTTTTGCTCATTATTGAACTTGCAATAAGTGGAATACTCATAACAGCACCAATTTTGTCACGCAAAGCATACAATTTTTTGTCTATTGGTGCAAGAGTTGAGGTTTGACAGCAAAAACAGCCACCGTGTTTTTTTGCAATTTGTTTTGCTTGCGCGCTATCCAAACTTATATTTATGCCTTCAAACACCTTCATTTTGTCAGCAGTTCCGCCTGTGTGTCCAAGTGCGCCACCGCTCATTTTCAAACTGCAAAATCCCAAAAGTGCAAAAAGTGGAACTACAATGAGTGTCGTACTGTCACTTACCCCGCCTGTTGAATGTTTGTCAACCGAATTTTGTACATCGGACATATCAATCATTTCGCCTTGTTCAAGCATGACTGTTGTCAAATCAACCGTTTGTTTTTCTGTCAGTCCATTTCTGTAAATCCAAAGCAAAAATTTTGACATAAATTCTTGGTCAACAGTTCCATTGCAATAGCCCAAAACAACAAATTCAAGGTTTTCTTTGGAAAAATTTTGATTTGCCAATATTTCGTCTACCCTTTTGTTGTTTTGTAAGTTTGATTTCATATTTTAAGTTTAGCACACAAAAAAAATCTTGTCATCTTTTGAATGGCAAAATATCCAACAAAATACAAAATATCAAGTGCGTCAGAATTTTCATATACTGAACTGACAAAACAAAAATAATCTTTGTCAATGTTTAAAAAATTGAAAAAAGGAACAGCAATGTCAAAAGTATACGAATTTTACGATCCATTCAAAAATCCAAAAGTCAGCGTGCAAAACGAGCAAAACAGTATTTTGCCACCACAAAAGTGGAATACATCACAAAATGATGCTTTGGCACAAAGAGTAAGAAGTATGCCATCAAGCATTACGCCCAATTATAACTTGTACAGACGTGGCAATTTTGGTCAAAATGGTGCTGTCGTTGACATGGCAACATCAAAAAATAACGTTTTCAAGGCAACATATCCACAAAACAATTTTGAATTTGAGCCATGGGAACCTTTTGATCAGTGTCAACAACCATGCCATAAACCACCGCTTTGCGACCGCCCAAGTCCACCATTTTACGATTGCAGAAAGCCGTGTCCAAGACCACCCAAGCCAAGATTATGTCCAAGATGCGGATTGCCAAAAAATATGTGCAGGTGTTTTCCACAAAAGTTTGACCATTGCTTCCCAAATTTTGTTTGCTTTCCTGTTTCGCCCTTTCCACCTTGCGCACCGTTTGACAACAATTTGCAATTTGGCATAAATTTTTCAAGCATTTCAATGCCACAATATGACAATTTTCAAAGTCAAAAGTCATTCATGTTTTGGCTTGGCAAAAATTGTTATTGTTAAAAAAAATTGTACAGATCTCTCTGTACAATTTTTCTTTGTGTTTGTTAACCAATAGCAACAATTATATCGGCGTAATCTCTCCAAAGTGTTTTATAAGCGTTTACACTTTGTGATGGTACATAAATGGTACTAAGATTGTTGCTTCCAGTAAAAATATTACCATAAGTTGAAGTTATTTCCGCCAATATAGTTACAGTCGTCAGTGCAGTACAATCACTAAATGAAGCCGTTACTATACTTGTAACACTACTTGGTATTTCAACTGATGTTAAACTTGAACAACCATAAAATGTACCATGAGCTATTTCTGTAAGACTGTTCGACAACTCAACGTTAGCCAGTGCACTGCAACCACTAAATGCACTAGTTCCCAAAATAGTAACACTGTTTGGAATTTCAATACTGACAAGTGATGTACAACCAGAAAATGCATAACATTGAATGAATTTTGTATTTTGATTTATTTGACAACTTGTAATGTTTTTATTTTTTGCTGACAATAACAAGATATATGGATTTGATGCATTCCCAAGATAATAAGCATCGTCATATAAATTGTTTTCGCTTTTTAATTTATTGCAATCAAAAAACGCAGAGTCTCCTATATATGTAACACTATTTGGTATGTTAACCTTTGTCAACCTAATGCAATTCGAAAACGCATAATCACCTATGCTTACTAGATTATTTGGCAAACTCAAATTTGTTAATGCACTACACTCTCTAAAAGCATAGTTACCTATGCTGACTATATTATTTGGAATATTTACATCCGTCAATATTGTACAACCAGAAAATGCTTCATCATAAATAAATTTTGTACTTTGATTGATTTGATAAGTTGTTATATTAGTATCTTTTATAGATAACAGCAATAAGTATGGATTTGATGTATTTCCAAGATAATATGCACCATTATACAAATTATCAAAATTTTTGAGTGCGTTGCAATTATAAAAGGCACCCTTTCCAATGTTTACAACACTTTCTGGCATTTCAAATGATATCAATGAAACACATCCCCAAAAGGACCACTCACCAATTGTTTTGACTTTGCTTGGTATAATGATTGATGTAAGCTCAATGCAATTATAAAACACCTCATCACTCAAATCCGTAATATTTTCAGATAAAACAGCCGTTTTTAATGACTTACAATTTTGAAAAGCACTATCTCCAATACTTGTAACATTGTTTGACATTTTAATTGTAGTTATGGCTTCACATTCACGAAACGCATTTTTACCTATAGTTGTTACATTTTTTGGTATTATACTCAAAACGAGTGATTTATTTTGAAAAAAACCGTAGTCATCTATCCTTATAACTTTTTCTGGAATTTCAATTGAAGTTAAATTATTAGCATAAAACATAGACTTTGAAATTGCTTGCAAATTTTCGGAAAGATGTACTTGTTTCAAATTAGAACATAATGAAAAACTGTAGTCTCCCGCAGTCTGCACCGTGTCAGGCATCCAAAAAGATTCAAGACTTTTACACCTCCAAAACATTCCCATCTCACTTGTCCCAACAGGGCAAGTTTTTAAATCTTTTGTTCCATAAGGAAGTGAAACCGTGGTAAGTGCACCTGATGCACCAAAAGTTCCACCTTGGTGATGCATAAGCGAAGATGGAAGTTGTATTGAGGCAAGACTCGGCATAACTGCGAATGCCAAATTTTGTACTTCAGTTATTCCAGTATTCAGTATAACATTTGTTACTTGAGGAATTGCTGCCATAACCATCGCTTCGTCAGTATTTTTTCCATTTCCTATCGCTTGTATTGCTGTTACAAGTCCGTTTACCCTTCCTGGTACGACTGGCAAATCACCATGTTCACCATCATTGTACATTGCAGGGATAACTACTTCGCCTGTTGCATCTTGTTTTATTTCAGCAACATAATAATCCGTCAAACCCTGTGGACTGGTTTTACCTATAACACCATATTGTTCCAAAGAACTATATGCATTATACAATGTGCCATTGTATGTCAAAGTAAGTTTGTCCAAAGTTGCATCTGGATCTGAATATTTTTCAACTTTGATATTCATTGAAAAATTGTTTGCATTTGCATTTTTTGAATCGTCGGTCACTTTGAGTTCAACAACAAATTCATCGTTTGTCAAAAGTGATTGGTCAGCATTTGCATTTTTGTTTTGGTCATACTTTGCCAAATATGATTCAAGTTTGTTTGCAACAACTGTTACGTTGTCAAAAGAATTTGAATATGTCAAAGTTGCTTTGACTGGATAATTTGAAAGATTTGTCACGAGCAAAGATATCTTTATTATTTTTATCCCGTCTTGGTCTTCATAAAAATTCAAATTGCCAAAGTTCCAAGTTCCCAAATCGTCATTTGTATCATTGTTCAAACTTGCACCAGTTGTAAAATTCAAAAATTGATTTTGACTGTCTGTAAGTTTGTCACTGTCTGTCAAGTTGTTGATGTTTGTTGGCCTTTTGTAATCAACGTCAGTTGGATATTCCTTTGCACCATTGATTTTGCCCTGTACCATTACTTTTGCATCATGAATTGAGTATGATACTTGTCCGCTGATACTTACACTTGGGTTTGATGCAGCATAAACACCAAACATCATAAGGCAAATTGACATCATACAAGTGATTGCAGAAATTATAATGT
>CAJKWP010000051.1 GCA_905203645.1 uncultured Christensenella sp.
ATATTTAAAACAGTTTAAATTATTTAATGTTTTTTGAAATATTTTTTATTTCTTGTATGTTTTGCAAAGTTTATTCAAAACAATTTTCATTTTTTATTGTGGTTTGGGAAGAGTTGTTCAAAAAGTCTTTAAGACCGCTCGTGAATTTTGTTTCAAATTTTGCTTTGTAAATCTTTTCAAATTTTTGTTTGTGTTTTTTTATTGACTCAGTTTGGAAAAATGGATTTTCAAACAATTTTTTATAGTAAATGTAACTTGCCTGCATATCAAAAATTTGGTCTGCGTTCATATCAAAATATTTTTGCAAAGTGTGTCTTTTTGCTTTTATTTTCTCTTTTGAAACATGTATCTTGTCAATCATTTTTACATCTTCGTCGCAAACAAAAATTGGGTGCTTTTTGCAGTTGTGTTTTGCAAGTGAAGACGCAATATTTTTTGCGGTTATATATGCTTCGTATTCAAAAGGACTTGAATAGTACATAAGATTGTTTAAAAGGTTTTCAAAGTCTTTGTAAGACTTTACTTTTGTCTTTTTGCACAAGATGTTTTTGTTTGTAGGGGAAATGACTATCAAATTGTTCTTGAAAAACACAAGGTCGCGTTTGGCTTTTAATGAAAGGTATTCAAATTGTTGCGTGCGCAAATTAAAGTTTTTGCCATCAAGTGAAAGTGAAAGAATTTTTGTTTCAATTTCAAGTTTTGCATTTGGTGCACTTGCGTCGTACTTTGGCAAATAGTCAAGCAATGTATTGGGTATTGTTTTGTAATAATTATATTGCAAAACGTGCATGCATTCGTGTGTCAAAAATTCAAAACATTCATAGCCGTTTGACTTCAAAAAACATTCTTCCAAATTCAAAAAAATTCTGTCACCTAACGCATAAGCGGGGCAGGCTTCAAGATTTTTGTCGTAATAATCAAAAAACATAAATGGTTCGTTTGGAAGATTGTATTTTTCGCAAAAAGATGTTTTTGTCCAGTTTAAAACTCTGAGCATTTGTTTCAAATTAAGTTTGCTCCAAATTTTTTCCATATAAGCCATAGAATAAGCATTGTTTTTCAAAACGACAATTTTTCCGTCAACTTCAACTTCGATTGGATCAAGATTTTGAGTGTCAAGCAAAAAATTGGCAGTGTTGTTTGCCAAATAATTTGTGCTTGTGTCGATGTAATATCCCAATTTGTTCAAAAATTCAAGATTTCTCATACTTTTATTATATATCAAACGCAAATTGTTGTCAATATTGACAAACAATAACGATTTGCCTTGACAAAAATCAGTTTATGCTTTAAACTTACAAAGCAATCTGGAAGCGTATCGAAGTGGTCATAACGGGGCGCACTCGAAATGCGTTTGGCGGGCAACCGTCACAAGAGTTCGAATCTCTTCGCTTCCGCCAAGCAAACAAAAAAGAGCATAGTTGGCTCTTTTTTTGTTTGTAATGAAATTGATTGCGGTTTTTGAAAATCAAGTAATATTCTTGATTGCAAATTATCATCACATAATTTTTGCTCAGTTTGTAATTTTCAAAAAGCGGATTTGGTCGAAGGGATAATATTCCAGCGGGAAGTTGAGAAGGTCTTCGGTGTGGCACGTAAAATAAATTTTTTGATTTTCTATTTTTGTTATCAAGGCGGTGTGATGAAAAAATGGTTGGTCAAAGCGTTTGAGTTGGATAATATCCCCCAATTCGACATCATCTTGCGATGTCAAAATTGCTTGCGGACCCGCACCTTTGTTGTTTGTCAAAAACACAAAAAGTTCATTTACACCAGTCCAACTGTATGAACGTACGTTTGCGGTTTTGTAATACCAATCAAAAAAATTCATGTCCAGTCCGCCAAAATACAAGCATTGCGAAACAAAATTTGTGCAATCGCCACCGATGTTTTCAAAATCAAAAAAGTCGGGATTGCGTTTGTTCCACCAAGTTTTTGCATACTCGGTTGCTTTGATACGATTGTATTGCATTTGTTTTTTTTATGATTTTTTGCCTTAAACTGTGAATTGAAAAAATAGCATTTACAAGCAAAAAAAATTATGATACAATCTTGAAAAAAAGGCAGGAAGAGATGAATAAAAGACGAAAAATATTAAGACTTTGCATATCTATGGCTTGCTTGTTTTGTGTTGTGATTGGACTTTTGTGTATGACAAAGTGCACAAAAGATGACAAGGGCGACACTGAAAAGTATGTTTTGATGCAATTTGAACAAACTAATGATGTCATTGTCAACCAAAACAACACAACAGTCGGCATTGTAAGCAGAAATATACCAACCGAAGTCAAAAACGAAGGAATCAGCACAAAGTATCCAACTTACGGCACAAATATGACTTTTTCCGAAGAAGAAAGGGAAAAACTTTATGAAGAAAGTACCGCTCTTTTTGCAAGTTTTGACAGCATGGACAGTCAAGGAAACCTGCTTTTGAACGGTGTCGAAACTGGCAAAAAATTATATAAGCACACAGTTGCCGAAAACATATACTTTGGACAGGTGTCCGATGACGAAGATGCGGTCAAAGAACAAATCACAATATATTCAAACGAAGTGCGAAACTTTTTGACCGGTCTTTATGCGCCCGCTGGCGAAGTAGTCAAAGTTGAAATTTCTTCACAAGACCTTGAAAGCATCGGCGCACTGAATATCGCAGTCGGTCAAGTAACACACCGCAATATCGTACACACAATTCCAAAGACAAAAACGTCTTATGGCAGGATGCCCACAATAGCAAAAGTTTTCAAACAAAAAACAACTGAGTTTTATGTTGGCAATTATTTTGGCGGTCCGATTTATATAAGTCCAGATAAGTATGGCAAAGAGTTTACAGTTACAATTTCGGGCGCAGTGAAATATCCTTGCTTTATTTATGGAAAAACCACCAAAGAAGAATTTGAACAAACAAAAACATCTTCCGCTCCATATTTTGATTTTGAAGTATGGAACTTGGGCGTAAGACATTCAGGTACGGCAAAATATGCCAATTTTGATTATGACAACTTGCAAAAGGTCGGCGATTTTTGGGAAAAAGTTTGTCAGGCGTCAAGGCAAGTGCCAAACACATCCAACAAATATATTGGCGTTGGGTTCATCTATGACCCTTACGTTGCGGCAGGTGCTGCGTGCGCCTATCAAGGTGGAAACACTTGGGTCAACGCTCCATACAACACACTTGGAAGTGCCCTTGATTATGACAGCATAGTCCAGTATGGAATTTGGGGAATGGTCCACGAATTCAATCATCATTATCAAAATTATGGCATAGCACCTTATGGCGAAGTAACAAACAATGCAACAAGTTTGCTTTCATATATTTTGTATACGGATATTTCAAGTTTCCGAAGCGAAAATGATGGTACTCTTACTGGTTGGAACAGATACACCGACCCAACAAGAAGTTTGAAAGAAACAATATCCAATGCACAAAACACCGCTCCGCAATCGACTCTTAATATCTATGCGGATATCATACACAATTTTGGCACTGACAAGTTTGCAAAAGCGGCTATGCTTTCAAGCGGAAAACACGACGTTGACAGTTGGTTTTTGGCACTTACAAACGCAACTGGTTATGACATGACATATTATTTTGAAAATCTTTTGCATCAAACTGTGTCTGACGAAGCAAAAGCAGAGGTGCCTGTCGGAAGTGAAACATTTGTACCAGTTGCTTGTTTGTATCAAGTGGGCAGATACATTTTGGACGGTCAAGGCATATCTTTTGTAAACACCGTACGTCCTTACAAAATTGAATACGGCAAAGAATATATTTTGGATTTTGAAAAGTTTTTGATTGCACCAGATGCCTTTGACGTTGAAATAGTTTCAATTACAAATCCACAAAACGGCACGTTGCAAAAACAAACCGACAAAAAATACATATATACACCGTCAAAAGATGTCGCATCGGGCGAATTTGAAATTACAATCAAACTTACACATGATACAATACAAACAAAACCCATTACACTTGTTTTGAACCTCGCCCAAAAAGAACCAACCATAACTGCAAAAAAATATATTTACAACAGTCGAGTTTACAACAAGGCCGACGATGCAATCGCAAACAATTTTGCACAATTTTCATCTGTTCAAGAAAAAATGACGACGTCCACATTCTTAAACGGCGTTGCAAACAATCAAATAGGTGTGGTTGAAGGGAAAATATATATTCCACAAGACGGTCAATACACTTTTTGTTTGCGTGCGGGCAGGGGAAATAACGCATTGTATATTTCAAAAGACGGCATAACCTTTGACAAAATGATAGAGTTCGATGGCAACAAGGGCGGTTTTGAAATCGAAGAAAGTCACAACTGCACACTCCAACTTGAAAAAGGAGAGCATATTTGGTTCAGACAGGTTGTTATTTCAAACGGTCACAGTGACGCTTTTACAGAACTTGGCTGGACAACAAATCAATCTACACCAGTGACTATTCCCGCAAAATATCTTTTCAATGTTGAACGTGAATATACACCTTACACTTTTGTTACAACCAACAGATATCCAAGGCAAAACAACTTGACAAAATCTGTTTACAATTCGGACATATCCAAGTGGGAAATATTTTCGTGCAATATGTCGCAATGGGACGATACAACAAAAATTGAAAACATATTGCAAAATTCAACCCAAACTTTTTATCACAACAATCGAAACAATTTTGTGTCAAGCGGCAATCCTTTTGAACTTTTGATTGATACTCACCAACAAAACATTTTCAATGCACTTGCTTTTTATGCACGGGAAACTGGAAAAGAAAATTTGCCTTGCACATTTGAACTTTTTGGCGGTGTGGACAAAGACAATTTGACACTTTTGGGAACATACACAAATCAAAATATTGTCGACAAAAAGATATCAGTTACTTTTGAAAAAAGTACAATAAGATATTTCAAACTTGTTGTAACTGACACCAAATCATCAGCAGGCGGAAACAAATATGTGTCATTTGCAAAAATTGAACTAGGATACAACTTTGAAGGTAAACTTTGCTCACCTGACAAACTATCATATTACAAAACTATGCTGAAAAGTTTTTCACATCAAACAAACTGCAATGCAACTTTTGGGCATTTGGTTTCGGGCAATGGTCAAATAAAATTTGCCTTTGACGGCACACAAATTGCACTGTTCACAAATCAAAAGACCGAATGTACACTCAAAATCGACATCGACGGCACACAAACTCAAATCAAAATAGGCAAACAAAATCAAAAGGACATCGGCTTTATTTCGGATGTTTTGGAAAACAAATCACACAATTTGACAATAACACTTGTTGATGGTGTACTTGATTTGGACAGCGTAGCGATTGCAAAAGGAAAATAATGCTGAAAACAGCAAAAAAAGTCATTTTTGACGAATTTTCGTCAAAATGATTTTTTTTTGCAAATAAATTGCACCAAACTTGCAAAATTGATATAATCTATTCATAAATATAAAAAAGGAGATAAAATGAAAACAGCTGCAAAAGTATGTATAATAATGGGAATGGTGTGTGGATTTTGGATGATACTTCCACTTGTTTTTGGAATTTTGGCAATCAACAAACTCAACACCGCAACCAAAAAAGAAGAACTTGTTGGAATGGGTGTTTGTGCACTTTTGTTTTGCAGTACACTTGGCGGAATTTTTATGCTTTGCGTAAGTGACGAAGAATTGCAATCAAACGTTCGTTATGAACAATATGATCAATATGCTGACAACCAAAATGACCAACAATATGACAATCAAAACAATCAAATTGAATATGTCAACCAACCACAAGATCAAACAAACGAAAACTCTGAAAACGAAAATCAAAATCCCGAAATGGACAATGTTGACCTTTTGGCACGTTACAAAAACCTTTTGGACAAAGGTATAATCAGCCAAGAAGAATACGACCAGAAAAAAGAAGAGATTTTGAAAAATTGTCTTTGATTGAAGGTTTATGGCAAAAGCAAAAGAAAAAAAGTTTGAGCAAAATCGCAAAAGATGGTTTAAAAATTTCAAAAAATTGCTCAAAGTAAGATACAAAAAAACTACGTTTGTTTATCTTGGCGAAAAACCAAGTCATAAAAGTATAATACTCAGCAATCACGAAGGAACCGACGCACCGCTTTCGCTTGAAATTTACTGCGACTTTCCTGTTCGCTTTTGGGGAACAGGCGAGATGAATGGCGGGCTTAAAAATTTGTACAAGTATCAAACAAGAGTGTATTATCACGAAAAAAAGCATTGGCCACTTTGGTGGGCAAGGACATTTTGTTTGCTTGCAAGTCCGCTTACGCACCTGTTTTACAGGGGACTCAATTTGATATCCACGTTCCAAGACAGTCGTTTTCGCACAACACTCAAAGAAAGCGTTCAGGCGATAAAAGACGGTGACAACGTGGTCATCTTCCCCGAAAAATCTGACAATGGATATCAAGAAGTTTTGCAAGGCTTTTACGACGGATTTTTTGTGTTTGCAAGTCAATGTCGCAAGGCAGGCATAGATGTCGATATTTACACTTGCTATTTTCAAAAGAAAAAAAGAGTTTATATTTTTGATAAACCATTCAAGTTCAGTGAACTTTTGGAAAGGTTTGGTTCAAGGGAAGAAATTACAAAGTTCCTTTTGGATAACTGCAACAATCTTAACAAGGTTGCGAACAGCAATGGAGTATAAAAAATTACGAGCTTCGGGCTCGTTTTTTTATGTTAAAAAACAAAAAATTGCAAACAATAGTTTTGAAAGTCTGATTTAGATTTTTAAAGGAGATTTTGCAAATGGCATATTCTTACAAGGGCAGTATAAACTTTGGGTTGGTATATATTCCCATCACTCTGTTTTCAAGTGTAAAACAAAATGATATCGGCTTTAATATGCTTGACAAAAAGACTATGAGCAGGGTCAAGTACAAAAAAACTTGCGTTGATTGTGACAACCGCGAAGTAAAAAATCAAGACATAGTCAAGGGTTATCAATATGAAAAAGACAAATATGTCATCTTTACGCAAAAAGATTTTGAAAAAATCAAAACGCAAAAAGACAAAAATATAACTATTTTGCAGTTTGTAGATTTGAAAGAAATTGACCCGATATATTTTGACAAGGCGTATTACGTAAAGCCAACAGGCGGGGAAAAAGCTTTTTTTGTTTTGCTTCAAGCAATGCAAAAACAAAACAAAGCGGGAATTGCAAAAACTGTTTTGGGTACCAAGGAAAGTTTGATTTTGCTTCGTGCGCACAATGGACAAATGCTTGTAAACACTTTGTATTTTTTTGATGAAGTGCTTTCGCCACCACAAATCAAGCAAGAAAAAGTGCAAAAGAAAGAAATAGATTTGGCGACCACTTTGATTGACCAAATGACAAAAAAATTTGAACCGCAAAAATTTAAAGATGAATACAATCAAAAAATAAAAAAGGCAATCAAGGCAAAAATAAAAGGCAATGAAATAGTCGAAACAAGCGTCGAAGAAGAACCAACCAAGATAATAAATCTTATGGACGCTTTGCAAAAAAGTTTGAAAAAGGCAAAGTAATATGCTTGAACAATACAACAAAAAACGTAATTTTGACAAAACAAGTGAACCCAAAGGCAAAATGGGAAAGTCCGCAAAAAAAGATTGTGTTTTGCGTTTTGTTATCCAAGAACATCACGCTCGTTCGTTGCATTTTGATTTTCGATTGGAATACAAAGGTGTGCTTGTTTCGTTTGCTGTGCCCAAAAATTTGTCGCAGAAAAAAGGCGAAAAAAGACTTGCCGTTATGGTCGAAGACCACCCAGTCGATTATATAAATTTTGAAGGCACTATCCCCAAAGGTCAATATGGCGCAGGCACAGTTTCAATTTGGGACAAAGGCTTTTATATGTGCCAAAACTTGGGCAAAGGTTTGAAAGACGGCGAGTTTAAGGTTGCTCTTGCAGGTGAAAAGTTGAAAGGTGTTTGGGCATTTGTAAGAATGGACGAAAAAAATTGGCTTGCAATAAAAGAAACAAAAAAATAAAAAAATCAAAAAAATCAAAAAAACAACTTTAAAATATAAAAAAAATAAA
>CAJKWP010000052.1 GCA_905203645.1 uncultured Christensenella sp.
GAGAGCGATTCTGCAGGAAATGGCAACGTTCCTTGCCATTTCCGAAGCCTAGCGGCGCGACAATACTTTTAGACCCAACACGGTCATATTTTTTCTGAAAACACCTTAAAAAGCGATATTTCCTGGTGTGCGATAATATGGCAACACGTCCCTTATGTTGTTTACGCCCGTAACAAGCATAACCAATCTTTCAAAGCCCATTCCAAATCCAGAATGGCGACATCCACCAAATTTTCTCAAATTCAAATAAAACTGCATATTTTCTTTTGGAATGTGCAATTCGTCCATACGTTTTTCCAAAAGTGGCAATCTTTCTTCCCTTTCGCTTCCGCCCATAAGTTCGCCAGAGTTTGGAACAATAAGGTCAACCGCCGCCACAGTTTTTCCGTCATCATTTTGACGCATATAAAATGCTTTTGCTTCTTTGGGCCAATCTTTGATAAATACTGGCGATTTGAAGTGCACTTCGGTCAAATACTTTTCATGTTCACGACCGATATCTTCGCCATACTCGGCTTTGAGTGAAAATTGGTCGTTGTGTGGTTTCAAAATCGAAACTGCTTCTTCATAAGTTATCACAGGGAAATTGCCCTTTACAATATTTTGCAATCTTTCTATCAAACCCTTTTCGACAAAACTATCAAAAAATTCCAATTCTTCCTTTGACGATTGCATAACGTCTTTTATTACTTCAATCAAAAAGTCTTCTTCAAGTTTGATAAGTTCGTCCAAAGTACAAAATGCTACTTCGGGTTCAATCATCCAAAATTCGGCTGCGTGAGTTTTTGTGTTTGAATTTTCAGCACGGAAAGTTGGCCCAAATGTATAAATCTTTTTGAATGCCATGGCAAAAGTTTCGCCTTCAAGTTGCCCTGTTACTGCCAAGAACGATTTTTTGCCAAAAAAGTCTTTTGAGTAATCAAGTTTGCTTGTATCTTTTTGATTGAGAAGAGTTGTAACTTGAAAAGTGTTTCCTGCGCCTTCGCCGTCATTTGCGGTAAGTATTGGTGTGTGCACATAGGTAAATCCACGTTTGTTGAAATAGTTGTGAATTGCAAACGCAAGTTTGCTGCGCATTTTGAAAACTGCTTGAAAAAGGTTTGTGCGTGGTCTGAGATAAGCCACTTCACGCAAGTATTCGACTGTGTGTCTTTTTGGCTGAATTGGATAGTCCAATGCACAATCCGCCAAAAGTGTGATGTTACTTGCAACAATTTCTTTTTTGTTTTTGTCATTGTAAGCGGATTGCAACTTGCCTTCAACTTGCACTGCACTTCCAATGTTTATTTTCTGAATTTGTTCAAAATCTGCAAGTGAGTTGTCATAAACAACTTGTACAACGCCAAATGCGGTTCCGTCATAAATATCCAAAAATCCCATTTCTTTTTGGCAACGGTGGTTACGCACCCAAGCGCATACCTTTACTTGCCCATCTTCCATTTGCTTTATATCTTTTATGTCCATAATGGTTCTCCTGTAAAGAAAATAGCACTTTCGCACGCAAACTGTCAAATATTCTTGCAAAAAAACAAACCTTCAAGCATTCTTTGCAAAAATTTGCTTGAAGATTTGAATATCTTATTTTTTTTACTTTTCGAGTATTTCGGCAATTTTGTTCATTTTGTCGATGATTTGTTGTTTTTCTTGTTGGTCGTTGCTGTTTGTATAAATCTGTTCAAGTTCAGCCATCTTTTGCATAATTTTTCTCAGTTCGGCTGGATAATTTTTTGTTTGGCTGTCATCAAAGATGTTTACAAATTGCATATTTTTTGTCAAAACGTTTGCCAAGGCATTGTAAAAGCCCTTTCCGCATTCAGGATAATTTTTGTTTTCGCCGACAAAATCCGCACGCAATTTTTGTCCAGTTTGAAGCATAATATTTTTCAAACCATTGAAACTTGCTTCGTTTGTTTTTTCAAGTACATTTTTCGCCAAGTTCAATTTTTTTGTATGCAAAACAAGTTCTTTGCGTGAAATATATTCGTTTGGTTTTTCTTTTGTCAAAAGTTCATTGATGTCAAAACCAACGTTGCCAAGCATCATGCAAAAAAGTCCGTTGTCAAGTTCTGCCAAAATTGCATTTTGTTTTTCTTTTGCAAATATTCCGTGATTTTGCAATTCTTTGACAAATTCTTCATACGCTTTTTTGTAAGAATCAAGTTTGATTGCAAACCTTTTGTCTTTTTCATGTTTGCCTTCGCTGTAAACTGTGCCAATAGGTTTTCCAAGTGAAAGGTCACGTTTTATTTTTTTGACAAATCTGTAACAGTTTGGTTGAACAGGTGTCAAACTTTGGCTGTCATCGTTGACTTTGTTTACATCAACTTTTTCATAAGAAGCCAACTGTCCGGCACGATGGCAAATTTTGTAAAGTGTACTGTTGTTTTGTTCAATTTGTGTCAAGTTGTTCAAAATATCTCTGCCAGCGATGTGCATAGCATGGATATTTTTCAAAATTTCATAAGGTGGCATAACGTTTGAAATGGTTATATATTTTTTCAGTCCTTTTTGTTCTTTCAATCTTGGAAGTGGTTTGTCGGTTGGTTCAAACTTTTCGTCACCAAAATAAAGTCCCATATAAAGTGAGTTGTGCCCCATAGCATAACTTACTTCACCGCCGTTTTCTCTTATTTTTTTGATTGCACCTTTGAAATAATTATTTTCCAAAATGTGCCATGCTTTGAGCAAAGTTCTTTCGGAAAGATACTTTGTCCAAACGATTTCTTGTGCTTTTCTTCCCATGATATCCCCCAATATTTTTTTCTAATATATCACAATAAAAGAAAAATGTCCATAGTTAAAATGCAAATTTTTGTTGTTTTTGTTAAATATATGCATTATTTTTTGCACACATTTATTATATGTTTTTTCTTTCTCACAGCGTACTCAAAGGCAAGTGCTGTTCCGCTTTTGGGTTGATAACCAATACCAAATCTTGAAGTACTTTTAATTTTGGACTCGTAATTTGGATCATAATAAAATACGCAATAATCACTTGCATCAATCATTTCATTATTTCGTTCGATATAACTTGCTATTCCAGCAACAAGCATGGTTTTGTGGTCAACTTGTTTGTCATAACACAAAAGTTTGACATCTTTCTTTTCCAAATTTGAATATATCTTTTCCCACTTTTCTTTTTCTGGTTCCAAAATTGCAGTTTCACTTTTGCAATTATATTTTATTCGACAAATATTGGGAAATATCTTTTTGAACTCGGTTACTATTTCCAGACACGAAGAAATAAACTTGCTTCTGCTCCCAAACAAAAAATTCAAACAATCGCATTCTGTTATAAGCATAAAAATTATTTCTTTCAAATGTTGTTTTTCTTGCTCGGTCAGTTCCGTATCTCGATGTCCCAAAAATGTACATGATTTATGTTTTTCATATCCCATAAAGTTCTACCCTTTCAATATTTCGTTTTTCCATAAATATTACCAATTTTTTTATCAAAAATCAACAAAATACCCGCTTTTCCTTAAATAGTAAAAGCGTATATGTCGGGTAAACTCGAAATATAAAAGAGGTTAGCCATGAAACTTAACAAAGCATTTGCACTCAGGGTAAGAGAATTGTTGAAAGAAAAAAAGATGACACAATACAAGTTGGCTCAGCAAACTGGATTGTATCACAGCACAATGACCGATATTTTGAATTGTAAATATCAAACGCCCAATTTCAGAAATATGGCATTGATAATAAGGGCTCTTGGTGTTTCAATGCCCGAATTTTTTGATAGTCCTTATTTTGATTTTGAAACTTTGGACATACAAGAAAAATAAATTTTTCAAGTCATCGGGAGTGAATGTGGAAACAAAAGAGATATTGAGCAGAATTGGCTACGTGAGAAACAAAGCAGGTTTGTCTGCACGTGAACTTAGCCAAAGAATGGGTATGAGCCCACAATATGTTGCTCAAATAGAAAGCGGAAGAATAGTTTTGACAATAGAAAAACTTTTGCAAATCCTTGAAATTTGCAATTTTTCAATACAGCAATTTTTTAGCAAGAATATTTTTGATTATGACACTGATAATGAGTTGAATTTGTTGATACAATCATTGCCCACTGACAAAAAACAAGATTTGATTAACTTTTTGAAAAAGTAATTTTAACAGGAATAAAAATGAAATTGAAAGATGCTATTGCAAAGCGAATAAAAGAAATTATCAAAACAAAAGGTATAACCCAATATCAATTGTTCAAACAAAGCGGCGTACCCCAATCGACTATAAGTACGATACTAAATAGCGAAACAAAATCAGTGAAAATCAGCACGATTTTTGAAATATGTGATGGTTTGAATATTGAACTGTCAGAGTTTTTTGATTGCGATTATATGAAAAGAAACAATCTTGACGATTGATTTGCAAGACAAACGCAAAAAATTGTGATATAATGCCAGCATGAATACAAAGTTACTTGCTCCTGCGGGAGATATGCAAAGTTTGAAAATGGCGGTTTTTAACGGCGCCGACGAAGTGTATCTTGGCATAAAAGATTTCAATGCGCGAAATATCCAAGGTTTTGACCTTGAAACATTGAAACAAGCAGTCCAATTTGCACACGTTTTTGGCGTGAAAGTTCACCTTGCAATCAACATCTTGTTTGACGACCAAACCTTGCAAAAAGCACTTGACTTGATTGTCGACAGTTACAATTTGGGTGTCGATGCATTTATTGTGCAAGATTTGGGACTTGCACACCTTGTAAAAACTTTTTATCCACAAATATGTTTGCATGCAAGCACGCAAATGGGCATACACAATCTTGCAGGCGCAAAGTGGGCGGAAAAATTTGGCTTTACACGAGTCGTTTTATCCCGTGAAACACCACTTGAAGAAATAAAAAGAATAAAACAAAACACAAATTTGGAAGTTGAATATTTTGTCCACGGCGCACTGTGCGTAAGTTTTTCGGGCAACTGCTATCTGAGTTCATATCTTTTTGACGCGAGTGGAAACCAAGGCAAATGCAAACAACTTTGTCGTCTTCCCTATGATTTCAAAATCGGGCAAAAAACTTTGGCTGATGGATATCTTTTGAGTGCGAAAGATATTTGCATGATTGACAGATTGGACGAACTTGTTTCGGCTGGGGTTGATTCGCTTAAAATCGAAGGCCGTGCCCGCAGACCATATTACGTTGCAGTCGCCACAAGGCAGTATCGCAACGCACTTGACAAAAAGAATTTTGACATGGCAAGTTTGGACCTTGCTTTCAATCGCGGAAAATTTGTGCATGGATATTTTGATGGCAACAGTGACATTATTTCAAATTTCAAAAGTCACATAGGCATTTATGTTGGCAAAGTTGAAAAGACCAACAATGGCAAAAGATTCAACGAAATATTTTTCAAAACAAAACTTCCACTCAGCTCAAAATCTACGTTCAAAATATTTGAAGATGGAAAAGAAAAAAGTGTGCTCACTGCTTATGACATTTCAAAAACCAATGGATACGTGCGTATAACCACCAAACAAAAAATCAACGTCGGTGACGAAATAAGGCTGATTATTGACCAACAAAAAGAAGATTACGCTTTGAATTTTGTCAAACGAAAACCGCTTGAAGTTGACGTTTTTGCAATCGAGCAAAAGCCAATTTGTGCAACTGTGAAATTTGATGGCAAACAAATCAAAGTCGAAGGCAGTATTTGCCAAAGCGCACAAAGTCAACCGCTTTCGCAACAAGAAATTGCACAAAATTTTGACAAAAGTGAACTTTTTATGTGCAAAGTTAACGCAATTTGTCAAAATGCATTTTTGCCAAAGCAACAACTCAATCAATTTCGTCGTGACGTACTTGCAAAAGTTTTTGACACTTTGACGGCTGTTCCAAAGCCACTTGAAAAAACAAAAATAAAAACCTTTTTGCCTGTCAAAGTGTTTGAAAATTTTCAAATAATTTCTGACCAAAATCAAAATTTTGAAAAGAAAAATATTGTACTTTCACCCGAAACTTACAACATCAATGACATAGAAAATTTTGTAAACAAATGTCAAAAGCAAAACAAAAATGCGTATCTTGATTTGCCAAACTTTTTGCTTGATGCAGACTTTGAAATTTTGAAACAAATAATCGACAAAACAAACATAGCAGTTGTTGCAAACAATGTTGGCGAACTTGAACTTGGCAAAACAAAAGTAATTGGAAGTGGCATGAACGTATACAACAGTCAATGTGCAAATGTTTTGGATGCACCCGTGATGTTTGCCGAAAACAGTGATTTTCAAATCTCGCCATATCCATATATGACCCTTCGCCACTGCCCTTTCAAGCAACACTTGCACGCAAATTGCAAAAACTGTCCATACAAAAACGGATATTATTTTGAAATGCAAAATGGCAAAAAACTTTTTGTCAAACGCAAAAAATTGTCAACTTGCACATTTTATCTTGTTGACGAAAACAAATAAAAATTAAAAGAAGAAAAACTATGAACGATTATGAACTTATGCGGATGAGCGAAAATTGTGACGAAGCGATCGAACTTTCACAGTTTTCGTCCGAGCAAATATCCGCCCTGGCAAAACAGAAGACAAATCAAAAATTCAAAGATAAATATTTTGATTTTTATGATGACGTAAAATCTCACACGCTTCAAAACAAACAAGATTGGTAATTTGCCAATCTTGTTTTTTGTTTCAAGTTTTATTTTTTTTCAAACACCGCCAAAGTTTCGATGTGCTTTGTATGTGGAAACATATCAAATGGGGTGACGGATTTGAGATTATATGATTGCTCCAAAAATTTTGCATCACGAACAAAAGTTTGTGGATTGCACGAAAGATAAATTATATTTTGTATTTTGCTTTTGATTACTGCTTTCAAAATCTGCTGGTCAACACCTGCACGTGCTGGGTCAAAAACTATTGTATCAACATTTTGGGTTGCAAGCGACGGAACAACATCTTTGCAATCACCGCAAATTGCTTCTGCGTTTTTTATATCGTTTTCCAAAAACAATTTTTGGCAATCTTTTGTTGCAGACAAAGATATTTCCACGGAATATACAAACTTGCTTTTCTTTGCCAAAATCGCACTCAAAAGTCCCGCTCCACCATAGGCATTTATCACGGTCTGTTTGGGTGAAATTTGATTTGCAATAACGTCATAAATTTTGTTTTGCATTTGCGTGTTGGTTTGCAAAAACGATTGTGGCGAAACACAAAACTTCAAATCTTTGTCCACACAAATTTTTCCGTCACCGACAACTGCCTTGACAGTTGACGAAATATTTGAACTGTTTTTGACTTTGTTTACACTTGTGCAGATTGAAAATTTTGAACACAAGTTTTTCAAATCCTTTGCCAAGGCATCAAAATTGCAACTGGTTTTGACATTTGACACAAAACAAAAATTGTATTGATTTTCAAGTGTTCGCAAATGAAGCGCCTTGAAATTTTGATTTGTGTTTTGCAAAAATTTGTTCACATAAAAAATTATATCTTTCAATTTGTCGTCACAAAAAAGCGGACAAAAGTCCACAAAAAGTGGCATATCTTCTTGGTCGAAAAAACAAAGTTTATTTTGGACAATATTGAAATTTATTTTGTTGCGATATGCAAAATTTTCTTCACTTGGAACGGTTGGTTCAAGTTTTTGAAATTTCACCTTTGCTTTGTTCAGCATGGATTTCATTATTTGAGTTTTTGTTTCAAGTTGTTTTTGATAATTTATGTGTTGAAAATCGCAACCACCGCAAATACCAAAATATTTGCACTTGGGTTCGACACGGTCTTTTGATGCACAAACAACACTTTCAAGTTTTGTCATGCAAAAATTTTTGTGCTGTTTTTCAACTTTTGCAATTACCCTTTCACCGTCAATGCAAAACGGAACAAAACAAACCAGTCCATCAATTTTGGCAGTTCCACTGCCCGATGAATTTATATCCAAAATATCAAGTTGAATTTCTTTGTTATTTTCCATTTTTTT
>CAJKWP010000053.1 GCA_905203645.1 uncultured Christensenella sp.
TTTTCAAATTAAAAAATATTTATTTTGCATTATTTTTTTGTTTTTTATTTGATTTTTTTGCGCAAAAAGTGTAATATCTATTTTGCTATTAAAAGGATTTTTTATGCGAAAAATCATAAACAAAATGCATCGCGCAATCACAGATTTTCACCTTATAAACCCAAACGATTTTGTTGTGATTGGGTTGTCTGGCGGAAAGGACAGTCTTGCACTTACAAAGGCACTTGGTACATACAAAAAGTACTCAAAAATTCCGTTCAAACTTTGCGCTGTAACAGTTGACACATCAAACGGCAAACAAAATTTTGACAATCTTAGAAAATTTTGCCAAGAACTTGACGTTGACTTTCATGTTGCAAATTCGGATATTTTGAATATAGTTTTCAATATTCGCAAAGAAAAAAATCCATGCAGTTTGTGTGCAAATCTAAGGCGTGGAATACTCAACAATTATGCAAAAAATTTGGGTGCAAACAAGGTTGCACTCGCCCATCACAACGATGATTTTGTTCACACATTTTTGCTGTCACTTTTGTATGAAGGCAGGATAAATTCTTTCAAACCATGTACCTATCTTTCACGTGTGGATTTGGAAGTTATACGTCCGTTTGTTTATGTGCGTGAAAGTGAAATTGTAAATGCTTCAAAAGATTTCCCAATACTTTTCAATCCATGTCCTGCCAATCACAAGACAAAGCGTGAAGACATGAAATTGATTGCCGACATGTTTTGCAAGCATCAACCACAATTTTATGACCGTGTAACAAACGCTATGCTTACACTTTTTGAAAACTTGAAAGACCAAGATTAAAACCGATTTCTTTCAAATCATATTTTTAAGATTATCACTTGCTTTTTACATTGTTTTGCCAACTTTTATAAAGAGCAAATTTTTTTGCTGTTGCAAGCCCACCACGCAAATGTTTTTCACAAAAATTTATATCAAGTTTTTTTGCAACTTGACTGTACATTTTCCAATTAAGTGATTTAAGTCTTCTTGACATATCAATATGCACTGTACTTTTACTTACCGAAAAAACTTTTGCAGTTGCTCGCAACGTTTTACCTGTTGAAATAATATACAAGGCTTCGTCAAGTACTCTTTGTTTTATTTGATTGTTCACAAAAAAAATCCCCATAATAAATTTATGAGAATCTTTGTTATATTATGATATATTTTTCAATTTTTTGTCACTTTTTGCGATGGCTGAAAGATATTTTTCCAAACGTTTGTTTTCGTCCATAGATCTTCGTTGTTCACGCATAAGACCTTTAAAACGATGACCCCTTCAAACCGGCAATGCTTGTGGTACAGGTTTGGTTTGCGAAATGTATTGGTCCTTTACTTCTTTCAAAATTTCGCCAACTGGCATATTTTTAAACAATTTCAAAAGTTTTACAAGTTTTGAAATTCGTATTTGTTCCAAAAGTACGTTTATAATCTTTGATTTTTTGAGCAAATGAAAAATAAACGACATATCTTCCATTTGTCCAACAGTCATATTTTGGATATCATCTTTTACGGCATACCAACAAGACATCAGTTTTGATTCGTCCAAAACCAATTTTGCATCTGCAAGATAGGCTTTGACCTTTGGATTTTTCAATATTGCACGGAAAAGGTCAACTTCATCGTCAAACAGTCCGTTCTCTTTAACGTACAACAAAACAGGATTGTCAACGATAAGCATAGAAACAAGCCTGTCTTTGATTGTTTTAACAACAAATGAAGCCGCCATAAGCACGCAACTTACCGCAACGATAAGTCCCGCAATAACCAACGTCCAATATTGACCAAAATAATTTGCCAAAAGATTGAGTGGATAATAAAACTTGCTTGGATTTATAAAGCAAAAGTTTGTATCCCACAATGTGTTGAAAATGTATGCCACAATGATGAGTGGAATGAACAATGCAAGCATTCGCCAAAGGTTTGAAAATCGAATTTTGTAAACACCACTTGACAAAAGATAAATTGACAATGTACCTATAACCAAATGATAAAGCCACATATTGAGTGACAAAAATTCAAATGGTCCAAAATACAATTGACTTGTGCCAGGGATAACTATTGCAAAAACGCAACCCAAAAATCCAAAGTAAAAGGCGTAATCGGACAAAAAGTCCCTAACTTTGCCTTTGAAAAGTGCCATAAAAAACAACACAAAAACAAACAAATTGCAAATATGGAAAGGCATATACCATTCGGGATTATTTATTCCAGTGACTATGCAAAAGCCAAGCATATTGCCCATTGTAACAAAAGAAACTGCAAACAGAATCCAAAGGACTGTGTTTTGCCAAGAACTTTTTTTGCGAAACAAAAACCAACTGCCCACAAGCAATGCGACCATTATAAAAATTTGCACAAAATGTCCCACAGACCAAAGGCTGTGAGTTTCTGGTAAATCAAAAAACTTGTTTGCTACAAGCAAATTACCTATGTACTTTTCCATAACTGACAAATTATATCATACCATATCACATTTTTCAAGTATTTAATTGATTTAAGTGCAAAAAATATGATATAGTAACCAAAGGTTAAGCGAAATATAAGCAAAGCACGCAAAAAGTGTCTTTTGTTGTTCGTATACTTTTATGATTTTTTTTGAAGTGAGGTGAAACTATGCAAAATATGAAAAAACTTGAAATAGTTGACAAAGAAGTTTATGACGCAATTCAATCAGAATTGCAAAGGCAACAAAACACATTGGAACTTATTGCAAGTGAAAACTTTGTAAGTCAAGCAGTTTTGGAAGCAACTGGAAGCGTTTTGACAAACAAATATGCCGAAGGTTACAGCGGAAAAAGATACTATGGCGGTTGTGCAAACATTGACAAGGTTGAAAGTTTGGCAATCGAACGTGTAAAAAAACTTTTTGGTGCGGAACACGCAAACGTTCAACCACACTGCGGTGCCAATGCAAATTTGGCTGTATATTTTGCAGTTTTGAAGCCTGGTGACAAAGTTTTGGGAATGAGTCTTTCAAACGGCGGACACCTTACACACGGAAGTCCAGTAAACATCAGCGGTGCCTTCTTTGATTTTGCAAGTTACGGCGTTGATGAAAACGGTTTTATTGATTATGACAACGTTTTGGAAATTGCCAAAAAAGAAAAACCAAAACTTATAGTCGCGGGTGCAAGTGCTTATCCAAGAATAATAGATTTTGCAAAATTCAGAGAAATCGCCGACCAAGTTGGTGCGTATCTTATGGTTGACATGGCTCACATTGCTGGACTTATTATCGCAGGTCTTCATCCATCCCCTGTTCCTTATGCTGATTTTGTAACATCAACAACACACAAAACTTTGCGTGGGGCAAGAGGCGGACTTATTCTTTGCAAAGAAAAGTATGCAAAAATGATTGACAAAGCAGTCTTCCCTGGAACACAAGGCGGGCCACTTGAACATGTTATCGCAGGAAAAGCAGTTGCGTTCAAAGAAGCGCTGAGCCCAGAATTTAAAGAGTATCAAATACAAATTGTCAAAAATGCAAAAGCCTTGGCTGAAGCACTGAAAAAATATGGGTTTGACCTTGTAAGCGGCGGCACAGACAATCATTTGATGTTGCTCAACCTTACAAACAAAAATATTTCCGGCAAAGAATATGAAGGTATTTTGGAAGAAATCGGAATAACGGTGAACAAAAACACAATTCCAAACGAAACTCGCTCACCTTTTATCACAAGCGGGATAAGAATTGGCACACCAAATATCACAACTCGCGGCATGAAAGAAGAACAAATGGAACAAATCGCATATATTATGTCACGTATTTTGTCAAATCCCGAAGAAAAAGAGCAACTCAAAGCGCAGGTTTCCGCCCTTGCCAGACAATTTCCGATTTACAACGACTAATCAAAATTTCACTTTCCAACAAAAAATATGCTACAAAGTAATTTTGTAGCATTTTTTTTGTATTTTTCTATTTAGTTTATGCAGCCCTTATATAGACAGCAAAATACGGAAAGTGGCAAGTGGAACTTAAAATGTGCCAAAAGAGAGCGATTCTGCAGACATCGTAGATGTCGAAGCCTAGCGGTGCGACAACACTTTTAAGTAAGACACTTGCCCCCTTTGCCACCCACAGCGCACTTATGTGGACAGAAAAAACGACCTGTTGGGGAGTAAAAGTTATTGGAGAGAGCGATTCTGCAGGAAACTGAAAGTTTCCGAAGCCTAGCGGCGCGACAATACTTTTAGACCCAACACGGTCGTTTTTCTGAAAACACCTTTAAGTAAGTGACTTTTAAACGTTAAACCTAAACAAAATCACGTCGCCTTCTTGCACAACGTAATCCTTACCTTCGATACGTACTTTGCCCTTTTCTTTTGCACCGTTATATCCGCCGCAATTTATAAGGTCGTCATAACTTACAACATCGGCTTTGATAAAACCCTTTTCAAAATCGGTGTGAATTTTTCCTGCTGCCTGTGGCGCCTTTGTTCCCTTTTTGATTGTCCATGCACGGCATTCTTTTTCACCAGCAGTAAGATAACTCATAAGCCCCAAAAGGTCATAACTTGCCTTTACAAACTTGTCAAGTCCGCTTTCGGCAATGCCAAGTTCTTCCATAAATATTTGCTTTTCATCGGCTGGCAAACTGCTAAGTTCTTCTTCAATTTTTGCAGAAATTGCAATAACTGATGAGCCTTCAGATTTTGCAAGTTCTTTCAATCTTTGAACGTATTTGTTTTCTTTTCCAATTTCGTTTTCGGCAATGTTTGCCACGTAAATAACTGGTTTTGCCGTAATCAAAAACAAATCTTTCAATATTTTTTGCTCTTCTTCGTTGTAAGAAAGGCTTCTTGCAGGTATTTCATTTTCCAAAGCATCTTTTATCTTTTGACAAAGGTCACGTTCGGCGATAACGTCTTTTGCACCTGTTTTTACTGCTTTTGCCAATCTGTCAAGACGTTTTGTTATGCTTTCAAGGTCGGATAAAATCAATTCCAAATTTATTATTTTTGCATCCCTTACAGGATCAACGCCTTGATTTACACTTATGATTTTTTCGTTTTCAAAACATCTTACAACGTGAGCAATGGCATCAACTTCACGTATGTGGCTCAAAAATTTGTTTCCCAATCCTTCGCCTTTGCTTGCACCTGCAACAAGACCGGCAATGTCAACAAATTCAATCACCGCAGGTGTGATTTTGTTACAGTTGTACAATTTTGCCAAAACGTCCAATCTTTTGTCATTTACACTGACAATTCCGACATTTGGTTCGATAGTGCAAAAAGGATAATTT
Organism: uncultured Christensenella sp.; assembly: GCA_905203645.1. Taxonomy (GTDB): domain Bacteria; phylum Bacillota; class Clostridia; order Christensenellales; family UBA1242; genus CAJKWP01. The sequence goes on from CAJKWP010000053.1 coordinate 5,260, forward strand.
GCACTTTCGGCACCCGCATTTGTCAATGCATTAAACAGGGTGCTTTTTCCTACATTTGGCAAGCCAACGACACCAACTTTCATTTTTTCTCCTTCATCACCGCAAAATTTGACATTTTGCAAAATATTAGTTCTTTGTAATTTTATATGGTTTTTAAAACAAAAGCAAGCAAAAAACGTTTTTCGGCAAATGTTTTCAAACAAAAAACTTTGGCGAACCAAAGTTTTTTATAAATTGTATAGGCAAAAAATTATTTTTGCAAAGTTTCAGCATTATCTTCCAAAATGTCCTCGATTGTTTCTACAGAGTCAAGGCTGGTTGCAAGTGTCGTTTTGCATTCCCTTAGAAGTGACATATTCAAAACGTTGTAGTTTCCTTTGTAATCAAAAGCGGCCATAAAATCGTGTCCGCCACCACCAAATTTTTCGGCAATTTGAGTAATTTTCAAGTTTTTGCCACGCAATTTCACTTTGTACTCGCCTTTTTTTGGTTCAAGCAAAAGAGCACTGATATAAACGCCTTCGGTATTAAGTGCCGAATCGACAATACCTTCGGCATCTTCAAGTGAAGCGTGCGCCTTTGTAAAGGCTTTGTTGCTGAGCGTTATAATGCAAATCTTTCCATCTTCATAGTATTTTCGATTTTTTGGATTGTAAGAAATTGTTGTAAGCGCAAGTTTGCTTTTTGCCAAATTTTTGAAAAAGTGAGATTTGATTATGCTTGCCTTTTTTGTTCCAAGTGCACCGACAATCGAACTTACTGTGTCCCTTGTTACAAGGCGGTCAGCGTTGTTTTCAAGATTGTTTGTATCTGTCAAAATACCCGAATAAAGTTGAGTAAGTATGTAATTGTTCATTTTGGCACCATACATTCTTTCAAAGTATTTGAAAAACAAATACAAGTTTTCGCAAGTTGACGAAGTGTCGATTATATAATTTATTTCAGCAAATTTTGTGTTGGATTTGTGGTGGTCAATGTTTACCGTTTTTTCGGATGCTTTGAAAAGTTCTTCATATTTGCCAAGTCTTTCGATATTGGCGCAATCCAAAGCCAATGACAAGTTATATTTGTTTCTGGGCTTTGGATTTATACTGAGCTTGTATTTTTCGGCAAGTACTTTAAGACTTTCTGGGATTTCTTCACAGTCAACAAAAATGTCAACTTTCTTTCTGTACCACCTTGCCGATTTTTTCCCTTTTACAAGATAATTTGAATTTATAAAATCCTTCATTGCAAGTGCGGAGCACAACGCATCTGCATCGGGACAAGTGTGTGCAAAAATTGCTATGCTGTTGCTTTCGTGTATCAAACTGTTAAGTTGTTGTAAATTCACAAAATTTACCTCCTTTCTTTTTGTTTGACTTTTGTATTATAGCATAATTTGAACAAAAAATCAATAGTATTTTCAAATACGCCTATTTATTATATGATTTTTTTGCAATTTTTTGTTAAATATAAACGCTGAATGACGGAATTTATATGTATTTGAGCGATATTAAATTATTTTAATTA
>CAJKWP010000054.1 GCA_905203645.1 uncultured Christensenella sp.
AAATTTCCTTTTGATGAAAATTCACTTGAATACAAAAGTTTGTCAGTTTGTATTTGTGTTTGGTCTGTTTCACCAAGCAAAATATCATTTATGTATACAAAATATTTTTCTGCATCGGTTACACTGTCCCAACTGATGGTAACTTGGGTTTGCATAATTGCATCTGTGCACGATACTTGCAAATTGGTTGGTGTTTCAAGTTTTTGAAGTTCAACCAAATTTGAATATTCTCCGCAAAGATATCCAATGTCATCTTCTTGGCAGCCAAGTGTAAAATTGTTAACACAAGCGTTGATTTTTGCGTTGTAAATTCCGCTTTGTTCAATAAATTCTTGAATTTGAAGATTTTTTGACAAATCCAAAGTATTTACGTATCCATTTGCGTTTTTTGCTGGAACAATCAATGAAAGTGTTTGTGATTGTGCATTTTCTATAATGATATTGTAATAATCGCACTTGTCAACAATGTCCCAACTGAGAATGTCACCATCAAAAGCAAAATTTGTAACAATGCCATGACGCAAAATTGTAAATGATGTTTTTTCGCTTGCAAGGTACATTTTTTGATTTTCAAGGTCAATTTTTCCTGAAAGTTGTAATTGCAAAGTTGTTTGAGTTGTTGATATCGCCGACAAGTCGTAAGGCAATGATGAAATTGTGCCATCTGCCTTTACACCGTTTGATGTTTCAAGTGCATATTGTACGTCAAAATTTTCTTGCTTTGTATCAATGTTTATGTTTTCGATTTTTGCCAATCTTTGCAATGTTACAACAAGTCTGTCACTTGAAATATATTGTGGATTTTTTGCGATTATTGTTATTGTATAAGTTTTTACTTGTTGTAAATCTGATACTGATATTTCGGATATGTCTGTTGTCTGTTGTACGCCATCAACGTAAATTTCATAAGACAAAGCGTTTTCTACGTCTGAAAAGTCGATTTTTACTGTCAAATCGTCATCATCTTGTGATACAAAGTTTGTCAATGTTGGAGTTTGAAGTTTGTGGATTGTAAACAGGTTGCTTGGTTCAGATTTCAAATAACCTTTTGTTCTAACGCCAACTGTTTGGTCACCGGCTTTTGCAACAATCGAAACCGACCATCCGTCACCCATTGCATCAACCATTTGTTTGTAAATTGGGTTTTGGTTCAAATCAATTTCATTTGACATTATTTCCATATCAAATTTTTCATTGTCTTTTGATATGTAAACTATATAAGATTTTGCATTTTCTGTAACATCCCAAGAAAGCACATAATCATTAAATACAACATTTTGAACAGTTGCAAGTTTTTCCAAAGTGAATATTGCTTCATCACTGTCCAAATAATATGGATTTGTGTTGTTATTTGCAACAAGTTGTACTTTGAGTGTATTTGAAACCAAAAATGCATAAGTATTCAAATTTTCAACAAGTTGGTCATCTATATATGTTTTGCAAGCAGATATTTTGTTTTGATATTCTTGCAAGTCAATTTGAATTTGTTGTTCTTTTGATACAAATATATTTTCAATTGCTTTAAGTTTTTCGATAGTTATTGTTGTATTTTCGGATTTATACAAATTTCCGCCAGACAATGCATCGTTTGTTGAACTTTCTGCCCAGACTTGAAACTCATAAGTTTTTACGCCAGAAAGAAAACTTGATATATCGCAAACAAGGTTTTGATTGTCAAAACTTCCAATTTGAGCACCTTCATAAAAAACGATGTATCTGTCAGCATTTTTTACTGGAGTTATTACAAGTGTTTTGTTTGTTTTGTCAAAAATTACATTTGGACTTTGAAGTTGCTCTTTTATGCTAAATTCAACTTGTCCAAATTCAAGTGATGACAAATATGTCGAATTGTTGCCGATTGCTTTTACTTTGAAAGTATAATTTCCAAATTCAAGATTTGTTACGGCAAAATTGTTTGTACTTTCTTTTCCTTGCAAATATAATTGCCCATCTTTGTAAAGTTCATATTGATAGCAAATTGCATTTTGGATATTTTCCCAATCAATTTGACTGTTATAAGTTGGATTGAGTTTTTCAAATCTTTCAACCGTAATTTCGGCACTCGTTGCATCTTCGCTCAAAACAAAATAGTTTGGTCTGCTGTCAAAATCATAGTCGTGACTTACAATTTTTATATTTTTTGTGCCACTTGCAAATATAGCGTCGGTATTTTGTTCAAGTGAAAATTTTGCACCAGTTGAAGTTTTTTCAAATGTTCCATTTGTTAAAACATTGTCAACATAAATATCGTAACTGTATCCATCCATTACTCCATCAAAAAGTATAATACTTTTGTTATTTTCGGTTTGATGGGTAAGATTTTGAACAGCACCGAGTTTTTTTACAAAAATACTTGCTGATAAATCACTTTGTATTTGATTGAGCACTTTTGTTTTGTTTTGTGCGTATATTTCGTAAATGCCAACGTTTTGCTCAAATTGATGTGTAAATCCCTCGATATTTGTTTGGGTCGTTTGATTTGTAATCAAATTTTTCACAAATATTGTGACATTTTGCAAGTCAGAAGTGATTGTTTTTGTTGTTTTGTCAAAAGTAAGTGTTGGTGTTTTGAGTTTTTCAACTTTGACAAAATCAGAATAAGCACTGTCAAAAGCGTATTCATTTCCAACAGCTTTTACTTGGATGTAGTACTCGCCATGGGTTTTGTTTTCAAGTGAATACTCACCTGTGGTATTGTCAATTTCGATTGGTTGTTCATCAAGTGCTGACCTTACACTTATTTTGTACCCTGTCGCCAAAGCTTGTTGTGTGCGTTCAAAACTTATCACACCATTTTCAACTGCGTTTATTGTTGGAACAGCAAGTCTTGTAATAACCAATGTTTGACTTGGTTTTGACAAAAACTCGCCATCAACAGCGGATACTTTGAGTGAATAACTTTTTACTTGTTCAAAATTGAGTTTGATACTTTTTTCATTTGCAGTTAAAACCAAATCATCAACTTGAACGGCAAATTTTGTGTAATCACTTTGCCAACTGAGAGTACTTGTTACCTTTTCAAATTGAATATTCGTTGGTGTTGACAAAATTTTGAAGGCAAGTGCATCGCTTGTATCCGAATTTAAAAAGCCATCTTTTTTTGCGGTCACGCGTACACTATACTCGCCATTGTCTTCAAAAATAACAAAATTTTCTGTACTTTCAATTCTTTCGGTTTGATTGTCTTTTGTTATCGAAATTTCATAACTGTCGGCATAAACATTTTGTCCGTCAATCGTTTTCACTGCCCTGTTCCAAGAAAGTTTGCCTGTCATGGAATCAAAAGCAAGATTTGATATTTTTTCAAATTGTTCTTTTGGTGCACTTACGTTTATCGTAAGATATGAGTTTTGATTTTGCACAGTTGCCTGCACAAAAGCATTTCCTGCACCGACTGCAACTGCTTTTCTTCCACGTATCAAAACGACATCTTCATTAAGCGAACAATACTGCACATCGGTTACTTTTGCATTTTCTATATTCAGCAAAGAATCCAGCGAAAGTTCTTCGCTGATTTCCAACGAAACAGATTTTTCACTCCACGTTATTTTTGGTTTCGTATTGTCGCAGGCAAAAAACAGCATACTGCATGCCAAGACAACTATTCCAGCCAAAATCTTTTTTATCTTCATAATTTACACCTTCAAAATATCATTTTGATTTTCATTTTTTTTGACTTTATTTAAAATTTACCAATTTTGCAAAACTTTCTGCTTGCAAACTTGCACTTCCCACAAGTCCGCCGTTTATGTTTGAAAGCGACAAAAATTGCTTTGCATTCTCACCCTTCAAACTGCCACCGTACAAAATGCAAAGATTTTTGCCAGCTTTTTCGGAAAAGTTTTGTGTGATTATTTCACGAACAAATTTGCATACTTCGTCAACTTGTTTTGTTGTTGGTGTGACACCTGTGCCAATAGCCCATACTGGTTCGTATGCAACGATTATGCTTTTGATTTCATTTTCGTAAAGTCCAGCCAAACAACCTTCGAGTTGTGCTTTCAGGATTGTGTTTGTCTTATTGTTGTCACGCTCAGATTTTGTTTCACCAATGCAAAGCACAGGCTTGATACCATATTTCAAAAGCAACTTAATTTTTTGATTTATTTGTTTGTTTGTTTCATTGAAGTATTGTCTGCGTTCACTGTGTCCAACCAAAACAAAATCACATTCAAGTTCTTTAAGCATCTTTGCGCTTATCTCACCTGTGTACGCACCGTTTTCCGCTTGATGAACGTTTTGCGCACCGACTTTTATTTTTGTGTCGAAAAGCATGTCTTTTGCAAGTGGCAAATCTGTAAATGGAAAACTTATTCCAATTTTGTTTTGAGAATTTGCAACAAGTGGCAAAAGTTCTGCAAGATATTGCTTGCATTCTTCTTGCGTAAAATTCATCTTCAAATTTGCAATGATATATTTTTTCATAATGCCTCCAATCAAATATTGTCAATCACTTCAACACCAGGCAATGGTTTGCCTTCAAGCATTTGAAGCGAAGCACCACCACCAGTTGAAATGTGAGTAATCTTTTTTGTTTTTCCAAGTCTGTGAACTGCAGCAATACTGTCGCCTCCACCAACGATTGTTTTTCCTTTTACCCTCGCAACTGCTTTCGCAATTTTTTCGGTTCCTTTTGAAAAGTTTTCGAATTCGAATACACCCAATGGTCCGTTCCAAACAACAGTTTTTGCTTTTTTGAGTTCATTTTTGAAAAGCTTTATTGTCTTTGGACCAATGTCCAGTCCCATCATATTATCTGGTATATCTCCCTTTATTTTGATTGCCTTCGCAGTTGGGCTGAAAACCGAAGCACAAAGGTTGTCAATGGGAAGCAAAATTTTTACTTTGCGCTTTTCCGCTTCTGCAAGCATTTGACCGGCAAGTTCAACCTTTTCTTCATCAACCATGCTCTGTCCAACCTTTACACCTTTTGCTTTCAAAAATGTATAGGCCATACCTCCCCCTATACAAATTGTGTCAACTTTTTTCAAAAGATTCAAAACGACATAAATTTTGTCTGCGACTTTGGCACCACCCAAAATGGCGACAAATGGTCTTTGTGGATTTTCCAAAGTTGAAAGGATTGTGTTAACTTCCTTTCCCATCAAAAACCCGACCGCATTTGGAAGAAGTTTTGGAACGCCAACAATCGAAGCATGGTTGCGGTGTGCTGTCCCAAAAGCATCATTGACATAAACATCTGCCATTGAAGCAAGTTTTTGTGCAAGTTCGGGATCATTGTTTTCCTCACCTTTCAAAAACCTTATATTCTCCAACAGCAAAATTTCGCCTACATTCAATTTTTTTGCTTTTTCCATTGCATCAGGACCAACGATATCTTTGCCAAAGTATATCTTGTTTATCAAAAGGTCAACCAAGCGTTTTGCCACTGGCATAAGCGAATACTTCATGTTAAATTCGCCTTTAGGTCTTCCAAGGTGCGAACAAATAATCAACCTTGCACCTTTGCTGAGCAAATACTTGATTGTGGGAAGAGCAGCAATAATCCTTGTATCGTCAGTAATGTTGCCGTTGTCGTCAAGTGGTACATTGAAATCAACGCGTAAAAATACTCGTTTACCCTTTACATCAATGTCCTCGATTGTTCTTTTCATAATCTTCTCCTTAAAAAAAATTCTTCTTCAAGTGTATGTTATCACAAAAGTATGTAAAATTAAAAACAAAAAAACGTGTTTTTAACTTTCAGTTAAACATTTTTTCAAAATATCCAATATTTCATCAACATTTTCCATTGTGCATATTTGAAGTTTGACTTGATTATTTTTTGTACCTTTCAGATACCAAAGCAAATGTTTTCGCATATATTTTGTCAAAAATTGGTCTGGGTACATGGTTCTTAAAAGTTCAATGTGTTTTTTGACAATTTCAAATTTGCTTGGATAAGGAATATTTTTGATTTTTGCAAATATTTCGGGATTGCCAAGTGCACCACGTCCAATCATCACGCCGTCAACACCTGTTTGGCGCATGGCAAGATAGGACTTTAAATCTTTTACGTCACCATTGCCTACAACAGGAATTTTTACGCATGCTTTTATTTTTGCAATTTGCTCCAAGTTTACGTTGCCACTGTAACCATCTTGTTTTGTTCTGCCATGTACAGTCAAAAAATCAACACCAGCATCTTCAAGCACTCTTGCGATTTCTGCACCCACAAAGTTGTCTTTTTGTATGCCAAGTCTTATTTTTGCACTTACGATTTTGTCACAGGATTTACGCACTGCATTTGCAAGACTGTAAACAAGTGCTGGCTTGTCCAAAAGTGCACTGCCTTGATTGTTGCAAAAAATCTTTGGTGCTGGGCATCCAAAGTTCATGTCAATTATATCAAAATCATTCAAATACTTTTTTACAACCTGAGAATAAACTTCGGGTTCATTTCCAAATATTTGAACAATTTTTGGTTTTTCATTGTCCATGCAAAAAAGCATTTTGCTTGTCTTTTGACTGTCGTACAAAAGTCCTTTCGCGCTTACCATTTCGGTGCAAGTAAAATCGGCACCGCAATCTTTTGCAATACTGCGAAATGCAAAGTCGGTTACACCTGCCATTGGTGCCAAAAATAATGGGTTGTTTGCAAACATTTTTTTAATCATATTTTTATTATACTCAAAATAAATAATAAATCAAAAATAATTAAAAAAAAATTAAAAAAAAC
>CAJKWP010000055.1 GCA_905203645.1 uncultured Christensenella sp.
TAAATCTTGTAAGTATAAGAAGAAAATTAACTTTTAAAATTATTAAAAATAAAAAACGTAAAAAATAACAAAAAATAACAAAAAAATGCAAAAAAGCATTAAAAAAAAACAAAAAATAATAAAAAAGGAGTGCAAAAATGGAATTTAAACCATTGCCAGAACAGGCAGAAATAATAGACAGTCAAAACAAAAATTTGCTTGTTTCGGCATCGGCTGGCAGCGGAAAAACAACTGTTATGATTGCGCGAATTTGCAAACTAATCGAAAGCGGTCTTGCTACTCCAAAAAATTTGCTTGTTATGACATACACAACAAGTGCCGCAAGTGAAATGAAACAAAAGTTGTATAACACGCTCAAACAAAAAATTTCTGACCCAGAAATTTTGGACGAAATTGCCACAAGTGACATAAGCACAATTCACAGTTTTTGTTCCCGACTTTTGAAAAAATATTTTTATGTTTTGGGCATTTCACCAAACTTTGAAATTGCTGACGACAAAAAATCGCTCAAAATAAAAAAGGAAATTTTGACAAATGTTTTGACCGATTATGCAAGCCAATCACCTGCACAATATTTTTTGATTATGCAAAATTTTGCACCAAACAGAAATATCCAAAACGTGATTGAAATAATCTTGAAGTTGGATAACTTTTCACAAAGTTTTTCTTCTGATGATGAATTTTGCAAAACAATGCTCTTTCTTTATGACAACACACAAATTTCTCTTGACGCACTGAATCAAAACCTTTTGAACTCGGCACAAAATTTCAAACAAAAAACTGATGCACTTTTGCAAAAGATGCAAAACCTTGGCTTGACGCAATATATAACTTGGCTCAACAATGTTGCAAGCGAACTTGAAAAAGCAAAGCCCAACAAAGATTTTTTTGAAAATTATGAAAGTGTTTGCAGTATTTCATTGACAGCACTCAAAAGAGATAAAGATGTTGCCGACGAAGTTTTCAAACAACTTGACAACTTGAAAACTCAAATAAAAAATTTTGTTGCAAAATACAACGCCAAAAAGTTTGCGAAAAAACAAGACTTTGAAAAATCGGTATCTGCAAACAAAAACATTTCTATTTTGCTGTTGCAACTTTGGAAAAAGTTTTGCAATCTTTACAAAGATTACAAGTCGCAAAAAAACTTGATGGATTACAGCGATTTGGAAAAATATGCGATAGAAATTTGTTCAAACAGTGACGTTCAAAAAGAATTGAAGCAAACTTACAAATATGTTTTTGTGGACGAATATCAGGACACAAACCAAATACAAAACAAGTTGGTCGAACTTTTGTGTGGACAAGACAACAAATTTTTGGTTGGTGATGTAAAACAATCTATTTATGGTTTCCGCCGAAGCAAACCACAAATATTTTTGGACTTGGAACAAAGTTACGCTTTGGACGAACACAGCGAGGCAAAATATTTGAACGTAAACTTTCGAAGTGACAAACAAATTCTTTGTTTTGTAAACTTTGTTTTTGACAACATTATGACTCCACCGACAAGCGGAATTGATTACAAAAAAAATGGAAGATTCAAAGGTGTAAAACAATTTGAATACGACATTCCAAAAATAAAAATTTGTCTTTACAACAAAAAGGAAGAAAAGTCGCAAAAAATTTTGGCACGTGGAATTTACAAAATTCAAAAGCAAAACACAAATCAAAACCTTTCGGCAAGTCAAAAAGAAGCGTGCATTGTTGCAAAACAAATTTTTTCACTTGTGGGAAAACCTCTTGACGATGGTAAGCCTATTACATACAGTGACATCACAATTTTGGTTCGCAAACGTGGTGATGGATACAACCAATTTTGCGACGAACTTTCACATCTTGGTTTACCTATTTATGCAAGCAACAATGAGGACATTTTGCAAAATCCCGAAACTGCAAAATTTTTGAATCTTTTGAAAACTTGCACAAACATAAACGATGATTTTGCGCTAACTGGTACTTTGATTGGCTATTTTGATTTTGATGAAAATCAACTTGCAACCATTCGACTTGCATCACCAGAAAAAAAATATTTTTATGAATGTTTGCAAAACTATCAAAAAAACGACCAAATTTTCAAAAAAATCGCCGATTTTTATCAAAAAATGCAAGCCCTTCAAAACAACATAAGTTTTTTGGGAAGTTACAAGGCTGTCAAAATATTCTTTGAACAAACACGCTATTTTGAAAAACTTGATATCATGCAATCAAAAATGCGAAGTGATGTTGCCAAGATATTGATTGAACAACTTGCCGACAGCGAATATAATTTCAATATCAGCAAGTTTTTGGACAACATTCAAAACGGCGGAAAATTGTCACTGCCCGACAGGCAAAGTGACGACAGCAATTTTGTAAATGTCACAACAATACATTCCAGCAAAGGTTTGGAATACAAAATAGTATTTTTGGTGGACAGTGGTTCGGACTTCAATAAATCCAAAATCGAATCTATTGCCCTTAGTGACAGTTTTGGAATAGGCTTCAAATACTTTGACACTGACAGTCAGACAAGTTTTGACGATGTAATTTTGCAAGCAATAAAAGACAAAAACAAGCAAGACGAATTTGCCGAAAAACTCAGACTTTTATACGTGGGACTTACACGTGCAAAAAATGCACTTTTCATTGTTGGGGGTTATGACAAAGAAAATCTTTGCCACAAAGATTCAAGTTTTGACATAACAAATCAAAACAATTATCTTTCACTTGTTTTGTCGTCATTCGACCAAGATACTTTGGACAAAATCAAAACAAGCAAAGATTTTGTTTGGAAAAACCAAGATTTCGAAGTAACATTTGAAAACAGTGATGACGATTTTGAAGAGCCAATTTTGCAAGAAAAAATCGTTTTTGGAAAACCAGACCAAAACCTTGTCAAAGCAATCAAAGATAGACTAAATCAAAATTTTGAAGTGCAAAATATCGCACTCAAAAATTCGGTTTCGGGCATTATGAAAGGCGAAGATGATGGCTATCAAAACAAAACAGACCAAGTCAAAACACTGACCATTGACGAACATTTGAAAGGTGTTACAAATCAACAACTTGGAACAGAGTTCCACAAAATTCTTCAAATATTGGATTACAAAGATTTTGACAATTTTGAAAAAATACAAAAAACAATAAACCGTGTTTGTAACGTTGAAAAACTTGACGAAAAAACTGACCTCACAATAACCGTGCAAAAGGTTTCAAAAGCACTTGAAATTTTGAACAATTTGTTTGGCGAAAAAGTTGTACAAAAAGAAAAGTCGTTTATTTTGCAAGCAAAATACAATCAAGTTGTGCAAAGCAAATACGAAGATTTGGTGCTTGTACAGGGAATTATTGATGCCTTTTGTATCGACGGCGACAATGCGATTTTGGTCGATTTCAAACTTTCAAACACAAAATCAGCACAAGGGCTCGCTCAAAGATATCAAAAGCAACTTGAACTTTACGCCCTTGCAATTCAAAATGCCTATGGCATAAAAAACATCAAAAAATATATACTCAACCTTAACTTTGGACAACTTATACAAATTGATTGACAAAAAAAACGTTACAAAATAAATTTCCACTTGTAACGTTTTTTGTTTTTATTTTTCTTATGCAAATGTCAATCCGCTTATATAATCATAAAGTGCAGATGTGTTTGCAGTGGTTGCAATTTCATAATAATATGTGTTTGAACCAACAACTTCTTTTGCGTAAAGATAAATTTGATTGTAGCCTTTTGTGTCAGTTATATTGAAAATAACTTGTTGGAATTTGATTTGTTTGTCAGTGTTTGTTCCATAAACAAAATCTTTTCCGTCTTTTTTCAGAACCATATCAGCCTTGTAATCAAATGTAAATGTATAACCATCTTCAAATGAAGGAAGTTTTGACACAAGTTCGATATCAATTTGTTTTGAACAGTTTCCACTGAATATTGAGCCAAGAACATTTTGTTTGAAGCCGTCGTCAAAAAGTTTTACAATATTTTCAAACTTTTCTTTTGTCGAATGGCTTTCGCTTGATTCAAATTCGGTGTTGTCATTTTGTCTGACAATTCTTACTGTTTGTGGATTCAAATCAAATTCTGGCTTGTATGATTTTTTCACAACAGCCAATACGATTGTTGTTGTTATCAATGCAACAACAAGTGCAAGACTTATGATAATCAAAATTTTCTTTTTCATTCTTTATCCCCCTTGTTTTTTGTTGTTTTTTCAGGACTTTCTTCCCTGTTTTCAACCTTTGATTTTGTTTGCCTTTTTGTTTTTGGTTTTAAAGATTTTTTTTCGTTATCAGTCATTTCTTTTGTTTTGACGCTCTTTTCACCAATCTTTTTTGTTCTGGTTTTTGCAACTTTTTCCTCTACAGTCTTTACTTTTTTTTCTTCGGCTTGCTTTTTGTATTTTTCGTCAAGTGTCTTGTAATATTCGTCACGTTTATCTTTCAAAGTTTTCAAATCTTGTTCGGTTATTATCCCACTTTTCAAAAACATTTCGCCAGTTTTAACCTTCATGTCAAGTTCTTTGCCGTATTGCAAATCGCTCATTTGTTTACGTTGAGAATCTTGTTTTTCTTTCAAAAGTGCAAGTTTATCATCCATTGCCTTGGCAACTTCTTTTGCAGTTTTGCCAGCAATAAGCATATCAACTTCGTCATGATAAATTGTTTCTTTTTGCAAAAGCAATTCACTCATTTCGTCCAAAAGTTTGCGATTTTTTGTCAAAATTTCTTTTCCGCGTTTGTAACAAGCATCCAAAATACGTTTTATTTCGGCGTCAATTTCACTTGCCATTTTTTCACTGTAATTGTTTTTGCTTTGATAATCTCTGCCAATGAACAACTGGTCTTGGGTGTCAAAACCGATAAAGCCAAGTTTGCTCATGCCCCACTGTGTAACCATATTACGAGCAACTTCGGTTGCCTTGTGGATATCACTTGAAGCACCTGTGGTAATGTCACCAAACACAATTTCTTCCGCCAATCTTCCACCCATTGTCATAACTATATCATCAATCAAATGGTTGTAAGTTTTGTGATTGTCGTCGTTGTCAGGCCTGCTCATGGTATAACCAGCCGCATTGCCACGTGGAATGATAGATACTTCTTGTATTGGTTCGCAGTATTCAAGCATTTTGCCCAAAATTGCGTGTCCCGATTCGTGATAAGCGGTTATCTTTTTGTCATTTTCGGTCATTACACGGCTCTTCTTTTGTGGTCCCATTATAACCTTGTTGATACCTTCGGTCAAATCTTCCATAATGATTTTTGGTCTGTTTGCTCTTGCAGCCAAGATTGCCGCTTCATTGAGCATATTTTCAAGGTCTGCACCAGTAAATCCGCTTGTTATACGAGCAAGAGTTGTAAAGTCAACATCTTCATCAATAGGTTTGTTGCGAGCATGAATTTTGATAATTCCTTCACGCCCTTTTACGTCAGGAACGTGAACGTATATTTGTCTGTCAAATCTGCCTGGACGCAAAAGTGCAGGATCCAAAACATCACTGCGGTTTGTAGCAGCCAAAACAATTATACCTTCGTTTGCTTCAAAACCGTCCATTTCAACCAAAAGTTGATTGAGCGTTTGTTCCCTTTCGTCATTTCCACCACCAAGTCCAGCACCACGTTGTCTGCCAACGGCATCAATTTCGTCAATGAACACAATACAAGGTGTGTTCTTTTTTGCTTCTTCAAACAAATCGCGAACCCTGGATGCACCAACACCAACAAACATTTCAACAAAATCGGAACCACTTATTGACAAGAACGGCACATTGCTTTCACCAGCAACAGCACGAGCAAGAAGAGTTTTTCCGGTTCCTGGTGGCCCAACAAGCAAAACACCTTTTGGAATACGAGCACCAAGAGCAGTAAAGCGTTCAGGCGATTTCAAAAACTCAACAATTTCCTTAAGTTCTTCTTTTTCTTCGTCAGCGCCGGCAATATCTTTGAATCTTACCTTTACATTTGAAGACTGCCTTGCCCTGCTTTTTCCAAAAGTCATCGCACCTTTGTTTGACGAACTTATCATTTTGTAAATCAAAAAGATTATGAAAAGTCCAAAACCAATATAAAGTATAGGCATTATTCTTTCAAAGAACGATGGCTCGGTTGGTTCATAGTTCCAAGAAATATGTTTGTCTGGGTCACTTACATTTGCAGTATTTTGATTTTCAATTGCATCAATTACTCTTGAAATAGTATCTTGTGTATATTTGAAATAATAATCTGCGGTAGTTGGAAAATTTTTGATTTGCGAATCGAACAACTTAATTTTTGCAATGCCGTCTTTTGCATAAAAATCCGATACTTTATCTTCTTGTATCATTGTAATTGCAACATCTGGTGTTGTTTTTTTGCCACTTACATTCGTGTCGGTAAAAAGCAAAAACAAGCAAACAATCGCAAGCGTAAGCACCAAAAGATATGCCCAAGAAAATTTAACTTTTTTCAATGTAACTCTCCTAAAAGTAATAGTATTTATATGTCAAAATTGTATTTTTTTATATTTTCTTTATGATATTCAAGTCCAAGTAATAATAATATATTTGTTATAAATGGGTTTATTTTTTCT
>CAJKWP010000056.1 GCA_905203645.1 uncultured Christensenella sp.
ATGTGTATGGTGATATTTTAGGGTGCGTTATTATATTAGGTGATAAAGGCATAACATCAATCGAAAAATCAATAGCCGAATTCGCTGGTACGTTTATGAGTAAATATTTAGAAAATTAGTTAGTAGTTATCAATTACTAACTTTTTTCTTGTAATTTCAAAAAAAATGTGATATAATCGTAAAAGTTAAAAAATATTAACAAAAAATGGAGGGAAAAATATGCCACTAGTAAATATGGTAAATATGTTAAATAAAGCGAAAGAAGGAAAATATGCTGTTGGTCAATTCAACATTAATAATCTTGAATGGACTAAAACTATTCTAGAAACAGCACAAAGCAATAACTCACCAGTTATTTTAGGCGTTTCAGAAGGCGCTGGAAAATATATGGGCGGATTTGATGTAGTTGTTGGAATGGTAAAAGGACTAGTAAAAGACTTAGGTATTACTGTTGATGTTGCAATTCATTTAGATCATGGATCATCATTTGAAAGCTGCAAAAAAGCAATCGATGCTGGTTTTACATCTGTTATGATTGATGGTTCACATCATCCAATTGACGAAAATATTAAAATGACTAAAGAAGTAGTTGATTACGCACATGCAAGAGGCGTAAGTGTTGAAGCTGAAGTTGGTACAGTAGGTGGAAATGAAGATGGTATTATTGGCGGAATTAAATATGCCGATTTAAATGAATGCGTACGTTTAGTAAAAGAGGCTGATGTTGATGCTTTAGCTCCTGCTTTAGGTTCTGTTCATGGTCCTTATCAAGGAGAACCAGTACTTGGCTTTGTTGAAATGGAAGCAATCGGTAAAGCAACTAATAAACCACTTGTATTGCATGGCGGAACAGGTATTCCAGATGATAAAATCAGAAGAGCAATTGCTTGTGGAACTTGCAAAATCAATGTTAATACTGAATGTCAACTTGCCTTTAACAAAATTTTAAGAGAATTTGTTGCTGATGAAAAAAATGCAAAAGTATATGATCCTCGTAAGATTTTAGGCCCTGCATCAAAAGGCATCGCAGCAGCAGTTAATGAAAAAATTAATGTTTTTGGAACTGCTAATAAAAACTAATCAAAACGAAAAGAAATGAATTTATCGAGAGATAGATTCATTTTTTCTTGAAATATTTTTTATAAAATTGAGATAATTATATATTTTTGAATTTGTAAGTTGTACTTTTATTTTGTCATTTATATTTATTTTGAAACCTTGGTCGCAATCGCAAGTTTTTACAATTTGCAAATCTGAAAATACCAAGAAAGCGGTATAAAAATCATAAAAATTTATTTTGTGCGCTACAAACTCGTTGTACAAAGTTTGGATACAAACAAATTCACGATTGTCAAGACGTTTGAACACTGAATAAATTTTTGCAAAGTTTTCACGTGAAAGAGATATCTTTGAAAAATAATTTTTGTCAATCTGTTTTGTATAAAGGTATATTTCCGCAGTTGAAATTTGATTGATTTTTGAGATAAAACCTGTGTGTAAAACGTTTTCAACAAAGACAATTCTGTTGAAATTTTTTGCCCATTCAACTCCACGTGGCGCAATCAAAATACTGTTGAAACCAGTGGGCTTTATTTCCTCACCCATACCTATGCTGTAGATGTTTTCGGTGTTGTAATTTGCAATAAATTCTTGGGCGTTCTTCAAATTGTAAAATACAAATGCTGTGCCAAAAGCAGAAATCTGTAAAGATGTTACAATCTTCAAAAATTGTTGTTCATCAATATTTTTGAAGTTTGGTTGTTTTGCCAAGTTTTGGAAACAAAGTTGTCCCAAAGCAAAGCCTTCGACGTTTGGTGTGTACCTTGTATCAAAGTCAATGCTGGAATTTATTTGCTTCAAAATGCCTTTTTGATACTGGCTTTTAAACTTGCTGAACTGAAACTCAAAAATAACTTGCTTTGTTTTGTTAAACTTGAATTTATAATAATCTTTTTGATAATTGAACCTGACAAGTGAAAGTTTTTTGCCGACAAGAATATTTGCGTGTTGTGGACAGTTTTTCATTGGTGCAATAAAGCCATCATTGTATTCCAACAAAAATTGAGGTTGTTGATTGTCGCAACCATAAGGCTCCAAAAGTTTTAAGTCATTCAAAAATTGTGGAGTGATTTCGCTTACGTCAATTTGTGAATCGTAATAACCAATAGGAATAAATGCTTGATCACTTATGTGTTCAAAAATGTATTTTTCTACCCTGTCTTTAAATTCTTGAAACTTGTCTATTTTGAGTGCAAGTCCAGCAGCGACAGAATGACCGCCAAACGTTTCCAAAATATCTTGCATGTCCGTAAGCAAAATATGAACGTTTATATCTGGTAAACTTCGGGCAGAGCCTTTGAGTTTTCCGTCGTCTTCGGCAAACAAAAACACAGGCCGATTGTACTCTTCCAAAAGTTTTGCGCAAACAATACCCAATATGCCGTGATCCCACTGATTACTTGCCAAAATTATAGCACGATGATTTGACATATTTGTTTGCGAAAGTATCCTTTTGCAATCGTCGTAAACTTTGCTGCAAAGCAGTTGCCTGTCATTGTTGTGGGCAATGATGTCTTTTACCAAACTTTTAAGTCTGGCAGGATTTTGTTCCAAGTAAAGATAAAGTGAATCTTTTGCATCACCCATTCTTCCTGATGCATTGATTTTGGGTGCCAATTTGAATGCAATATCAGTTGCAGTCATGTCTTGTGCGGACAAGTTGAGTTCTTTTGCAAGCATTTTGACACCAAGTGGCAATTTGCTTATATTTTCAAGTCCCAATCTTACAAGTGCCCTGTTTTCATCAAGCAATGGAACAATATCTGCTATTGTAGCAACAGCAACGATAGGCAAAAAATCATCAGCCCCCTCGCCCAAAATGGCTTGTGCAATTTTGAAAGCAACACCCGTTCCACAAAGCCCGTCAAATGGATAATCTTGATTTGGCAACTTTGCGTTGACAATCACTGTTTGTGGAAGTTCTTGTGGAATTTCGTGGTGATCGGTAACGTAAATTTCTATGCCCAATTCTTTTGCATACTCAACTTCGTTTTTGCAAGAAATGCCACAGTCAACTGTTATTATCAAACTGGGGTTGAAATTTGCTTTGATTTTGTCAAGTACGTCGTTTGTAAGTCCATATCCGTCAATATAGCGATTTGGCAAATAAAAGTCCGCTTTCATTCCCAATCTTTCAAAAAGTTTGAGCATAATGGCAGTTGCACTTACACCGTCAACGTCATAATCCCCAAATATCAAAACTTTTTCCCTGTTTTGAACAGCAAGAATTATCCTGTCGACCAATTCCTTCATACCAGAAAGCAAAAATGGGTCGTGCAAATCCTTCTTTGTTGGATGCAAAAATTTTTCGATTTGCCCCTGGGTTTTGTACCCACGCGAAACAATAAGTTCCATTATTTTGGGACATATGTTGTACTTTTCACTGTAACCATAAAGCAAAGCATTGGAAATGCTTGAATTGTAAAATTTTAAAAACTTCATAAATAACTACCTAAAAGGAAACCTTATGGTTTTATTATATACTAACAAGTTTGTTTTTGGCAAACAAAATTTTGCTTGCAAAATACGGTGTTTAGCGAAAGTTTTTAAAAATAAAAGTAGACGTAAATTAAATACTAGCCCATCATTGGTCTTTGTGATGGATTTAAACAAGATAATTGATCCAAAATAAAATCTTTGTATTCTTTGCTTGAAGCCATTGTATTCTCCTGATTTATCGTTTCACTATAATTGTATTATAACACATACTTACAACTTTGAAAAACGCATTCTTCAAATATTACTCGCTCTCGCTCGTAATGATATGATATTTCCATCGATCATTTTGCAAAAGCAAAATATCAATGCGCCAGCAATATCATTCGTGAAACGAATTTCATTTCCGTAAGGAAATATCATTGTAAACAAAAAAGAAAAGCCACTTGGCTTTTCTTTTTTGTTTACTTGGTGCGAGCAAAGGGACTTGAACCCCCACGGTTGCCCACTGGATCCTAAGTCCAGCGCGTCTGCCAATTTCGCCATGCTCGCATAATGCTTTTATAGCATATTTTATTTTGATTGATTTGTCAACCAGATAAAAACTTTTTTTGTGTCAAATAAAATTTGTAAAGTTTTGCAAACTCAAAATATGAAAACTTTTCCGCAATACGACTTTAACTTGACAAAATCCCCTTGTACCGCTAGAATATTGATATGAGTTACGAGGAATACAATGATTTGTATGCCAAGGCACAAAAAAATCAAACCGCACCATATGTTTGTTTCTCTTTTGATTTGGTTGGGTGTAAAAAGTTGGATGGCGAGCAATTTTGCAAACAACAAGACGGAATGATACAAACAATGAAAGATATTGTGGCATATATCAAACGTTACGAACAAAAAAACAACACAAAAATTTTGCTTTGTGACGAAAATGTAAAAATCATCGATAATATTGGCAGCATTGACAGCAAATCTCCTGTAGCCTACTACAACAATCCCTGCATCCTTTCTGGCGATTTTTATGCGTTTTATTTTTTCAACAACACCATAACAGAAAAGGCTTTTGAAAATTTATTTTTACGCTGTGCTAAAAAGAACAATTTACAATTTGACTATCATTTTCAAAGTGCAAAATTTGAAACGACAGAATACAAGCATGGAAACGAAAAATATTATTTGGGCTATTGCGTTGGATACTTGGAACATAACAAAGGCAACAAAATAATTTCCGTTCCAAAACAAACCAGTCAAAATTTGGAATAAATAAAAAAGTGGACTCCTGACAACCGAACAAAAAACGAATCAACCTGAACTGAATGTTACATATTTTAGGTGCAATGTTCTGCCAAAGGTCTTAATCTCACTTTTGTTTGTATTTGAGCAAAAAGTCTTTATCATTTTGCGATACGCGGAAACTGTCGCGACATTTTGAAATCATTTTGTTGATTGTAAATTGATTTAGATTGTGATTTTGCAAAAATTGAAGCGTTTGATCGCGGTGTTTTGCAAACATTTCGGCAAGGAGCCATGCATTTGCCATGTTCACATAATATTCTTGTTCCAATGCAAAACTGTTTGCTATATCAAATATCTCACTTGTAAATTGCACGTCATCGCAAAGTTTAAGGCAAATAATCAAGCCCAATCTTCGTCCAAAGGTGTACTTGCTTTTTACAAGTTCTTTTGCATAAGAAAAATATTGGTTTTTGTTATCCTTTGTAAATTTGAATTTCAAGCAGTCAATAGTCGCCCAGTTGTCCGCAAGTGTGATATATTTGTCAAGATATTTCTTTTGCAAGTCAAAATATTTTATTTTGCACATTAGTCCGCCATTGATTGTTGTATTTGCGTGATATTGCCAAATCCACAAGTCCAAAAACGACAAAAAATTTCCTTTTGAAATTTGATTTACAATTTGTTTTATTGTCTGCGATGGAACAGCCAAGCATGGCAATTTTGTATTTACTATCTTTTGCTCCCAAAGTGATTTGTACTCACCTTTGCTTTGTGATTGCAAATAATTTTGAAATTGTGGGATATCTTCTTGTACCCAACATTGTTTTGAAAGTTCCATTTTTTTCTCCAACAAAATTTTATCATAAATCACTTTTGTTTCAAATAAAATCAACTAAAAAAAATAGAATAATAAAATAAATTAAAAAATGCCCAATCACTTTGAAAACAAGTAATTAAGCAATTTTAAAAAGTATTTTTTTAGAATATTGAAATCTGTTCGAATTTTGTACGCTTTTTGCAAAAAGCACTGTCTTTGTAAAAATTGTTTCCATCCTGAGATTGAAAATACACACCAACAAATTTGTTATTTTTGTGTCTTAAAAGTGTATTTGCTGCACGAATGCGGGCACCACCAATTATACTGTCTTCCTTTGTTGTACTTTCGATAAACACGTTGTAAGCAAGTATTCTTCCAGCATTATCAATAACTGTTATGCCGTCATAATTGAGCATGGTTACAAAGAGATCGACATAACTTGTCAGTTTGAATTCATTGAAATTTTTGCTCTGCAAAAATAATTTTCCAAATTCGATTGGTTCTTTAAGCCATGTCCCATCTGACAGGAAACCCTTTTTGTCCACAAAATCCTTGTCAACAATAAGACAAATTGTTCCATGCAGTCCTTTGTTCATAGAATAAAAGATATTATAAAAAATGTTGCGGATATCCTCAAGTTTTCTTGCACTGCGTGTGTTGATTTTTTGAACACAAGCGTCAACAAACAATTTTACGTTGTTATCCCATTCACTTTCGACTGCTTGTAAAAGATTGAAACAAATACTTGTTTTTCCGCCTTTTACCCCACGAAGAATGATAAGCCCCCCGCTGACAACTTCGATACTTACAAGATTTATCTTTTTTTCAAGTACTTCCCTTTTGTCATTGAAAACCAATGTGTTGAGAGATTTGTCCTTTATGCTGCTGAGAACTT
>CAJKWP010000057.1 GCA_905203645.1 uncultured Christensenella sp.
TAAAGTGGCACGCGAGCTGGGTTCAGAACGTCGTGAGACAGTTCGGTCCCTATCTATCGTGGGCGTAGGATATTTGAGAGGGGCTGCCCCTAGTACGAGAGGACCGGGGTGGACATACCAATGGTGCACCAGTTGTCGTGCCAACGGCATAGCTGGGTAGCGATGTATGGAAAGGATAAATGCTGAAAGCATCTAAGCGTGAAACCTGCCTCAAGATAAGATATCCCATAACACAAGTTAGTAAGACCCCTTGAAGACAACAAGGTTGATAGGTCAGAGGTGGAAGTGCAGTAATGTATGTAGCTGACTGATACTAATAGGTCGAGGGCTTGATCACAAGCAAAACAATATGGATTAAACCTTTGAAAAATAACTTCAAATATTTGAAATTACAATATCAATTCTTCGTTTGTGGAAATAAAAGCGAAAGCAGAAAAGTATACCACAAAAGTTATTATGCAGTTGTGATGGTTTTTAAAGATCATCAACCGGGTTTGGTGACAATGGAGGGAAGGTTCACCTGTTCTCATTCCGAACACAGAAGTTAAGCTTCCTATCGCCGAAAATACTTGACTGGCAACGGTCCGGGAAGATAGGACATCGCCAAAACACCAAAAAAAATATCTCAGGAATTATCCTGAGATTTTTTTTTGGCATTTTTTGCAAGCAAAAAATCAAAATTGCAAGAGCAATTTTGGTTTTGGCGAGTCCTTGAACATCGTCGAATTTTGGCAAATGTCACCTTTGGTGCCGCTTGCCACTCTTCTCCTTGTTATACGCCATCGCAATACATAAAAAGGTATGATGTCTCAGGAATTATCCTGAGATTTTTTTTTTGGCATTCTTTGCAAGCAAAGAATCAAAATTGCAAGAGCAATTTTGGTTTTGGCAAGTCCTTTTGATACATATTATACTTAAACGATTTTGTTTTCTTTAAATTATTTGAAAAAAGGGATTGTCAAGATTTGAATTGTATGGTACAATATTTACAAATAGGGGATAATATGGCGAAAATGTTATCAAAAAGTGGAAAATGTTTGAGTTGCGGTGCAACTTGCAACTATGACACTTACAAGACTGACGAACAAATCAATTTGGAAAATTACAATTTGTTCAAAAATCCCTTGTTGCATGTGTGCAACAATTGTGGATACATCTTTTATGACCTTGACACGCCATGTCATCCAATTCAAAAAGTTGAAAACAACAGATTTTTTACAGATCAAAAGCAAATCAATCTTGCCACGCAACTTTTGGAAACTGATTTGCCAATCGAAACAAAATTGCGATTGTATGCATGCATATTTGACAACCGCAAACTCAAACTCAGTCATGCTATAAGAGCATACTTGGAAGACCCATCTGACGAAGATAAACAAAAGCTTTTTGAGTTTAAAACAAGTTTCAAACATTTTTGTGAAAAATTTTTGAACTTTTTGAACAAAAGCGCCTTTAATTCAGACAACAAAACGTTTGTGCAGTTGCTTACAGTCGAAATTTTGGCTGCAACTGGAAAAGTTGAACAAGCAAAAACATTGCTTGGAAACACAAAATTGGAAAAAAGACTTGATGACTTTATGAAAGAAGTTGTTATGATAGGGGATATAACATGTTGCAATCTTTAGACAGAATTGGTGTAAAAAATGGTTTTGTTGATTTGCATAATCACACAGACAGAAGTTATGGCGAAGAAAGAAACAAAATGAATATTTCGCCAGTTGAACTTTTGGAAACTGCATTGAATTACAGTCAATCAAACAATGGTGCTCAAGTAACTTTTTCAATCACTGACCACAACAACTTTGACAGCGTTTTTGAAATCAAAGAAAAGATTGCTGAAAATCCAGAGTTGTACAAAAATGTAAGGTTTATCAAAGGTTGCGAATTTTCTTGTGGTGGTTCTTCATTTGGAAAAATAGTAGATAGTGCTGGCGAAAAGCACAGAATAATAAAAGGCTTTCACGTTTTGGCATACGATTTTGACGAAAATAACAAAAGGCTCAAATTTGTATCAAGCCTTTATAACGATTCTTTTGAAAATTCCTTTGTTCGTGACGGTGTAAAAATAGCAAGTGGAAGATATATTTTGTCAATAAGAAACTTGTTGTTCGAAGATGGTTATTACGCACCTTTAAAATGGTTTTACAATGTTAATTTGAATACAGAAAACATCACACAGCAAGCGTTTGTTGGAAACTTGATAAATATATGCAAAGAAAAATTGAATTTGCCCGAAGATTATTGCAAAACACTTTATTCAAAGTTATTTTCAGTCGAATTTTTCAAAACTTTCAAAGTTGAAGCCAAAGAACTTGCGGAAATCGTACATGATGCAGGCGGATACATTGTTTTGGCTCATCCAAGTTTGATTAAGTATTCCCACAGTTACGAAACTGAATTTGCATCGACTATAAATCAAAAATACAAAAATATGAGTCAAGTATCGTTTGTAATCGACAATTTGAAAAAATTTGTTTCACCTTACACTGGCAAAAGGGTTCGTGGCTTGGTGGGAATGGAGGTTTTACACTCTTCAAGTTTCAAAAGTAATTGTTTTGAAAAATTGCTTAAACTGGCAAACGATTACAAACTTTATATAACAGGTGGAAGCGACAGCCATGGAACATTGTTGCAGCCATACTTTTCCGAGATTTTCCCAAGAAGGTTTTCACTTGGGTTAGGTCTTAACATTATGGCAATGAGCAGAAATTTGTTCGCAAGCAGAATCTGGAACAAAACGCTGAAAAATAATTATACTTGTTCTTTGCCATTGACGAAACAAACTCAAATCGTTGAAGGAAGCGTTGAAGATGACAGAGTGCTGACACTTGAAGATATTTTGGCAAGAGATAATGAAACAGTTTCAAGGAAAAAGAAACAAAAAGCAAAAACAACAAATATCACTAAGGCAATGATAAAAAATCAAAACAATCCTAAAAACTGGAACAAAAAGAAAAAACATAAATATTATCCTGGCAAAGATAATGGGAGATTTCATAAAAACAAGCAGAATAAATACAGAAAAGACTATGAAAATGATGAAAATTTCGTAAAAATTGAAAAGATTAGAAAAAAATCTTTGAAGTTTAACAAAAAGACTTTGGATAATGAACAAGAATTGTAAAAAAGCCAACGCAAAGCGATATCCCAAATTTTACTTTGCGTTGTTTTTTATTTGTTTGTGTTTGCCCTTTTTTTGTGATAACATTAAAGCATGAAAAATTTTGACGTAATTATCATTGGTGGTGGAGCAAGTGGATGCTTTGTTGCACTGAATTGCCCACAAGAAAAAAACATTGCAATAATTGAAAAAGATGACAGACTTGCAAAAAAGTTGTTGGTGACCGGAAATGGAAGATGCAATATTACAAATTTGAACTGTTCAAGCAAGTTTTACAATCAAAATATTGATTGTTTTTTGTCGCAATTTGATTGTCAAAATGCGATATCTTTTTTTGATAATCTTGGCTTGAAAACTTACGCTGACGAAGAAAACAGAGTCTATCCAGTTTCCAACAGTGCAAAAAGTGTTGTACAAGTTTTGAATTTTTGGTTGAACAAACAAAAGATACAAAGTTTTTGCAATCAAAAAGTTGTGTCTTTGGCAAAACAAAATGACGGTTTTGTTGTAAAAACGCAAACTGATGAATTTTATGCAAACAAAGTCGTAGTTGCAACGGGCACTGGCTTTTTGGATGTTTTGAGCGGATTTAACTTGGAAAAAAGCAAAACTATGCCAAGTTTGGTTTCACTTGTAACAAAACAAAAAAACAAAAGATGGGATGGTGTAAAAATTTCAAATTGCCTTGTAACTTGCCTTTGCAATGGGCAAACCGCAAGCGAATATGGCGAAGTGCTGTTCAAGGAAAATGGATTGAGTGGAATATGTATTTTCAATCTTTCTTGTGTTTTTGCAAGGCAAAAAAGTTTTTTGGGCAAAGTGTATCTTAATCTTCTTCCAAACTATACACTTGAAAAATTGATTGCAATTTTGAATAAAAACAAATCACTTTTTGACGACGTGCAGACAATGCTTTGTGGACTTTTGCACAAGGAAGTTGCAAACGAAGTTATGTATCGGGCGGGATTGGATATGTTTTTCAAATGCAAGGACTTGACAAACAAAAACATTTTGGAACTTGCAAACAACATAAACAAATTGGAATTTGATGTCAATGGCTATTCTTCCAATAATCAAGTTACAAATGGCGGAATAAAACTTGATTGTTTGACATCAAACTTGGAAAGCAAACAAAGCAAAAATCTTTTCTTTTGTGGTGAAATCTGTGATGTTGACGGCAACTGCGGTGGATACAATTTGCAATGGGCTTGGACAAGTGGTTTTATTGTAGCAAAAGGGTTAAGCCAATGATAAAAATTGAACAAATAAAATTGCGTGTTGACAAGTGCGATGAAAAACATATCAAGTTTGTCATAGCAAAGAAACTCCATATAAACGTACAAGATGTATTGGACTTTGTCATAATAAAGCGTTCCATAGATGCTCGCGACAAACAAAACGTGTGCTGGGTCTTTTCTTTAGGCGTAAATTTGAGCAAAAAAGTCGAAAAAAAATTTGAAAAATTGGCATATATCCCCGATTATTCACTTTTTTCTTTTGAAAAAAAACACAGTGAACTTGCTCCCGTAGTCATAGGCTTTGGACCTGCGGGTATGTTTTGTGCACTTATGCTTGCCAGAATGGGACTTTGTCCAGTCGTTGTTGAACAGGGCAAAAACGTTGACGAAAGGACAAAAGATATCCAAAACTTTTGGGAAAGTGGAAAACTTGACCCACTTTCCAACGTGCAATTTGGCGAAGGCGGTGCAGGCACATTCAGCGACGGAAAACTCAACACAAATTTGAACAGTGATATTTGCAAAAAAATTCTGAACGAATTTGTGCATTATGGTGCTGAAAAAGACATTTTGATTGATGCAAAACCCCACGTAGGCAGTGACAGGCTTAAAAGCGTAGTCAAAAATTTGCGTCAAGAGATTTTGTCTTTGGGTGGCAAGATTATGTTTTCGCACAAATTCGTCGGATTTGAAACTTGTGATGACAAACTGGAAAGTGCTGAGATATTGGATTTGAAAACTGGTGAAAAACAAAAGATTTTTACACATCACCTTGTTTTGGCAATAGGTCACAGCGCAAGGGATACTTTTGAACTTTTGAAGCAAAAACAGTTTGAAATCAAACAAAAACCTTTTGCGATTGGTGTAAGATTGGAAGGCGACCAGCAAGAATTGAATGTTTGTCAGTATGGCGATTTTGCAAAATTTTTGCCAAGTGCAGATTTTAAACTTGTCAGCCATTTGCCAAACGGGCGAAGTGCGTTTACTTTTTGTATGTGTCCAGGCGGTTTTGTGGTTGCATCAAACAGTGATTTTGGCGAGATTGTCACAAATGGCATGAGCAATATGGGGCGTGATAACAAAAATTTCAACAGTGCTGTGCTTGTTAACGTTACTCCACAGGACTTTGGAAGCGACGACGTTTTATCTGGTGTTGAATTTCAAAGAAAGTATGAAAAATTGGCATTTGAATTGGGTGGAAAAAATTATTTTGCGCCATGCCAGACTGTTGGCAGTTTTTTGGGTGGAAAGCGAAATGTTTCAAACACGGAGCCAAGTTACAAACCAGGGGTAAAATTTTGCGAACTGAAAGATTGTTTGCCGGATTTTGTTGTTGAAAGTTTGAAGTTGGCACTGCAACAATTTGGCAAAAAACTTGGTTGCCTTGCAAACCCGGACAATCTTTTGATAGCGCTCGAAAGCAGGTCAAGCAGTCCGATAACCATCGTCCGTGACCAAAATTTTCAAGCCAAAATAAAAGGTATTTATCCCGCCGGCGAAGGTGCAGGTTATGCTGGTGGCATAATTTCAAGCGCCCAAGATGGTATAAAAATTGCCATTCAAATAGGAAAAGATTTGTAAAAAATATTTTAATTTGTTTTTTTGCATTTATTAAGTGATATTACTTTTTTTGGTTTGTAAAATACTATAAAAAAGTATATAAAATAAAAAAGATATATAAAAATAA
>CAJKWP010000058.1 GCA_905203645.1 uncultured Christensenella sp.
TTGCAACTTTTTTATTGACAAAACTATTTGATGCAATTTATACTAATCAAAAAAAGGGGATATTCAATGAAAAATTTCTTTCAAGACAATTTGAAACAGTTGACAACAAAATATACTCAAAAATACGTTGCCAATATTACAGGCTTTTCTCAATCCAGTATCAATAATTATATCGCCGGAACAACAGAACCTTCAATACAATTTTTGATTGCACTTAAAAATGCATTTCAAATAAGTATTGAAGATTTTTTGTTTTCAAGCCTTGAAATCCATGAAGAAAAAAACATGGAAAGATATATGGGCACATTTATGATTTATTATTACAATAATGATTCTTACAAAGGTGAAGTCCATATCAATTTGAAAAACACACTCAATTTTGGTGTTTTGAGTGTGTTCAAGGAATCAACCGAAAATAACAAAGTTCAAGTTTTGGCTACTTTTACAAAAAGCAAAACTGATGCGATGAAGTTGTTTGGCAAACTTAAAAACTTGAGCACTGACAAGTTGGAAAGCGAATATGTCAATTTTGGAAACAATTACAGTGGCTCATTAAACACCAATGAACAGAACATATTTTTTGAATTGGACAACAAGGAAAAGCAAGACAAGTCTTTTATTATTTTGAACAATCCACCATCCAAAGCACCTTACATTGGTGGTGTCGGTACTGTAAATTCTATTTCAAGGGGACGTGAACATAATCCTTGTGTTCAGTTTGTTATACTTTCAAAAAAGATTTTGGATATTCCAGACGGCGAAATTTACAATGTACTCAAATTCAATGATTATTATATCAATATTGATGATTCGATAAAAGAAATAATTGAGATGTTCAAACGTCTGTATGTTGAAAAGAACGAAATCTCTGTCAAGCTCAGTGAAAATCAAAAGATGGCAATAGTAAAAAACAAAATCGAATTTTTGTTGGATTATATTTTGGATTCCAACAGTTTTCGCTTTGCAAAAATATCCAACAAAGAAGATGATTTGGTTTACAGATTGATAAAGGAGAGCAGTGATGTTTGAAAATATCGACAAAAGATTTGAATATCTGAAGTCCTTGCTTGAAAAGCATGGAACAAGCACTGACTTGGTTGAAAAGGCGTATGCAAAGGCCAAAGATTTGCATTTTTATCAAAAACGTAATGACGGCACGCCTTATCTTGCGCACCCAGTTGAAGTTGCTATAATTTTGGCGGAACTTGAATTCGACCAAGATGTAATCTGTGGTGCGTTACTCCATGATACAATCGAAGATTGCGGATATACAGTTCAACAAATGCAAGAAGACTTCAACACAAATATTGCTGAAATGGTTGACAGTGTAAGTGCGATTGATAAAACAAAGTACATTTACAACGAAAATAATATTTTTGAAGACCCCGAATTTGTAAAATCTTCGGCAGAAGAACAGACATTCAAAAAACTTATTGCAATCGGCAAAAAAAATCCGTGCGGTTTTTGTATCAAGTTTGCCGACAGGTTGCATAATCTCAGCACTATTGCAACATTTGAATATCCAAAACAACTTGAAAAAGTTCGCGAAACCGAAAAATGGATTTTGCCAATAGCAAAAGCGCTCAAATCTCAGTTTTTTTACAATCAAATACAAAATCAATGCTTCAAAATAATTCACCGCAATGATGGTCAAAATTTTATGGAGCAATATAATATTTATCATCAAAGCACCAAAAATTATATGACCAATTTTTTGATACTTTTGAAAGAAATGTTTGCAAATGATTTTATAAACGATATCAAAACAGAAGCATTGCCTGAAAAAATTGTTTTTGACAACATAAAAAAAATATATCGAAACATCCATATCAAAGACGTTTCACAATGTCAAATATTAAAAACTCCAACTTTTTGCTTGTCTTTTGTTTGTGAAGATGGAATGCAAAAGATAGTGATTGACAAAATATTGTCAAAATCAAATTCACTTGACAGTATTTACAAGGTTTTTGACGCAAAAATTGACGAATTTTCATCATTGCCAACGTTTTTCTTGCAAGACAAATTTCAAAATATATATCAGGTTTTTGTGCTGTCAAAACAAGATTACAGACTTTTGCGAACTGGCACATTGGATGGTCAAAACAACGAATTGATTGACGAAGAAAATGTGAATGACCTTGATATAGACATGATAAAAGTAAAAACAAGGTCTGGCGAAACAAAGTATATTTCAAAAAATAGCACAGTACTTGATTTTGCTTTCAAAATACACAATGATATTGGCTTTGCTTTCAATTATGCTCTGGTCAACGGAAGCAAGACAAAATTGCCACCCTACACAAAACTTCACGAAAATGACAAAGTAGAAATTATTTGCGAAACTCTTGCAAACGGTGAAATGAAGAACAATGCAAAACTCAAATGGCTTGCGTATGTAAATAGTGAATTTGCCAAAAAAGTGCTTATAAAATATTTTGAACATAAATATTCAAAAAAATAAAATACAAAAAATTGTTGACAACTGCTTGTGGACAAAACAATAATGGCTGTTCCAAAAGTTGTTGAATATTTGCGCAGTATAAGTCCAGTACAAATAATTTGAAAAAACAAAAAAAAGTTGTGGAAGAAATACGAAATTTCTTCCTTTTCTGTCAATGTAACCAAATGTTGCGAACAAACATAGATATGTTGTAAAATAACAAAAAAAATAATTGACAAAAATATCTTTTTATGCTAAATTAGGTACGTGATTTGGCACCATAGCCAAGCGGTAAGGCAGAGGTCTGCAAAACCTTCATTCCCCAGTTCGATTCTGGGTGGTGCCTCCAAATCATTTTTATGCAGGTGTGGCGGAATGGTAGACGCACAGGACTTAAAATCCTGAGAAGGAAACTTCGTGAGGGTTCAAGTCCCTCCACCTGCACCAAAATACAGGTTTATACCTGTTTTTTTTTATTCAAGAGTTTGAAATTATAGATGTGTTTGATTTGAATGATTCATTTCACTTATGTTTTTGTTAATTTGTTATTTAACTTGAAAAATAAATTAAAAAATGATAAAATGTTTTTGTGTTAAAAGGAACATAAATGAAAATTATACTTGCATCACAAAGTCCAAGAAGAAAAGAATTTTTGGAAAAAATGGGCATTGAATTTGAAGTTTGCCCAAGCGAATTTGAAGAAGTGAAACCTGATAATATTGACATTGAACAGACCGCTCTCTATTTTGCGTGTCAAAAAGCACAAGACGTTTTTGACAGAACAAAAGGTGACAGGGTGGTGATTGGCTGTGACACAACTGTTGTGGTTGGTGACAATATTTACGGAAAGCCAAAAGATAACCATGATGCTTTTGATATGCTCAAATCCTATGTAAACAATTACAACAAAGTTATATCTGGTCTTTGTGTTTTGGTGCAAAAGAACGACAAAGTCACAAAACATACTGCAAACGAAATAACAAAAGTCTTTGTAGGTGATATGTCGGACAAGGAAATTATGGACTATGTACTCACTGGCGAACCTTTTGACAAGGCAGGTGCTTATGCACTGCAAGGGAAATATAATATTTTTATTGACAAGGTCGAAGGTAATGTATCATCCGTCATTGGTTTGCCAACAAACAAACTTTTGGAAATTTTCAGAAAAGAAAATATCAAGTACTTTGATTTTAAAAATAAAGGAGAAACGAAATGAGGGGATTTTTTGAAGTAAAGCCAAGCGCAAAAAAACAAACTGTTGCTGGAATAATGCCCAAAAGAGCAACAAAAAATTCAGCAGGTTATGATTTTTACAGTCCAGTTGACACTGTTGTAAAAGCACATCAAATGCAAATGATTTGGACAGATATCAAGTCAGAGTTCAATCAAGATGAAGTTTTGCTGTTGTGCGTAACCAGTGGAATGGGCAAATATGGGATAATGCTTGCAAATACTTTGGGCGTAATTGACAGCGATTATTTTGAAAACGAAAACAACGATGGAAATATCGGTTTCAGACTTTACAATTTTTCCGATGACAACTATGTTATAAAAGCTGGCGACAAAATTGGACAAGGCATATTTACAAAATTTTTGACCGTTGACAACGAAGAGCAAATAACCGAAACCAGAAAAGGTGGCTTTGGAAGTACTGTCAAAAAATAACGATAAAAAAACTATTGTTTTTGCATTATCATAAAATAATAGTTTTTTTTGTAAATTGTGATATAATCATATATATGAATATGCTTTTGCTTACAAAATTGGAAATAGTATTGATTGTTACCATCGTTTTGATTGTGGCTGGATTTTCGTTTGTAATTTTATTTTTTGGCACTGGCAGACAACTTGCTGATTGGACATTGAAACGCGGAAGTTACTTGGGCAGAGGAATTGAACGAAAAGCAAAAAAAATGCACAAGCGATTCAGAATAAATTATTCGTGGTGGGACAAGTTTCCAAATGAAGTTTTCAACATAAAATCTGACGATGGACTCAATCTTTATGCAAGGATTTTACGTCAAAAACAAAATAGTGACAAACTTGCAATAGTGGTTCATGGTTTTATGAGCAATTATAAAGAAATGCAAACTTATGCAAAATATTTTTATGACAATGGCTACAACGTATTGGCAATTGACAACCGAGCTCATGGAATGAGTGAAGGTGAGTATGTTGGCATGGGCTGGCTTGATCGTCTTGACCTTTTGAAATGGATTGATTTTTGTATAGACGAGTTTGGAAAACGTGTTCAGATTGTTTTGTTTGGAGTTTCTATGGGTGCGGCAGCGGTGTGTATGACATGTGGCGAAAAGTTACCAGACAACGTAAAGTGCGCCATTTCCGACAGTGCCTATGACAGCGTTTACAATGAATTTTATTATGTCCTGAAACAAAATATGAAATTGCCGGCAAAGTCTATACTTGGAATATTTGATGCTTACAATCGCAATTTTATTGGGCCACCATTAAAACATCAAAGCACTGTTGATCAAGTCAAAAAAACAAATACACCAATATTGTTCATTCATGGAACAGGCGACAATTTTGTTCCATACAATATGGTCTATAATTTGTACAATGCAACAAACCCTGATATGCGAGATATATTTATCGTAAAAAACGCATGGCATACAGAATCACAAGCAAAAAATCCAACAAAATACAATCAAAAATTGACAGAATGGATTGAAAAATTCGTAAAATAAAAAATAAAAATTATTCATAAT
>CAJKWP010000059.1 GCA_905203645.1 uncultured Christensenella sp.
ATGTCAAGCGAATTTGCAATTTTTTTTATATTTTTTCAAATATTTTTGCAAAAAAACAACCTGACACGGTTTGTCAGATTGTTTTTATAACCCACGTGACAAAAAATTATGCAAAATGCTTGTTTTTGTCCGCTGTCGTTTGACTGTACTTTCCTGCCAAAAGATACTTCTTCTGCTGTAAAAAGTTTTTTTTAAATCAATTTAGCAAGCGTATGGTTACCCAATCAATGCGCCAGCCAACCAACAGCGCACTTATGTAGACGAGAAAAAATAAAGAGGCAAGAAACTAAATTTGTGCAATTGTAAACGATTTCTGCAGGCGATGAAATCGCCGAAGCCTTAGTGAACAATACACAATTTAGTAAACTTGACCCCTTTATTTTTTCCGAAAACACCCTTAACTAAGCGGGCTCTTCGAAGCAATCGCTTCGCACGAGAGTCCGACCAAAACTTTTTGCAAAGCAAAAAATTTTGCGTTTGGTCGGAACAAGCAAAAATTCGGCCGTTAAGCGAAGTTTTTTTTGTGCAAACAAAAAAACGAGCCCGAAAGCCCGTAATTTTTGCGCGTTGCCGAAGCCTAGCGGTGCGACAACACTTTTAAGTAAGACACTTGACCTTTTGCCGTTTTTTCTGAAAACACCTTTAAGTAAGCGATTTTTAAATAAGTCCCAACTCTCTCAAAGTTTCTGCGATTTTTTCGGATGCTTCATCCATTTGTTCTTTGGTGTGAGTTGCGGTATAACTTGTACGAAGCAAACTTTGTCCAACAGGAACCGCTGGCGAAACAACAGGATTTACATAAACGCCCTTGTCTTGCAAAATCATGCAAGCTTTGAACGTCGCCATGTCATCATAGGTGAAAATCGGAATAATTGGTGTTGTGCTTTCAATAATTTTCACACCTTTTTCTTTGAGTTTTTTGCGCATATACATGCTTATATCTTGCAATGCTTTGACTCTTTGTGGTTCATTTTCCAAAATTTCAAGCGATTTCAGCGCACAAGCAACACTTGCTGGTGTAATTGAAGCACTGAAAATAAAAGGACGTGAAGTATGACGTACGTATTCGGCAACTTCGGCTGTACTTGCCATGTATCCGCCAAGACTGGCAAGCGATTTTGAAAATGTGCCCATATAAATATCAACTTCTTTTTCCAATCCAAAATGTTCGGCAGTGCCACGACCATGTTCTCCCAAAACACCAAGTCCGTGTGCATCGTCAACCATAACTCTTGCACCATATTTTTTTGCCAATGCAACAATTTCGGGCAGTTTGCAGATTTCACCACTCATTGAAAATACACCATCTGTCACAATCAAAATTCCACCATTTGTTGTATCAATTTGTGAAAGTTTTTGTTCCAAATCTTGCATATTGCTGTGTTCAAATCTGATCATCTTGCCAAAACTAAGTCTGCATGCGTCATATATACTTGCGTGGTTTTCTTTGTCACACAAAATAAAATCGTTTCTTCCAACTATTGCACTTATGATTGCAAGGTTTGATTGAAAACCCGTACTGAAAGTAACAACCGCTTCTTTTTGTAAAAACTTTGCAA
The DNA here is from genome assembly GCA_905203645.1 of uncultured Christensenella sp. Taxonomy (GTDB): domain Bacteria; phylum Bacillota; class Clostridia; order Christensenellales; family UBA1242; genus CAJKWP01. The sequence continues at coordinate 1,560 of CAJKWP010000059.1, forward strand.
GTTTTTCTTCCAATTCCACGTGCAAATCAAGTGTTCCGTTCAAAAATCTTGAACCACTGCAACCGCTTCCATATTTTTTGAGCGCTTGCACACCCGCTTCAATCACCCTTGGGTCAGACGTCAAACCCAAATAATTGTTTGAGCCAATCATAATGGTGCGTTTGCCGTTTATTTTTACTTCGGTATCCTGTCCAGAAGTTAATTGGCTGAAATAAGGATACACGTGATTTTCCTTTGCCATTCTTACTTTTTCAATTTCGCTACATTTTTTGAATAAATCCATTTTTTTGTTTTCCTTTTATTTTAGTTGTACATTTTGTTTACCACAAAAAGCATAATATTGTTTGGCAATATTTTTGACAAAAACACCAAAAATTTGTTTTTGAACCCAACACTAACGAGTGCCTTCGGTCTTTTTGATTTCAAAAGTTTCAAAACTGTTTTGGCTATTTTTTCGCTTGGCATTCCCTTGCGTTCATCCTTTTCCATTTTTTTTACGCTTTTGTCAAGATTTGTGTAATTTTGATTGTGAGTTTTTATCCTTGCGTCAGTAAATCCGGTTTTGGTATCCCCAGGCATAACAGCACTCACCCAAACCCCAAAGTTTTTGACTTCATTGCGAAGTGCCATCGAAAATCCATTGACCGCAAACTTGCTTGCCGAATAACCCGATTGATACGGAATTGGAAACACGCCCGCCAATGAAGAGATGTTCACAATTCGACCACCACCATTTTGACGCATTGACGGAAGGACATATTCACACATATTGGTAAGTGCAAAATAGTTGAGTTCGAACTCCGCTCTGCGATTTTGCAAACCAATACTTTCAAATGCACCAGACATTCCACGACCAGCATTGTTGATCAAAACATCAATCTTGCCTTCTTTTTTCAATATCATATTTAGTGTGCTTTTTGCCATTTCTTGATCAGTTATATCGCAAACCAAACTTTCAAAATTTTGATTTTTAACTTCTCTTCTTGAAAGTCCATAAACCTTGTATCCGTTTTGTCCAAGCAAATTTGCAACCGCAAGCCCAATGCCCGAACTTGCGCCCGTAACCACAGCAACTTTTGTATTTGTCATGAATCTATTATGACAAAACTTCATCCCAAAAGTCAAGTCCTTATCAAAACAAAAAAGCAAGAATAATGTTGAACTGGCAAGTGCAAATATATCTGTGTAAACATTCTTCGAAAAATATATCTAAACGTTTTTTATCAAAAAAAAGACCTTTGAAATTCAAAAGTCTTTTTTGTGTTTTCGGTATTCAAAATTTATTACGCTGTTTAAGTTTCGTTTATTACAACTCTTACACCGAGCAAATACGAATATTCCTTGCCTTCCAAATTGTACTTGTATTCAAACAAAATTTGGTCGCCGTCTTTGTAATCTTGCAAATTTTTCTTATTGATTGCCCAATCCATTGTGAGTGTAGCTTTTTCAGTTGCACCACTCATTCTGCTAATAGTAAGTTCTGGATTCACAATTCTTACTGTATTTTCTGGTCTTGAAATTTCAACTCTGCATTCATACACTTTTGAAATATTTTTTATTGGATCAACAGTTTCGTTGTAGATGAAGAATGCTTGTTTGTAAACTTTACCACGATATTCAAAACTTACTACTTGATATCCTTCTTTTGTATTGTCATAACCAGTTACGTTTACAACCTTGTTGGCGCCAATGCAATTTATTTCGTTGATGTCAACGTATTTTGAAGAACTGTCACCAAAAGTATTATATTCAAGTCTGTACCCTTGCTTGTACAAACTGTCTGCTTGGTTCAAGTAAATAATTTTGTTATTGTTGTACAATTCAAAATCTTTAACTTGGTTGCGTGGCAAATCTTCTTCGGATTCAACAACTATGTAACTTACTTGTTTTGATACTTCTGTTGTTTGATTCATATATTTGATTGTTGCAGTTTTTGAACCAGCTGTTGTCAAATCAAAACCTTCAACATCTGTTATTTCAAGACCACCAAATTCTGCATTGCCATAATAGTCAGTTTTAATTACAACAGTTTCTTCTGACAGTATGTCGATAAGGTCTTTTTTCATTGTTTCGTCTGCCAAATTAAATTCTGTATTTTTTACAAGATAATAATCTGCTTCATAAACTGGGAGCTTGTCATCGAAACTTAAGGATTTTTCAAAATCATTAGTTTCCTTTTCTGTAAATATTCTCAAAACTGTGTTTTCAGCAAGTTTTTGTGTATTTTCCTTGTACAATATTTGAATATTTTCACCAAGTATGAAAAGAACGTATGAGTCACTGAAAGCAAGATTTTCTTTGAACATTTCGGCATAGATTTTTTCAATAGCGGCAACCATAGACGCCATATCTGAATTATCTTCTTGATTTTTTGGAATCAAATTTCCAAACATATAGACATTCCCGCTGTCAATAACTTTCCCGAAATTATCAAACTTCACACTTGTAACTTTGTTTTCTTTGCTAACAACCATTGAACCATTAAGTTCAACAATTTCAGTCAACACATCCCTAACCGTAGTCATAGTCAATGTGAATTTGCCGTCTTTTTTGATGTCAAGTACGGTTGTGTTCATTTCACTACTGCCGGAACCGTATGATTCGTAAACAGTACCGCTGTACTTTCCGGCAACAGCGTCAGCATAGTTTTTGCCACTACCATTATCGCCACCGCAGGCAGTAAGCACAAACATGCAGGATACGATCAAGCATAATGCAAGCATCGCATTCAAAAATTTTTTCATATTACCTCCATTTTTTTCATCACATTTGATGATTAAATATATGCTATCAAAAAAAAGAGCAAAAGTAAAGCAAAAAAATATATTCGCGTCACAAACTCCAAAACGTGCATATTTCCAAAATAGATAGCACATGCCGACAAAACTATATATATTCGGTCTGATTTCAAATTGTGAAAATTTTGTTTTAGAAAATTCAAGTTGCAAAAAAATTTGCTAAAACACTTGCAATCTTAAAATTTGTATGTTAAAATAGCAAAGTCAATAAATCGCATGCCGAAATGGCGGAATGGCAGACGCACAAGACTCAAAATCTTGCGAGGGCAACTTCATGTGGGTTCAAGTCCCACTTTCGGCACCAATACAAGTCTAAATCGAATACTTTATTTAAGTGTTTGGTTTAGACTTTTTTATTTGCAAAAACATTTCAAAACCCAACAATATATGTTATAATTTTTATACGAGGTTTACTATGGATAACAAATATAAATGGCATTTCAATGACAAGGATTATTTAGAATTTGCAGAAAATAATGTGACTGAATTTAAAAGTAGTTTTAATTATAAAAGTTACATAACACCACATAGTGAAATGAGAGAATTGATTGGGAAAATTATTGAAGAATTTCAATATCTTGAATCATGTATAAACTATTTAATTGAATGTGCAATTGAGAATGATTCATATAAAGGCAACATG
>CAJKWP010000060.1 GCA_905203645.1 uncultured Christensenella sp.
ACGTAACAAAAGAAATATCTGTTACTTACAGCGTTGCAAATGACGCAGTTGGTGTGAACGGTGACGGACTTTTGAATATGTCAATTACATTTGAAAAAACAGTTTTCCCAACACCATCAAACGTAAAGAGTCCACAAGGTGAAACAATGCAATCTGATTGGGAATATACATTTGATGGCGACAGTTTCACAATAACAAAATTTGTTGGAACGTTCCCAACAAAGGATTCTAACGGAAACAGCACTCTTGTTATCCCAAGTTCTTTTGCTTGCAGTGATGGAAAAACATATCCAGTCAAAGCACTTGGAAAATCAGCAACAGTGGATGAAAACGACGAAATGTCAATGTATGATAACATGGTTATTTTTGATATTTCATACATGATGGGAGATGACCAGGCACTTGCAGATTATATGGCAACGCTACCAACTAAAGTAGTCATTTCAGAAGGAATTGAAGAAATTCGTCCAGCATCGATGGCGTTTATGAGCACTGAATCTTTGCCAAGTACAGTCAAGTCGATTGGCATGCTTGCTTTTGCACAAGGTGGACCAGAAGCACTTACTGTTACGTCAGATATGAAATTAAGCAAAAATGCATTTGATAATTCAAATTTGAAAACTCTTGATATTGATGCTGAAATTATTCCGACCGATGCATTTCATCAATGTAAAAGTCTGGAAACTGTGATAATGTCTGATAACGTAAAAACGATTGAGTATCAAGCGTTCGACGACTGTTCAAATCTGTCTACTGTAAAAATGTCTAAGAATATAACTTCAATCGGTAGTATGGCGTTTTATCAATGTAACAAATTGTCGTCAATAGATCTTCCAAGCGGACTTTTAACTATTGGAAGTGAAGCATTTGGATACTCTTCACTGAAATCAATAGATATCCCAGAAACAGTTACAAATATTGGTGGTGGAGCATTTGATACAAGAGGTATTCAACTTGAAAACGTTTACGTAAATCAGTCAGATGTTTCAAAAAACATTTGTGGTACAAATATTTTTGGTACAGTTTCATCTTCTTCAAAACTGAAAATTTATGTTCCAGTTGAAGATTACAAAACAGCAACAAATTGGTCAACATACAAAGATTACATGGTAGTTGGAAATACTGTAATTTCGGAAGAAACTGTAAGTGATTGGAAGGTTGAAATTTGTTCAGGCAGTACAGCAAATATAATTGGGTATGTTGGGGATATTACAAAAGAAACTGTTACTGTTCCATCTTCTGTTGAATTTGAAGGAAAGACATACAAGGTGGTTTCTGTTGGTGACATGAAACAATATGCCAGCGACGAATACCAAACCACAGCAAAGCCACTTTACAATGATTCTTATGAATCCATAGTTGGATTGATTTTTGAAGAAAAAATATCAAGTTTACCATCAGTAAAAAATATAATAATCCAAGAAGGAATCAAAAATATTGGTTATGCCGCATTTGCAGGTTGGCTTAAAATTGAACAACTTGTTTTGCCAGACAGTTTGCAAAACATTTCAAGCAATGCTTTTGCTTTCTGTGGCAGATTAAAAACAGGAAGCACATTGTCTGTAAAAATACCTGATAGTATTACAGAAATTAAATCATGTGCATTTGGATATACTGGTATTACCAATTTGGAACTTTCTTCAAACTTGAAAACCATTGGTGAATTTGGATTTTATGGAGCGTATATTTCAAGTTTGATGTTGCCAAATACCCTTGAAAGCATTGGAAAAGACGCTTTTAATTCTTGCGAAAATTTAACTGAACTTACAATTCCAAAAAATATTAAAAGTTTAGGTGATACGTCATTTGCAAATTGCACAGCACTTATTACCGTAACCTTTGAAAGCGTTACACCACCAGAATATATGAATGGAAATGCTCCATTCCATCAATGTTCAAAAATTGCAGATATTTTTGTGCCAGCAGAAAGTGTTGAAGCATACAAAGCAAAATTTGGCGAATTCAATCTTTTGACACCATTAGTAAAGGCAAAATAAGTTACTATTGTAATAAAAAGATATAAAAACATATCCAGTCGGATATGTTTTTTGTCAATATAATTGTTTTGTTTTGCGTTTTTGTTTGAAAAACAAGATTTTGGGCAGGCGGATTTTTTTGAAAATATTGAATCCTGTTATCTTTGTGGCGCCAGATTTTTTGGGGACCAATTTGACAAACCAGTCAAGGTCAATGACTTTGAAAACAAGGCAAAGAAGAACAAAACAAACCGCACCCAAAGTGCAACTTATTGCAAGTGCAAAAAACAGTGTGAAAAAGTTTGCAAGTATGCTTGAAACAAAGGATACTATTGCGCAAACGGGAAGGATAATCAAGCAGATGACAACAAAAGGTTTGAAAAAGTTGAGTTTTGCATTGGTTATCTTTTTTATCATGCGGATATTGAGCAAACTTGCAATTGACATGCAAATTCCCATGCCCCAAACAAGTGCGTTTATTCCAACATATTTTGGCAAAAACCAAATTGAAACAAGCAAAAGCACGGCACCCAAAATATAATTTTTAAGCGATTTTACTTCGTATCCAAGTGCGTTTAGTATCGATGAAGTAACGTTTGTAAGTCCAATAGGAATCATAAGCCACGCCGAACTTGCAAGCAACGCACCGCTTTGGATGTTGTTATAAAAAAACGTTCCAACAAGTTCGCCACAACCTATATAAAGTGGCACAAACAATGCCGAAACAAAAAGACTGAATACAAGCGAAGTTGTTATGCGATTTTGGATATAATTTGTGTCATTTTTTGCATTGGCTGTTGAAAGGTCGGGGATAAGTGCCATTGAAAGTGAACCTACTATCGCCGATGGCACAAACAAGAATGGCAAAGTCATTCCAACTGCTATTCCATAAATTGAAATTGCTTGTGCATTTGTCCAGCCAGCCGCAACCAAACGCAATGGAATGATAATTGCAATGACAGGTTGAATAAGACTTGTTGCAAGTCGTACCAACGTGATTGGAACAGACGGTTTTATCGTATCTTGCCAAGGTTTTGTTGCTTTGCCAAGTTTTCCACCAATGGCAAAAAACAAAACAAGTGCAACAATGCAAGACAAAAGGCAGGCGATAGACATTGAAACACCAGCAACAGTTGCTCCATCCATAACTGTAAAGGTGCCACTAAGCATAATAACACAAATAAGGATACGTGCGATTTGTTCAAAAAGTTCGGTTACACAAACGCAAAAATAATTGTTTTTTCCCCACATCCAGCCACGGAAAACACTGTAAATTGCCGAAAACACAAGTGCAGGCAAAAGTATAATCAAAATGTTTATGCAACGTTCATCGGTGAATATTTTTGAAAGTACACCTTTGAACGCAAATGCCAATGCGCAAACCAAAAGCGAAGTAACCAAAGCAAAAATAAGGGAAGAGGTCATCATGCCTTTTTCGCCTTTTTTGTTGCCTATTGAAATGTATTTTGCGGTGTTACGTGAAATGATAAGGGGAAGACCACTTGCAACAAGCGTCAACAAAACCATAAAGATTGAAAACGATACTTGATATATTCCCAGTGCCTCGGCACCTATTGTTCGTGAAAGATAAATACGAAAAAAGAAACCTGCGATGCGGGTCAGAATCGAAAAAAAAGTAATAAGCGCAACTGCTTTGAAAAGTGATTTCATTTTTACTCCTTTAAAATATTTTAGTTTTTGCATTTTGCAATTATGACTTTGAAATTTTTGAATACAAAAAACGTTTGGCTCATATTTATGTGTTATGAAAGTTTTGCAAATTGAAAACGAAAAAATATTTCAAAATACAAACAGCAAAAATTTTGCCAACCTTGTTGGAACAAATTGCGATTTTGATTTTTCCTTGGGTGACATGATAATTTTGCAAAATGAAAATAATTTTGAAAACAAACATGCCAAAACAAAAGCAGCGTGTTTGGATTACAAACAACCAAATTATCTTTATTACGTAATAAAACCAATAGATACTTTGGAAAGTGTTTGCAAACAATTTGGAATTTCAAAAAGTTATATTTTTGACAAAAACAGTTGCAAAAGATTTTTTGCGGGTCAAAAAATTATTGTGGGGGAATTATGAAACTTGTTGAACTTTTGCCAAACCAAACTGCAAAGGTTGTCAAACTGGATATACCTGACGTAAGGATAAAACGTCGCATTTGCGACCTTGGCATTTTTGAAGGTGAAACAGTTACTTTTTTGAAATCGTCTATGCTCAAAAAGGTGGTTTTGGTGTCAGTAAAAAATTATGTGCTGTGTTTGAAGTCCAGCATAGCAAAATCTGTCGAGGTGCAAATTGGATAACACAATTTTGTTGGTTGGAAATGCCAATACTGGCAAAACGACCTTTTTCAATGCAATGACAAACAAAAATCAAAAAACTGGAAATTGGCATGGTGTAACAAACAGTGAATCTTTTGGCAAATTCAAAGTTGACGGCAAGCCATATATTTTGGTGGACTTGCCCGGAATTTACAGTTTGTCACCACTCAGTTTTGAAGAACAAGTTGCAACAAATATCGTCCTTGCCAATCCTGACAAACTTTGTTTGAACATTTGCGAACAACAAAATATAACCCGAAATCTTTATCTTACTTTGCAACTTTTGGAAGCGGGCATACAAACAATTTTGATAGTAAACACAAAAAACAAAAAGTGTTTTTTGGACCTTGAAAAACTATCAAAAAAACTCGGTATACCCGTTTTGGAATTTAAAAATAAAAAAAGCATAAAAAATATAAAACAAAAAATAAAAGA
>CAJKWP010000061.1 GCA_905203645.1 uncultured Christensenella sp.
GAACCCCTAACTCCGCCGTGAAAGGGCGATGTATTAACCTTTTTACCACGAGACCAGAAAAATATTGTTGGTAGCGGTGAGTAGATTCGAACCACTGACCTTTCGGGTATGAACCGAACGCTCTAGCCAACTGAGCTACACCGCCATAAGACTTTGAAAGTATACAATATCTATATTCAAAAGTCAACAACTTTTTTTATTTTTTTTATACGATTTGCAAATTTAAGTTACTTCCACAATTTTATTATTTCACTACCATTTGGAAAAACAAAAACCAACACACAAAGAACAGCAATCAAAACAACTGCCACAGCAGTCCAAACAAGTTTTTGTTTGTTTGATTTTTTCTCGTTGCGAATAATAATTTCATTTATCACTTGGAAGTCTTCTTCAACTTTTTTTTCTTGCAAAGTCCCCTGTGATTTGTTAAGTACATCATTCAAAACGTTTGCTTTTACTTCTTCCATAAATCCCACCTTTCAATTTATTTTACAAAATTTTTGTCGTACAGTCAACTGTAAGATGTTAAGTTATTTAAAGTTCTTGAACATTTTTTTGAAAAAACTGTCTTCGTATTTTTGCACACCAAACAAATCCAGCAATGATTTTGAAATATTGTCAAATCCATGCAAAGTGCCAAAATTTACACAACTTTTTGCGTTGTCACAATACACCAAAAGTGGCACATATTCACGCGTATGGTCAGTGCTTGAAGTTGTTGGGTCACAACCATGATCAGCGGTCACAATCAAAACATCGTCTTTTGAAAGGTTATCTTTCATTTTGTCAAGACGCATATCAATTTCTTTGAGCGCTTCGGCATAGCCAACAACATTGTTGCGGTGTCCATAAAGCATATCTGTATCGACCAAATTTGCAAAACACAAACCATCAAAATCTTGCTTTGATACATTTTCCAAAGCATCCAATCCTTGTTTGTTGTTTTTTGCAACTATCGCCTTATTTATGCCTTGTCCGCAAAATATATCATAAACTTTACCAATCGAAATTGTATCAAAACCGGCTTCATTCAAATAATCAAGCATGCTTTTTTGTGGTGGCAATTTTGCATAATCATGCCTGTTTTCCGTGCGAATAAACTTGCCATCAATCTTCAAAAATGGTCTTGCAATCACACGAGCAACATTGTATTTTCCATTGCAAACTTCCCTTGCAATTTCGCATACTTTGTAAAGTCTTTCAAGTCCAAAAGTTTCTTCGTCGGCAGCGATTTGCAAAACACTGTCTTGCGAAGTATAAATTATTGGCATTCCAGTTTTCAAATGCTCTTCGCCAAGTCTGGCAATAATCTCAGTTCCGCTTGCAACTTCATTCCCCAAAAATTTTACACCACACGCATCTTCAAGTTTATGCATAAGTTCACGGTCAAACGCATCTGGGAAAACAGGATAAGGATGTTCAAGAACAATTCCCGCAATTTCATAATGACCCGCGACACTGTCCTTTGCTGCGGTCTTTTCACTCATTCTTCCAAAACTGCCAATAAGATTTTGCTTGCTTTCAATATTTACACCATCAATATTGTCAAGACCCAAACTGGTCAAAAATGGCAATTTTACTTTTGTTTGCAAATAAATATTTTTATATGTGTTGCTACCCTTGTCACCATACTTGTCAGCATCGGGCAATTCACCAACACCAAAACTGTCAATAACAACCAAAAATACTCTCACAAAATTTTCTCCTTCTGTTTTCTGTTTGCGTATGTATTTTATCACAATTTTACAAAAAATATATAATATTTAATGTTTTTTTGCTATTTTTACTTAATATTTTTCGTTTTTAAAGCATTTTCAATTTTTTTTTATAATTTCCGCCTTTACAATTTCCCATCTACTTAAATATATTTCAAAAATGTTTATCAAACAAAAAAATTACAAAAAAACAAATAAAAAAATATCAAACTTGATTTAAGTTTGATATTTTTGTTTTACTTCAATCCCAAAATTTCTTTTTTGGCAATATCCAATTCCTTTTGCAAAACACTTGTAACATCGGCATATTTTTGTGCCAAACGTTCGTCTTTGACACACAAAGTTTTGTCCCTTGTCACGTCTTGAAAATTGTCAAGATTTGTATTTCTTGCAACATAAATCGATGGTACACCCAAAAATTTTTTTACAAGTTCAAAATTGAATTTATAATTTGCAACAACAGCCATAACATTTTGATTTGCAAAGATATCACAAAATTCCTTGCCCTGCTTTGAAAGTCCGCAATCTGTCAAAAAGAATGCAACGTCAAGCATATCAAAAATGCTTTTATCCCAAAACTGTTTTGCTTGTTTCTCATCCAAAAATCTTTCTGCCAAAATTTTCATATTCATCTCCAAAAGAAAATCGATTTTTTATATTTAATATCCTAACACAAATCAATTTTTTTTACAAATGATTATGATACAAACACAAAAATTTTGTTTTCGTTGTTTTAAAACAAGATTTTCAAAGTTTTTATATATAAATATTTTTGCATATTTATACACTTATCTGTATAAGTATGCAATATAAAATTTACACATAAACCATTATAAAATTTTCATATCAATCAATTCAAAGTCAAAATCTGGCTTGTAATCGTTGGGTTTGCAAAGGTGTGTAGAAAGGTACTTTTTGTTGTCGTCGGCAAAGATTGTAACTGTGTTTCCATCAAGCTTCAATGCACTTGCAAAATTTGCTCCTGACGAAATTCCAACTGCCAACCCAAGTTTTTTTGCAAGCAGATTTGCAAAATAAATCGCTTCTTCATTTCCCACATCAACTATATCATCAACCAACTTGGGGTTGTAAATTTTTGGCACAAAGTCATCAGAAATGCCTTCTATCAAATGCACGCCAACCTTTTTGCCTACTTTCAGCGTTGGCGAACTTGCTGGTTCCATAGCATAAACTTTTATATCTTTGAAATCTTTTTTCAATCTTTTGGCACATCCAATCAGCGTTCCACCTGTTCCCACTCCTGCCACAAAGTTGTCTGGTACAATATCATTTGAAAAAAGTGCCTTGCAAATTTCTTTCCCTGTTGTGTAATAATGACAATTTACATTGAGCCTGTTTTCAAATTGCAATGGCAAAAATTCGTTTTTATAATCAGTCTTCAAAAGTTCAAGACCTTTCAAAAAACCACCTTCTTCTTTTGAAAGCAAACGCAAATTCGCTCCGTAACTCTTCATAAGTTTTTTGCGTTCATCACTCATCCATTCGGGCATCAAAATTTCAATCTTGTATCCCAAAAGGGCACCAAAAGCACAAAACGAGATTCCAGTGTTACCGCTTGTTACTTCGACAATGCTTTGCCCTTTTTGTATGCACTTGTTTTTGATTGCATAATTCAGTATATAAAAAGCAACCCTGTCCTTTATACTGCCCGAAAGATTGTACCACTCCAACTTTGCAAAAACATTTTTTAGTTTGCCATTGACTCTGCAAACAATTTGTGCAAAAGGAGTATTCCCGACCAAACTTTTGTACTTTTCTATTTTCATAAATTCCCCCGCAACCTTTTTCAAAAAAAACTTGTAAATCTTTTCAAAGTATGTTATGATAACTTGGCTTGAAAGTTTCACAATGACGGCAGAAATCATGGAAGGATGTCAGAGTGGTCTAATGTGCACGCTTGGAAAGCGTGTGTGCTTCGCGGCACCGCAGGTTCAAATCCTGTTCCTTCCGCCAATCAAACAAAAAGAAAAGTCTTGTTGGCTTTTCTTTTTTTGTATGCATATATGTGCATATATAATTTTGTTTTTTTGTATGCACAGTTGCATAAATGAACATTCTTTGATACAAATTCAAAAAGTTTAAAATTTGTATATGTACATATGTTTATTTGTTTTGTATATTTTTGATATCCGCAAAAAGCAAAATCAAAAGTTGTATCTTTCGATTATTCCACAAGCAATCCTTGCACCTGAATTTCCTGATGGCTGAGTAACAAAGTCATCTGGGTTTTCATGAATAATAACAGTTTTGCCAATTATTTGGTTTAAAGTAAAGCGGTCAGTCAAAACTGCACTCAGTGCGTTTCCACCAGCCGAAAAAAGTGGTGGCAAATCGCCAGCATGCTGTGGATGTGGAACGTCAGTTGGATTAAAGTGTGCACCAGCACTTTCAAAATCACCAACACATTCGTCGTTTTGATGTATGTGTTCAGCAAAAATATTTGTTTGAGTTTGTGGCAAACCCTTGATATCGTTGAAAACTATCACACCATTTGTAGTGTTGAAAAATTTGACTGTTCCAACAATATCTGGGTACTCCTGTGAGCCTTTTATCCTTGCGATTGCAAATGGCGTGCTGTTTGCAATATCCCTTAAAACATTGCGATTTTGCAAATTCATATTTCGAAAAAACATAAAAAAATCTCCTTTCCCAAAATATATATGCTCAAAAGTAGCATTTTGACAAAAAATTAAAAGTTGTAGTTTTTTTAATTATTTTGTACACTTCAAACTTCAAAAATCAAAATTGACTTTGCATAAAATAAATACTTTTACAAAAAATATCAACATGAAAAAGTTTTTGAAATATTTGCAAACGC
>CAJKWP010000062.1 GCA_905203645.1 uncultured Christensenella sp.
AAAAATCTATTAAAAGAATAAATTTTTTTACCAAAGTTTTTTGTTGAAATGTGTAAAAAATTATTGACTTGTCTTATTTTATATGCTAGAATTAGTCAGCATCTTGAAGAAGGTGTTATTTTTTAGGAGAAAAAATTATGGCAAATCCAGCAAGAACTTATGTTACATTGGCTTGTACAGAATGTAAAGAAAGAAACTATGCTACAACCAAAAACAAAAAGACAAACACAGAAAGAATAGAAATGAACAAATTTTGTTCCAGATGTGGAAAGCATACTTTGCACAAGGAAACAAAATAGTTTTTGTAAACCAAATTTATCGGGGGAATTATGTCCAAAAAACATGATATTAACAGTGAATTAACCGAAGAAGAAGTTGAAGTTCAAATGATACAAATCGAGGAAGAATCAACAGAGCAAACAAATCAAGATTTGGAAGATAAAAATGCTGAAGTTTTGAAAGACAACAAAAAGTCAAAAGAAACAAAGGATTCCAAAAAAGATCAGTCAAAAGAAAACGATTCGAAAAAGAAAACCAAGAAAAAAGAAAACAAACCAAATGTCGTTGCAAAAAAGACGAAAGAAACGGTTTCAGAACTTAAAAAAGTATCTTGGCCAAGTTTTTCAAAAGTTGTAAAGAAGACTGGTGTTGTTATCGCTGTAATGATTATATTTACAGTTGTATTGTTTGGCATTGACAAATTGCTTTCTTTGTTGTTCGATTTGTTTACCAGTGCTTTGAGCTGAGATAGGAGATTATTATGGAAATGTTAGACCCAGATACCTTGGAAGCGAAATGGTATGTTCTTCATACTTTTTCAGGTTATGAAAATGTAGCAAAAGAAAATTTGGAAACAGTTGTTGACAAGTACAATCTTAAAGACCGTATCTTTGAAATAGTTATCCCTATGGAAGATGTTATTGAAGACAAAAACGGCAAGAAAAAACTTGTTCAACGCAAAGTTATGCCATGCTATTTGCTTGTTAAGATGAAATACGGTGATGACCTCTGGCACAATGTTACCAGAACACGTGGTATTACAGGTTTTGTTGGACCAAAGGGAAGACCACTCGCTTTGACCGAAGACGAAGTAAGAAAAATGCGTCTTGAAAAAATTGCTTTACCAACGAATCTTGTTGAAGGTGACAAGATTGAAGTTATCGACGGACCATTGAATACCTTGATTGGTGTTGTTTTGTCTGTTGACAATGAAAATCAAAGAGCAAAAGTCAACGTTGAAATGTTTGGTCGTGAAACACCTGTTGATTTGGATTTTGATCAAATTCGCAAAATCAATGACTAATTTTGGTTTTAATAAGTCGCAAGGCTTTTTAAAATAAATCAAGGCGTTGCCTTGGAAAGTGGGAGAGTTTAAACTTGGAAACACCACTTATATACTGCAAAAAGGAGAGAGAAAAATGGCAGAAAAAAAAGTTTCAGCAGTTGTAAAATTACAACTTCCTGCCGGTAAAGCAACACCTGGACCTCCAGTTGGTTCATCACTTGGTCCTCACGGAATCAATATTGCTGCATTTACCAAAGAATTCAACGATAAGACCTCACAACAAGCAGGACTTATCATCCCTGTAGTGATAACTATTTATCAAGACAGAAGTTTTGACTTTGTACTCAAAACACCTCCAGCAGCTGTTCTTATCAAGAAAGCTTGTGGAATTGAAAAGGGTTCAGCAAAACCAAACAAAACAAAAGTCGCAAAAATTACAAAAGCTCAAGTAGAAGAAATTGCAAAAACAAAAATGCCTGACCTCAATGCTGCTTCTTTGGAAAGCGCAATGAGCATGGTTGAAGGTGCTGCAAGAAGCATGGGCGTTGTTGTGGAAGAATAAGGGGAGAGATTATGGCAAAAAGAATGAAAGAAATTACCGCTATGGTTGACTCTACAAAACTTTATGAACCACAAGAAGGTTTGGCTTTGGCTGTTCAAACTGCAAAAGCAAAATTTGATGAAAGTATCGAATTACACCTCAGATTGGGTGTCGATGGACGTAACGCTGATCAACAAGTTCGTGGCGTTGTAGTCCTTCCACATGGAACTGGTAAAAGTGTAAAAGTTTTGGTTATCGCAAGAGGTGACAAAGCTGACGAAGCTGAAAAAGCTGGTGCTGACTACGTTGGCGCTGAAGAAATTGTCGCAAAGATTCAAGGCGAAAACTGGTTGGATTTTGATGTTTGTATTACTACACCAGATATGATGGGTGTTGTAGGAAGAATAGCAAGAATCCTTGGACCTAAAGGTCTTATGCCAAACCCAAAGAGTGGTACAGTTACAAACGACGTTACAAAAGCTATCAATGACGTAAAAGCTGGTAAAGTTGAATACAGACTTGACAAGTTTAACAACGTTCACGTAATCATTGGTAAAGCAAGTTTTGGTGCTGAAAAATTGCTTGAAAACTATCAAACAATTATGCAGGCAATCAACAAAGCTAAGCCAGCTGCTGCAAAAGGACAATATATCAAAAATGTTACCGTAGCAAGCAGTATGGGACCTGGAATCAAACTTAATGACAGGACTTGAAAAACAAAATAAATACTTAAACAAGGTTGTTTCAACCTTGTTTTTTTTACAAGAAAAACGAACCTTGACTGTATAGATGTTTTTTGCTATAATAAATCAGAGGTGAGATTATGTTTGGAAAGAATAAAGAAGTGAGAGAGCAAAAAAAATATGAAAAAAAGTGCAAAGATATAATAGATACATTAAATACGGCCTGGCAGATATATGAAGATGATGGTTGCATACATACTGATATATATTTGAACCAAGATGAACCGGCAATCTTTCACAAACACAATTTTTATTTGGTTTTTTTGCCATATGTTTGGAGTGGTTTGAAATATTATCAACAAATGTACTGTATTCAACTTGCACTTGACAATATCTGTGATGAGTTTTCACTTTCAAGACGTAAATTGAAATTTGTTTTACCCAATGAAAATCCATCACGAAAAAATATTTTCATTGACGATGAAAACTTTAACATTGATATTGAATATTTGTTTGTGTTGTTTGAATCCGAAGTAAATTTTGTTATCAGACTGCTCTCGTTCAAAATTATGGATGAAAAAAATAGGCAAGATTACAAAAGACTTTTAAGAAAATATAACGGACATTTAAGAGATTATTCAATAAAACAGTTAACTTTTGATGAGTTGTGTCTTGCACAGATAGTTAATTTTGGAATGGATGATAATATTTCTGTATTAACACCAAGATATAAAAATTTGCTTAATCATGAAAAAAATATTTATCAAATGTTTGACAGGACGTTATTTGTGGACCCAAATTATACAAATCCATTTGAAGGGGATATTGAACTGCTGAAAAAATGCGAGGAAGAAGTAAACAACATTGTTTCAAAACAATTCGGAAGTGAAGAAGGTTTAAAAACGCAAATATCCTATTTGATAAGATACAAATTGAGTTTACTTCTTGATAAAAATTTAAATGACAACAAGTTCGATTTATAAAAGCAAGCAATTATGTTTGCTTTTT
>CAJKWP010000063.1 GCA_905203645.1 uncultured Christensenella sp.
GTATATAAAATAAAAAAGATATATAAAAATAAAACAAAAAAAACAAATTCAAAACGACTTGTAAAACGCAGGTCGTTTTTTTTGTTTTGAATGTATTATTTTCAAGGTGAGTGAATACATTGAAGTATACATTTTAAAATGCGATTTGAAATCACAAAAGATACACTCAAAAATTTTGTTCAACAAAAACAACGCCAATTTTTTTGTTTTTTGGTTATAAACAAGATTTTGCTTTAATAGAATATAAGGAAAAAGGGAGGCATAGATGGAAGGAATAAAGAATTTGTTGGCACACAAGCAAGACAAAATCGTCAAGCAAACACCAGTAGAGTGTTTTGCCAATCTTGATGGGGAGTTGGACAAAGTATTGGCAATCAATGCAAAGGCACAGACAAACAGTGCAGAATTTTTTGAAAAGGAGTGCAAATTTGGTGGCGATGTTATGATTTCGGTTACTTACAGAACTGAAGACGACCAAATCAACACAGTTACAACAAATTGCAATTTTGCGGACACAATCAAAAATGATGCTTTGACTGCGGGCACAAAAGGTTTTGCAAAAACAGAATTGGTTGGTGTAAATCCTGTTGTTGCAGAAAACAATGGAATAAAGATTATTGTTACAGTCGAAACAAGTTTGGATATTGCAGAAAATGTTGAACTTGATTCTTTTGAATACGACGATGATGTTTGCATAAAAACCGATGAGATTGATATCAATACATTCTGCGGAATGAATTGTGTGGATTTTACGGTTGAAACCACCGCACCAGCAGGCGAAAATATCAAAAAGGTATTGTTACTTGATAGCAACGCTTTGGTCACAAATATTACAAGCGGAGATGGTTTTGTGTCGGTTTCAGGCATTGTCTGCACACAAATTGTTGCACTTACACATGAAAACAAATTCAAACCTTTCCAATTATGTCAAGATTTCAAAGAAGAAGCAATGCTTGAAAATGCGAAGCCAGATATGACCGTAAACGCCTTTGTTAAAATCAAAAATGATGGTGTAAAGGTCGTTTTGGAAGAAGCAGACAATCAAATGAATTTGATTGTAACAACTCCTGCAAAATTATGTGTTCGCGGTTTTGTCACAAACAAAATGGATACTGTCGAAGATATTTACAGTACAAAAAGTGAACTTGAAGTAACAAAACAAAAGTATCAATCAGTTGGCTTTTATCCACCAAAATATTTTGAATCAAAAATCGAAGGAAATCTTTCACTTGGTGAAGAAGACCCACGAATTGACAAAGTTTTGGCAAGTTCTTGCCCAACACTTATGATTACAAATTCATATTTCGAAGATGGACAAATTGTTGTTGAAGGAATTGTAAATACAAACGTTATTTACCTTAATGATGACGAAAACAAAATCAATTCGGTTGAAATGGAAATTCCATTCAAAGTAAGTGAAAAAACCGATATCGAAACAGACAATGTAAAAGTCAACTGCAATGCGATACTTACAGACTGTGATTGCATGGCAAAGCGTGGCAGAGAAGTGTACTATGATTGCAAAATCAAAGTCTATGCCGAATTGTCTTATGACACCGAAGTTGAAGTCGTTACAAAAATTAACGAAACACGTACTTTGCCACAAAACGACAGTGCAATAGAAATTTATTTTGCAAAAACAGGCGACACAATTTGGGATATTGCAAAGGAACTCAAAGTAACCGAAGAACAACTTCTGAATCAAAATCCCGACCTTGTTTCACCATTGGAAAAGGATGAGAAAGTGGTTTTGTATTACAATCTTACTTAAGGGTGTTTTCAGAAAAACGGCAAGAGGCAAGTGTCTTACTTAAAAGTGTTGTCGCACCGCTAGGCTTCGACATCTTTGATGTCTGCAGAATCGCTCTCATTTGGCACATTTTAAGTTTCCACTTGCCCTTTTGCCGTCTTTTTCTGTCCACATAAATGCGCTTGGGGTAAAATGGGTCGAGTTTACTAAATTGTGCATTGTTCACTAAGGCTTCGGCACCAGCAAAAATTGCGGGCTTTCGGGCTCGTTTTTTGTTGTGGTTTACCCCAGCGCGATGTCAAGGACAAGCATAAGAAGGAATCCGGCGAAAAAGGATATGAGTCCGACGGGTTGGTCAGATTGTTGACTTTCGGGGATAAGTTCTTTTGTGGTTACAAACAGCATTGTTCCTGCCGAAAAGCAAAGCAAAAATGGAAGTATTGATGATACAAATTCAACAAGCAAGATTGCCAAAACAGATCCAATGGGTTCGACTATGCCCGAAAGCACGCCAATCCAAAACGCTTTCTTTTTGCTTGTGCCTTTTGCCATAAGTGGCATTGACACCGCACTGCCTTCGGGTATGTTTTGGATTGCAATTCCAAGTGCAAGTGTAAGTGCACTTGCAGAAGATACTATGCTTGGTGAAAATATAGCCAAGCCAAGTGAAAGTCCGATTATCATTCCTTCGGGAAAATTGTGCAAAGTTATAGCGGTGACAAGCATAAATTTGTTTTGATTGCCCGCTTTTTTTGCAAGCAAAACGTCTGTCAAAAACAAGAACAAAAGTCCAGCAAGCAAGCCAACGGTAACGTGGATATATGCGGGTTTGTTTTGCTGCTCGCAAAGTTCCATGGACGGAAATATAAGTGACAAAAACGATGCCGAAAGCATAATGCCACCAGAAATACCAAGTGCAATTTTTTCAATTTTAGAGTTTATTTTTTTGAAAAATAAAACGGTCGCTGCACCAAGACTGGTCGCCAGAAATGGTGCACAAAGACCAATTATCAAAAGCCAAGTGTTGTTCATCTTTTGTTATCCTTATAAGCAGTCTATGTCTTTTCTTTTTGTTGTGTGAATAAAAAATACAAAGCAAAAAAAAGCTATATATGTGG
>CAJKWP010000064.1 GCA_905203645.1 uncultured Christensenella sp.
CGAACCATTGTTCCGCAGATTTGATGCACATATATATTTGAAACCAGAAATTCAAGAATGGCTTGAATGGGGAAGCGAACCATCTGGGAAAGAAGGCAGAACAAAAATACATCCACTGGTTGCAAATTATGTTGCAACTTTTGGCAAAAAGGTGTTTTATTCACCTTATGACACTGAAGAGCCACCAAAGCACGCATTGGATCCACGTGCATGGGAACAGATAAGTGATATTATTTATGACAACGACGGTTACATTTCCATGGAACTCATTGCAAACAAAACAGGAAGAGATATTGCAGCATCATTCGTTGATTTTGCAAAAACTGATCCAATTACAGTTGAAGATGTTGTTGAAGATAATTTTGAAATCAGTGAAATTCCAGTGAATTTTGATGCGAAATTTGCGTTGGCAATGTCACTTAGAAATGCTAACTTTGAACAAATTGTCAAAGTACGAGAGTTTGTCGGCAAATACCTTGGAAATGAAATACTTGCAACATTTGACAGTATTTGGGTTGAAAAAAGTGATGAAAAGGCAATCTTTTTGGATGAGTTGAACAAAAAGCAGCAGAAAAATCAAAGCAAAATGGAAAAATAACAAATCATAAAAAAAAGAAGAAATTGAGTGTTTTTTATTCAAAATTTCTTCCTTTTTTTTTGTTTTTTTGTATTTAAAATTGCAAACTTGACTCACTATCAATTTTTGGTGCTTTTTCATCGCGCCAAATTTTGCCGTTTATAAACTGGGTGAGTGCCATTGTAAATGCTTGTTTGTTCAAATCGATGCGAGTGATTTTTTCGTGTGTCAAAATTCCAATTCCGCCAGTTGAACTTCTAAGGTCGGTTTCGTGAAAAATTTTGTCCATAACTGTGCCAAGTGTGTTTTGTTTTATATCTTGTATATATTTTTCAGGTACTGGAAAACTTGCGCTCATTCCTGTGCTGAAATTGCCAAATTTGTCGCTTACAACAGCGATGTTTGTTATGTACCAATGTCCAAATTTTTTGACAAGTCCCGATTCGACAGCCATAAAAAGGTCTGCGTCGATATTTTGATTTTGAGCAAATTTCATTGTGTTTTTTACACGATTTACTGCGCCCAAGTATGTTTCTTCATTCACAGGTTGGTCGCTCACTTCGGATGCGGCACTTATGCCTTGAATTTGTATGTCTTCATAATATCCTTCAAGTGCTTGCAAAGCACCATTTATTTTTCCCGGATTTTTTGTTCCAATAATTACTTTCATTTTTTTCTCCTTGTTATTCTTTTTTGATTGTGCTGTAAAATAAAAAACCTCCTTAATCTGACAACAATAAAACACAGCAAAGAAATATTGTATGCGTTATTGCCATTCATAAGAAGATTTTTTCAAATATTCCCAACATTCACCAATCTGGAATGGACATACGAGATTGTTGTAAATATCTTACACGCTTTTAAAGTTTTTGTCAAGACCCAATTTTTTGTTGGCAGAAAATATATCTTTTTTTGTTCGGGGCAAGGTACGAATTTCAGAAAGGTATTGAAAAATAAAATATATTGTGATACAATAAAGACAAACAAGGAGATATTTATGGATATCAAAAAGTTTATAGTCACCCCAACGCTTGAAAATATGTTTGTCAAGGGCGGTGAAACAAAAGATATGGTTTATTTGCCTTCGGCAAGTGAAGTCGAAGAATTGGACGAAAGTCAAAATGTTTGCTATCCATCCGATTATGCCGTTTTGAATGGGATAAGTTTTTCAAGTTCTCAAGCCAGGAAACGTTGCAAAACTTGGCTTCGCAGTGCAAGTACTGGTTTTGATAATATAGTGGATGTTGTTTATGGAAGTGGCGCTGTTTCCAATCAATATGGAAAAAGCACTGAAATTGGAACAAGACCAATGATGCAACTGGATTTGGATGCAGTAATCGAAGCAAGATACAAATCAAAACAAGTGTTCCAAATCGCAGAACACAAAATTGACAAAAAGAACATCAATTACACTTTTGAATTTGGACAATTTCCAAAATCTTACGTTGGTGATGATACAAACAGACAACTCGAAACTGCTTTTTCAAAAGGCGTTATGACGCCAACCGGCAAAAAATATATTGCCACCGTTGAAGATCAAAACAAAGTTGTTTACAACCAAGAATATACATTTGGAAATCAAAAATTTGTAAGGGTTGTTGACAGATTTGAAAAAGAAAAGCAACTTTCTGATGGTAAAATATTGAAGTTTGAAGGTGCCCATTGGGTGAAAGTTGAGCCAATAAGTTGGGAAATAATAAACTGGAATCAGTTGCCAAAGCAAATTAACCCAAAAGGCAAAGGTAAGGCAAAAACTGTTGTTGCTCAAACCGAAGAAGCAATACTTGGTGGTGTTCCTTTCCATACAAAGTATGAAGGTCCAAACCGAAACCATTGGCAAAACAGTATTCAACGTTCATATCTTAATGGTTATGACAACCACAAAGAAATTGAACGCGGAAATGGACATAAGGGATACAAAGCTCTTCAAAGTTTCAATTTTGAACAAAACAACTTTTTGTCCGAAGCATTTGATTACAATGTAAAAGAAAATACAATGACAAAACCCGCAAGAAAAAGGGGCTATGGCGTAAAAATTGCCAATAAACCACTTTCGGTTGACGAACAGATAAAGTTTTACATCGAAAAAGGCAAGTCATTTATGCTCCA
>CAJKWP010000065.1 GCA_905203645.1 uncultured Christensenella sp.
TATATCTCAAAAAGACTATGGACGCAAATGTGGCGTACATAGTATATCTCAAAAAGACTATGGACGCAAATGTGGCGTACATAGTATATCTCAAAAAGACTATGGACGCAAATGTGGCGTACATAGTATATCTCAAAAAAACTATGGACGCAAAATTATGTCATTATTTTATCAGTTGGCAAAAGCAAAGTCAATAAATATTTACTTTTATCTGCCAACCAAGTAATCAATGCTGACGTCAAAGAATTGGACAGGGACAATTTGCTTTTTCAAATTTCAAAATCCAAAATCATTGGATAGTGGTCGGAGGCGGTGTTTTGTGGCACGGAGAAATTGTTTACTTTGACTTTGTCGTTTACAAAAACATAGTCGCAAATTATGTTGCCGGTGTCCAGTCCGTCGTCAAAGTCTGGGCGAGTGGACTTTATGTCATATTCAAACACCAAGTTTCGCATTTTTTTGCTTAAAAGTTTTATTTCTTTTGTTTGGGGTAACAAATTGAAATCGCCAACCACAATGCAAGGGATGTCTGTTCGGATTTTTTTGAGCAATATTTTTGTTTGATTTTTTGTCCTTTTGTTTCCGTTTTTGTCTGCACTCCAATTTCCGTGAATGTTGATTATTTGCAAACTTTTGTCACCGACTTGCAAGATTGCGTCAACAAATGCCCTTGGGTGGTCATTTTGTCTGAAATTTGTTTCGTCTTCAAAGGTTGAATATTCTTGATAAAAAAATACGTTTTTTGCTTGAATAATTGGCAAATTTGTCAAAATTTGATTGCCTTGTTCAATATATCCGCCAAAATCCTTTGTAATAATGCCATTATTTTTGCGTGTTTTTGCAACCCACACAGCGCCAAAAAAATCGTTTTGATAATTTGTTTGATTTTTTAAAACATTGTAACTGTCATAAAATGGGTCAACATCTTTGTCAAGAGCCCGCATAGATTCTTGGATAGTTACTATGTCGCACGCACAAGTGTTTACAAGGTCGACGATTTGTTGATTGTTGTCTTTTTTGTTGCAAATATTCAAATTGAAAAGTTTCATTTTTTCTCCTGTGTTGTTTGTCAAAACTTGTAAGTGGAAAATATTATATCACAAAAGATTTTGTTTTGTATTGTTTCCAAGTTACATTTTGAACCGATTGCAATTTTTTTTTGCTTGGCATATTGTGTGTTTTGGGGTTGTCAAATTTTGTCAAAATATGTTAAACTTGGAATTGATTTACAAAGATTGGTTATGTCGCAAAATTTTTGAATTTCAAATATGATAAACAAAAGGAAACTGTTATGGCAAAAAAGAAAAACAACACTGGGAAGATTATTGCAATTATTCTTTTGATTTTGGTTTTGGCATTTATTGCATTTTTTGTTTGGAGAAATTATGAACAAATAAGTGCTTTTATCCAAAAATATTTTGAGCAAAATTCGGATGATGATGACACGATAGTATCGGGCGATTTGTCCATACATTTTTTGGATTTAAAAACAAAAAATACGGGCGATTGTGTTTATATAAAAGTTGGCGATGTGGATATTATTGTTGATTCGGGACCCGACAGGTCAAGTTCAACCATCATTTACAATTATTTGTCGGTTGACAACAAATTTGTTTCCGACGGCAAAATAGAGTACATGATTGCCACACATGCGGACAAAGACCATATCGCAGGCTATGCGGGAAGTTCAAGTCATAAAAGTTTGTTTACAAGATATCAAGTTGACACAATCATAGACTTTCCACTTACAAACAAAACAAGTCAAGTTTACAATGACTATGTGTCACAAAGGGATGCAAAAGTTGCAACTGGCACAAAACATTTTTCGGCACTTGAATGTTACAATCAAACCCAAGACGGCGCACAAAGAAAGTATGACCTTGGCAACAGTATCGAACTTGAAATTTTGTACAATTATTATTATGAAAACAATTGCGCCGACGAAAATAACTATTCGGTTTGCTTTATGATAAATCAAGGTTCAAGACACTTTTTGTTTACTGGCGACCTTGAAAAAGACGGCGAAAAAAGACTTGTAGAAAACAACACTTTGCCACAAGTTGACCTTTTCAAAGCAGGACATCATGGAAGCAAAACGTCTTCGAATCAAGAATTGCTTGAAGTCATAAAACCCAAAATCTGTATTTCGACCTGCGTTGCAGGCAGTTGTGAATACACCAACAAGTTGGAAAATATGTTTCCAACTCAGCTGTTCATAAATCGTATCGCAAAATACACTGACAAAATTTACGTGCCAAGCGTTGCCACCATTGCAGTCGAATACGAAGACGACGGGGTCACTGAAAAGAAGGATAGATACGGCAACACAGAATACAAAATTGTTTCCTTTGAAAGTTTGAATGGAAATATTGTCGTAACAAGTTCCGCGGGTCAAGATGTAAGTGTAAATTGTTCAAACAACAACACTTTGCTCAAAGATACAACATGGTTTTTGAATAATCGACAAATGCCACAAGAATGGAAAGCAGCATAAAAAATGCAAAAAAACATATAAAAAATGCAAAAAAATAACAAAATAATGTTAAAAGTGCACAAAAATTACAAAAATTCAAAATAATTAAAAAAAAATAAACAGAAAAAAATATAAAATTAAAATAATAAAAAAATGGAAAATAACAA
>CAJKWP010000066.1 GCA_905203645.1 uncultured Christensenella sp.
CAGAAAGGTATATTGTTTTTCCAATCACTTCTTCTGGCAAAATGCCATTTCGAAGGACAATAGATACAAAGTCAGGGTCGGATTCTTCAATTCTTCTTGTTTTTCCCACACCGCTTGGGCCGTGAAGCATAAAGGGCTTGCGTTTTTCAATATAAAACTTTATCTGTTCGTCAACCGAAAGTGGCTTGTCAGCAATTCTTACGCCATAACCTTTTCTTTTTTTCACATTCACATTTGCTTCTTTTGTCAAACTTAATACATTTGAAAAAGCTTCTGTCATAAAGTTATGTTTTGTAAAGTCAAAATTTTTCTCTGCTTTATATTTTGAATTTCCATTACCTTTGGCAATTTGTTGTTGAGTGTTATAGCCATTAAGGTATGAGCGAATAATGCTGTTTTGCCAAAGATTGCAATAGTCATTTTCACCATATCCTAAATTGAAAGGAAGATTTTCTATTGCTTGCTCAGTGATCAAGTCTAAAATTCCAGCACTTGCATCCCCCTGTGGGTTGATCTGTTTTGGAAGATTATTCCAATTCATTATCATCCAAGTAAGAGGTTCAACTTTTAGCCAATAGATTTGATTATACAAAACTTTTGTGCCATCTGAAAAAAAGTTTTGGTTGTCATAAGATGCACTGTTCACACGAACGTACTTTTGTCCGTTGTATTCATATTCGTTGTGAAAAATACATTTTCCATCGTTTTCAAAACGTCCAATATATTCTTTCCCCGTTGCTTGCAACAACTTTTTTTCGTATGCATTTTCCAATTCCAAATTGAATTTTTCGCCAACAAAACTTTTTGGAAATTCACCAAACTCCATTGTGTGATAAAGGACTTTGCCTTTTTTGTTTTTTACAGCATCAATTTTGAAAACATTGTCTGACATACTTTTGGCAGACAACACAGCATCAATGTCAACATGCACAGCGGGACGAAATGAGTAGTGTATCGCATCAAAATAAACAAAATCAAAATCGCTTCCACTTACAACTAGTGTCATACATATTGACCAAGGATCTCGTAACAAATATACAGCACCACCAGGTTTGCCCGACAAAGTTTCTTCGTCACGATCTTGAAAGGCTCCGTTAACCAAAGCCCAATCTGTTACTGTGACTATACGCTTTTCTTTGGACAAACTCGCATCGATGTCAAAAGTATAATTATAAATTTCCTGAACAGAATTCAGAAATACCAAATCTGTTGTATCAAGACTGTCATCAACTTTTTTGTACTTATCAGTATTTTTCAATCTTGTTGGAACAATGAAATTTTTCAAATTTATTTTTTTGTTTAAAGTGCTATTTTGGTTTGTCATCAATTTTTCCTTCGTTTTCAGTATAACATAGTTACAATTCAAATGCAATACACACTTGCAAAGCAAGTTAACAAAAAAATCTGACAAAATTAAACCTTGTCAGATTTTTTTACATTTTTTCAAAGCAATTTATTGTTGTTTATCTGTTTGACTTAAAGTTTGTTTTTCTTTCAATTTTTGCAAAAATAACGCCTTTTCATCACTTTTTTCAACCCAAATACTGTCAAATGTTGCAAGAATTTCATTTCCAAGATATTTGCCGACAAACTCTCGTACTTTGACAATTTGTTCAAAGTTAGCATTTCTAA